>DASYOS010000242.1:0-28373 GCA_036007525.1 Chitinophagaceae bacterium | reverse complement strand
AAACCATCTGTTGAAAAAATAGTTGTTGAACAAGGATTTAATGAAGCAGATGTGCTGCAAAAAATCTCTTCTTTAAATAAATATAGCGAACATCCATTGGCTGCTGCCATTGTAAAATATGGTAAGGAAAAGCAAGTTTCTTTTTCTGAAGTAAAAGATTTTAATGCTGTTGCCGGCAAAGGTGTAACCGGAACAGTGGATGGAAAAAGAATAGCGTTGGGCAATAAAAAACTAATGGAAGAAACTAACTCTGCAATACCAGCAGAGTTGGAAACGAAAGTAAGCAACGAACAAAATGCGGGTAAAACTGTTTCATTTATTTCCATTGATGAAGCGGCAATTGGTTATATAACCATCACCGATAAAATAAAAGAAACTACCAAAAAAGCAATCGACGATTTATTGAAGGAAGGAATAGAGATCACTATGATAACAGGTGATAATGCAGGAACTGCAAAAGCAGTTGCTGATGAATTGCACTTAACCGGATTCAAAGCCGAATACCTTCCAGAGGACAAACTAAAAGAAATAAAAAGGTTACAAAGCGAAGGCAAAAAAGTAGCTATGGCAGGCGATGGCATCAATGATTCTCCGGCATTGGCACAGGCCGATGTGGGTATTGCGATGGGAACGGGCACTGATGTAGCTATTGAAAGTGCCTCCATCACTTTAGTTAAGGGTGATTTGCACGGGATAGTGAAAGCAATAAAACTCAGCAAAGGTGTAATGAAAAATATCCACCAGAACCTGATATTTGCTTTTATGTATAATGTTCTGGGGATACCAGTGGCAGCGGGGGTTTTGTATCCATTTTTCGGGATTTTATTATCACCGATGATCGCCGCAGTAGCTATGAGTTTTAGTTCTGTTTCAGTTATTGTAAATTCCCTCAGGTTGAGAAATATAAGGTTATAAGGCTGGGATTATTATCTTTGGTATAGTAGTTGAGCCATATTTTCCCTGATCAAGTTAAATATCTTAATTGAATAAAAGAAGATCTATACAGTTAAAGGCAGCATTTTTAATGCTTGTATTCTCACTCAATACGATTATTGGCTTTGCATGCGCTATTAATATTGATATGGGTTTTAACTCCCCCCATCATCACAAAGAAAACTCTCATCATCACGAAGAAGTAACGACTTCCCCTTCTCATATTCATGCAGACGGGAAAAAGCACCATCATGAAACAGCAGCCAAACATTCTCATGCAAAACCACAGCATCATGATGTGGCGGATAATAAAAAATCAAAAGAAAGCAAAGATGATTGCTGCAACGATAAAGTGATAAAATTTGAGCAGCTTGATAAAGCCGTTGCCCAATCAATAAAAATATTTACTCCTGGTTTTATTATACCCTTTCTATCTTCATTTTCTAATATTAATATTTTCTATACATCTTATATAAAAACTGGTACTAATTATTTTGTCCGAAGTTATCATCCTCCCATACCGGATATTCGTATTGCTATACAGTCTTTCCTGATTTGATTTTGTTTGTAACGTGCTGCAAATACAGCAAACTATTAGCTGTAGCTAACAGTGATCTATTTCAAACAGAAATCAATTATATGTATAGGGCTTATCTTTTAATATTATTTGTTTTTTTATCAGTTGCCGCAATTTCTCAACGCCTGGTTACCTACCAGGAGGCAGTTAATTTATCTCTTCAAAATAAGATAAATGGAAGGCCATCAACGTTAGCATTACAACAGCAACAACAGTTGCTAAAGGCTACAGGCGGGTTGGACAATCCCGAGGTGGAACTTGAGCAGTCTCCATACGAAGGTTTATTACTTGGTATCCAGCAGCGTTTACGTCTGCCTGGAGTATATGCGAATCAAAAAGCATTGCAAAAAGAAAGAATACAGCTTGCAAGGTTAATGATCCGGCTGAATGAGAATGAAATAAAAAGACTTGTAAGAAATACTTTTTTACAATTGCAATACTTAACTGCAAGAAGTGAATTATTAACGTCCCAGGATAGCCTTTACCAGGCCATTAAAACGGCAGCTAAAAGAAATTTTGATGCAGGACAAATAAACAAATTACAGGAACTTTTTGCTGCCAACGAAGCTGATAAGGTTCGCAACGAGCTTAATAGAAACGTAAGAGATTTACAGACCCGGAAAATTGTATTGGGTTATCTAACCAATCTGAATGATAACTTTAATGTTGAACCCTTGTCGACACTATCAATCGATTCATTACATGTGCGTTTGTCAGATTCAACCGGAAGTACTTTGCAACAACAGCTACTTCAACAACAGGTAAATATTGCACAACAGGAATTAAAAGTTCAAAAAGGTGAAGCGCTTCCGGAATTGACGGCAGGACCATTGTTTCCATTAAGTTCTGATTATAAACAGGCAATAGGCTACCGCCTGGGGATTTCGGTACCGCTTTGGGTTGGTCAAAACCGGGCAAGAGTAAATGCTGCAAAAACAGGAATTGAATTAGCTGAGGCACAACGGCAGAGAGAGATGAGAAATATTTCAAGAGAATACCAGGTTGCTTACTCTAACCTGGTTAAAGAACAGACAAGCCTTACTTATTATAATACAATCGCATTAGATAAGTCGAAAGAAATTATTGAAACAGCCTTAAGATTATTTGCTGCCGGTCAAATGGATTATATAGAAGCCTTGCGGAATATCATTACAGCCTTTGAAACAAAAGTAAATTACCTGGAGACGCTTAGGAACTTCAATGAAGCGCTGATTGAATTAAAATTTTTAAACGGTACATTATGATAAAGAAAATTTTGTTCCTATTACTCTTACCTGTTACTGTTTTTGCTCATGGAGGAGAAGATCATGCCGGCGAAAAAAAGGCAGTAGTAGGGGATGCTTCATACTTTAGTTCAGAAGCATCATCTGATAAATATGAGCTACTGATTAAGTATCAAACAATTCCTGTGGGCAAGGAAAGCACTTTTAAATTATTCATCACCGAATATGTGACTAATAAGCCCGTTGATCCTGATGAGCTAAGCGTTTCTGTATCGGGTAACGCAGACCTGAAATTTACAATGCATAAAATTGATTCCGGCGTTTATGAAATAAAAGGGATCTTTCCCGAAAAAAAGAAATACAATATTTCTGTAAGTCTTAATGGCAAACTGGGTGCAGACCTGCTGTTAGTAAAGGATATTGAAACTGGAAAAGAAATTGCAAAAGTAGAAGTAACAGAAGTGCATGCACACTGGTACAACAGCAATTTATTTTATGGTATCCTTGGTGCATTAGGTGGTATGCTTGTAATGTTTTTATTATTGAAAAAAAGAAATAAAAGAATTACAACTATCAGCATTATTTTTCTATTACTGTTTCCTGCAAGTTCCAATTACTTTACCTCTGCACACGAAGGTGAAGAGCATGGAGATAAGAAGACTGCTAATACCGGAGGCCCATCAAATACTTTTATAGTTGAAAAAGAATCCCAATTCCTTTTTGACATACTTACCCAAAAAGTTGAAACCGGCAATTTTAATCAATCAACTGAAGTACTTGGTACAATTGTGCCTTCGCCTAAAGGAAAGGCAGTAATCCAAACACCGCAAACCGGTAAAATTGTTTCCATAAGAACTACTGTAGGCCAAAGAGTATCGGCAGGACAAGTGTTGGCTGTGATAGAACAACAGGTTGATGCAGGCACACAAATAAGTATAATTTCTCAAAAAAATACAGTAGAGTCAGAATACAATGCAGCTAAAGCCCAATACAACCGGTTAAGCGGAATTGCAGATATAGTAGCAAAGAAAGATCTAACTGAAGCAAAAGCAAGGTTTGAAACTGCCGCAAAAAATAAAAGATTATTCGAAGCAAATGCAAAGGGTAACTTGAACAGTACTAAAATGGTAACGCTTACAGCGCCAATAAGTGGTGTTGTAGGCACTTTCAATTATTCCATTGGTGCAGTGATCAGTGCAGGTCAAACTTTATTTGAAATAACAAACCTTGACAGAGTTTTTGTTGAAGCGCAGGTATTTAGCCACGATGTTATAAAGCTAAGGACACTTCAAAAAGTAACAGCTTATTCAAGTTTACCTAACGATACAACCGAATACAATGTTAATGTGATCTCAACAGCACAACAGGTTAATCCCGAAAACCAATCACAGGTAGTTTTGTTTGAAGTGACCAATGCTAATGGCCGCTTTAAAATTGGTGAGAATATTAATATCCGTATCTATTCAAGCAATTTCACAAGGCAGATTATTATTCCCGATGCTGCCATTGCAGATGTAAATGGGAAACCTGCAGTATTTATCAAAGACAAAGCTGAGCAATATTCAATCAGTTATGTAAATAAGGGCACATCAAACGGTAAGGCTGTAAATATTATTAAAGGGGTAGAAGAGGGTGAAAGGGTAGTTACCAATGGCGTATATCAAATGAAAACAATGTTCTTAAATCAATAATAATAATATAAAAAGGTAAATACTATTAACTCAAAAACAAACTAATATGAAACACAAACTATTCTTCATTCTTTTATGCACAGGCATTTCGTTTTCTTTATCAGCACAGAAAAACGATGCAGAAGCCATAAAAAAAATACTGAATGCTTATAAATCTAAAATTGAAAGTCTTGATACTTCAGGTATTACAAAACTTTTTGTAACAAATTCAAAAATTATTGAACAGGCTAAAGATGAGGGAACAATAAGTCATTACCTGGAACATCACCTTGGCCCAGAGTTAAAAGATTTCAAATCTTTTAAATTCAGTAATTACAAAGTGGAGGTTACGCTTAATGGCAACTACGCCTACACTACCGAAAGCTATTTGTACACTATTTTATTAAAAGATGATAAAGAAGCAAAAAGTAATGGATTTGCAACATCCGTTTTACAAAAATTTAAAGGAGAATGGAAGATCGTTCAATCACATTCTTCATTTCGCAGAGCAAAATAATTTTTAAACTATAAAAACAAATCAAATGAAACATTTAAAAATGCTGTTAATTATCGCTATCGCCCTTTTCAGTTTCAATGCCGCAGATGCACAAACTACAAAACAAAAAAGTAAAACAAAGAAAGCAAAAACTGTCATGCACTATCAATGCCCGATGAAATGTGAAGGTGAAAAGACTTATCACAAAAACGGCAAGTGCCCTGTTTGCGGCATGCAGATGAAACCGGTTAAAGCAGCCGTTGCACATGCAGCGTATCAATGCCCTATGAAATGCGAAGGGGATAAATCCTATGCCAAATCAGGTAAATGCCCTGTATGTAACATGAACCTGAAGCAAATGGTTGCCAAAAAAGAAAAGTAAGATCACGGGGAGCATAATCATAATTAGAAACATCTCAATCAAATCTAACAGGTTTTAAAAGGCCTGTTAGATTTAAAATATCTTCTCAGAGTTAACCGATTTTTAAAACCTGTTAGGATTAATAACATTGATAATAAATAAACAAATACAACTTAAATAAAAAATAAAAAATGAAATCAGTAATGAAAATAACTTTTGCAATTGCCATAGTTGGGGTACTAACTTTTGCATCATGCAATGATGGCGATACCAAAACCATTAAAGCCGACAGTACAAAAACCGAAGCGATGGCAACGCACAGCAGCGACCATATTTATGCCTGCCCAATGCATCCGGAAGTAACGGGTAAAGAAGGTGATGATTGTCATAGGTGCGGAATGAAGCTGGAGCATAATGACAATGCCGGTGCGCCTTCCAATGTAAAAATGCAGTTCACTACAAACCCTGCAACGGTTAATCCAAACCAGGAAGTAACGTTGTCTATGATACCAAAATTGAAGGATAATGATAAGGAGCAGGTGGCATTGGATATTGAGCATGAAAAAAAGATACACCTGATTGTTGTAAGCGACGACCTTTCTTATTTCGACCACATACACCCCGAGATAAATGCAGATGGGAGTTACCTGGTGAAACATAAATTTCCTGCAGGTGGCAAGTACACTTTGTTTGCTGATTACAAGCCAAGCGGCGCTAACCATACGGTTGATAATCTAACAGTAAACGTAACAGGCAATGCAGCTGCTGCTAAAAAATATAGCGGTGATGTACTTGTAAAAAATGTTGATGGCTTTACCGTAACTCTTTCTCCTGAAGGTGGAAAGTTGGTTACCAAATCACCAACACATATCTCGGGTGCTGTAACAAAAAATGGCAAACCCGTTGACCCCAACACGATGGAAAATTATTTGGGTGCCAAGGCTCACATGGTGGTGGTTAGTCTTGATGAAAAGAAATATCTCCATGTGCATCCCGGTGTTGAAAATGGTAAGTTCGATTTGCATACAACATTTGATAAGCCCGGTGTTTACCGGGGATGGATACAGTTTCAAACAGATGGTAAAGTGCATACTGCTGACTTTGTGATAAATGTGGTGGAGGGGTAATTGACAATAGGCAATTGCTAAAGGACCAATTGAAAATTAAACCTTAATTAAATTTTATAGTATGTTTTCCAACTTTCCTCCGCTGCATTCGGCTATTATTCATTTCCCTATAGCACTGCTTTTGCTGGCAGGAGTGTTTGGTGCTATTTCTCTATTTGCAAAAAGGGAGTTCTGGAAAGACCTCGCTTTTAAGAGTTTGCTGGTGGGGGTCATCTTTACTCCCTTTGCTGTTATTACAGGATTGATTGATGAGCAGAAAATGGGGCATGATAGTGTTGACCCAATGTTATCATTCCATAAATACAATGGTCTGGCATTGATGTTTTTTTACCAGATTTTGGCTATATGGTTCTGGCTTCGCAAAAAACTTCCGGGTAACAGGGAATATTTAGCCTGGGTAATTTGTCTTTTTCTGGGCAGCGGTATGGTGATGTTGCAAGGTTACCTGGGTGGAGAAATGGTTTTTACAAAAGGTATGAGCGTTAAACCGGTAGAGGAATCAGGAATGGGTCATCATGGAGGAAAAATGGAGATTAAAGATAGTTCAAAAACAGGTCATGGACATGATGGGGAGGATAAGCACGACGAAGGCTCAATGAAAGATATGAAAGGCATGGATAACAAAGACATGAAAGGCATGGACAATATGAAAAACATGAAGGGCATGGATAAGAAAGATATGAAAGGCATGGACAACATGAAAGACATGAAGGGCATGGATAAGAAAGACATGAAAGGAATGGATGACAAAGACATGAAAGGAATGGGCAATATGAAAAACATGCCGGGTATGGATAAAAAAGATATGAAAGGTATGGAAGGCATGGACAATATGAAGGGCATGAAAGGTATGGAAAACATGAAAGGAATGAAAGGCATGAAGCTGATTGATAATACTAAACCTTACGATAATAATCCTGCAACGGAAAAGCCTGTAAAGAAAAATTAATAATTATTCTTCAACTACAATATAAAGTATGCAACAAATGAAGAAAAGTTTTGTACAAATAGCAGCCGTATTATCGTGCCTTATTAATATTTCTTTATTCGCCCAAACAATAGAAAAAAAGATAGCCGGCGAAAATGTTAAGCCGCCTTCCGGGTATCAAGGCAAAAGAGTGCAGTATGATTTAAACATCGCCGATACCATGGTAAATTACACTGGTAAATACCGAATGGCAATCGCCGTAAATGGCTCCATACCTGCACCCACCTTATATTTTACTGAGGGAGATACTGCCATCATTAGGGTACATAATAGAATGAAACACGAAACTTCTGTACATTGGCATGGCATCCTTTTACCCAATCCTGAAGACGGTGTTCCTTATTTAACTACAGCGCCCATCAAGCCCGGCACGGTACATACGTTTACCTTTCCCATTATCCAAAGCGGCACTTTCTGGTATCATTCACACACCATGTTGCAGGAACAATCTGGCTTATATGGTTCAATTGTTATTAAACGTCCCGATGAACGTGCAATGAAAGAATTAGTGCTTGTACTTTCCGACTGGACTGATGAAAATCCGCACCAGGTACACCGCTATCTAAAGAAAGGAGCAGAATGGTATTCCATAAAAAAAGGCGCCATGCAGAGTTATGGCGAAGCCATTGCTGCCGGATATTTCAAAGACAAATTAAAACAGGAGTGGATGCGGATGACACCGATGGATGTGGCGGATGTTTATTACAATGCCTTTCTCATTAATGGTAAAGATAGAAGTTTTTATAAAGATGCAAAGCCAGGAGAAATTATAAAGCTTAGAATTATCAACGGCTCGGCTTCTACTTATTTTACCGTGCAGTTTGCAGGCGGTCAAATGCAGGTTGCATCTGCCGATGGAATAAATGTGATGCCTTTGATGGTTGATAAAATTGAATTGGCAACTGCCGAAACTTATGATGTATTGATTCAAATGCCCGAAGATAGCAGCGCTTATGAATTCCGTGCTACCTCCTGGGATATAACGGGCTATGGTTCTATTGTTCTGGGTAATGGAGATGAGGTAAAAGCGCCTACCCTTCCTAAGCTTGATTACTTTGCTATGATGAGAGAAATGAATACTATGATGGGCAACATGAACATGAGTGGTGGGGGAATGAATATGGGCAACATGAAAGGAATGAAAGGTATGAACATGGGGGGTAATGATATGAAGGGCATGGACATGAATGATAAAAAAGGGATGGACATGCAGGGTATGAACATGAAGAATAGTAAGGATACTGCAAAAGGAATGAAAGGCATGGACATGAATAATATGAACGGGATGGATATGAAATCCGGGAGTGGTATGTCAGGAATGTCAATGCCGGGAATGGGCGGCGGAGAAATGATACTCTCTTATGATATGCTGCGAAGCATTAATCCTTCTGCTTTAGACCCCACAAAAAAATGGCGGGAAATTAATCTCACCCTCACAGGAAATATGTTGCGCTATGTATGGTCATTTGATAATAAAACACTTTCTGAATCAGACAATATTCTTATCCGCCATGGCGAAAATGTTCGGATGATATTGATGAACACTACGATGATGCGCCACCCCATGCACCTGCACGGGCACTTCTTCCGTGTGGTAAATGCACAGGGAGAATACTCGCCTATGAAACATACGTTTGACATAAAACCAATGGAAACCGTAACCATAGAATTTTATGCCAATGAAGAAAAAGACTGGTTTTTTCATTGCCATAATTTATACCACATGATGAGCGGCATGGCTAGGGTGGTAAGCTACGAAGGCTCTGAAAGAAATGAGTTTGCCAGAACAGGTTATAAAATTTTAAAAAAAGAAGATAGAAAATTATTTCCATGGATGGATTTATCGGTGCACTCCCAGGGAGTATTTGGGATGTTCAATATTTCAAATAACAAATATGCATTGGAAACAGAACTCAGGTCCACGTACAAAGGAGATGTAGAAGTAGAAAATCATTTATTGCGATATTTAGATAAGCAGCAATACCTCGCCGCCTTTGTTGGGTATGACTATCGCAGAAATAAGAACCAGGAAAAGTTTGCAGAACCGGATTCAAAAGATAACCGCCATGTATTTGACGCGGGTATTTATTACCTGCTGCCCATGCTGGTACGTTCGGAATGGAGGGTTGACAACAATGGTAATTTAAGGTTGCAGCTTGAAAGAAGAGACCTTGCACTAAGCAATAATTTTTTTGCCGATTTGAGGGTGAATACGGATAAAGAATATACAGTAGGATTTCGGTACATGTTTAGCCGTTATTTTTCTATCAGCGCCAATTACGATAGTGATTATAAATGGGGGGCTGGGTTAACATGGCATTATTAAAATAAATAAAATTTTATCAGGTGATATCAGTATCATTTAAGATTACAACATGGAACACCAACACCAATAGTACTGATGACAGTGAGCAGAGTAGTAGTTGTCATAATTGCAAGTAGGTTGAAAGTAAAAAACTAATTTTTTTTAACCATTAAAAATATAAACAATGGAATCGCACAAAACAACACATGAAATGAAAGGTGAAAACAAACCTATGAGCGGAGATATGCATGCGATGCATAAAATGCAGTACAAAAAATTATTGTGGATGGTAATCATTTCATTTATTGCCATGTTCATATTAATGTACTCCATGGTTGATAAATTCGCAAATGTTATCCCCAACATCAACCAGTTTTACATGGCAGGCCTTATGACCGCAGCCATGCTTATTATTGAAATGGCCTTAATGAGTAGTATGTATATGCACAAAAAAACGAACGCTGTAATTATTGGCATCAGCGCTGTTGCGCTGGTAACCTGTTTTCTTTTCATCCAAAACCAAACGGCTGTTACCGATAAGCAATTCCTTAAATCAATGATACCGCACCATGCCGCAGCCTTGCTGATGGCTAAAGAGGCCAACATAAGCGACCCGGAAATAAAAAAATTAATCGGCGATATTATTTCATCACAACAAAAAGAAATTGATTTTATGAAAGCCAAAATAAAAGAGATGAATACTAAATGATTAGAATGGAAATAGAAATAAAAAATTAAAAGCATCAAACAATTTTCATAACCAATAAATCTAAAAAAAATGAGTCACGAACAACATCATCGGATTATTGCTGCACTTAATGATTGTGTAGCAGAATGTAATCATTGTGCAGCAGCCTGTTTAGACGAGCAGGATGTAAAAATGCTTTCTAAATGTATTAAGCTTGATATTGATTGCGCTGAGATTTGCAGCCTTACCGCCTCCCTTTTAGCACGTGGTTCAGAGCATGGACATCATCTTGTAAAGGAATGTGTAGAGGTGTGCAATGCCTGTGCAAAAGAATGTGAAAAACATGCTGAAATGGGAATGGAACATTGCAAAAAATGTGCTGAGGTATGCAGAAAATGTGCTGAAGTATGCGGGGGAATTGAAGCGTGAATTTAGTGCTGTACGCAATCAGGTATTATAATCAGTTTACAAATATTTTAATAACTAAAAACAAAAATTATGAAAAAGAACATTTTAATCGCGGCAGCTTTTGCTGTTTCCATTTTATTTCTCACGGCATGCAATGATAGCAGCACTACAAAAGAAACAACTTCGGATACAGCAATGAACATGGATGAAGGCATGAATAACATGAATGGTTCGGGAAGTAAAGAACATGACCAGATGATGAAAAAGATGATGGACGATATGAGTGCAGTGAAGATGTCAGGTGACTTTGATGTTGACTTTGCAAACATGATGATACCGCATCACCAGAGTGCGGTTGATATGGCGCAAAGCTATTTGCCAAAAGGTAAGGATGAAAAGATAAAGACTATGGCGCAAAACATTATTGATGCACAGAAGAAGGAAATAGATGAATTGAAAACATTGGTTGCTAATCATAAGCCATCTGCAAAGAAAGATGAACATGCAGGTGCAGGTGGTGAGCACAATGAACTGATGGATATAATGAATAAAACCATGGAAAAGATGAAAGGAATGAAGATGACCGGTGATGAGGATAAAGATTTTGTAATGATGATGATTCCTCACCACCAGAGTGCAGTTGATATGGCAGAGAATGAAATATCACATGGTAAGCATGTAGAGATGAAGAAGTTTGCGCAGAATGTTATTGATGGGCAGAGTAAAGAGATAAAGGAGTTTAATGAGTGGTTGAAGAAGTGAAAGCAGGACCTAACAGGGGTTAAAAACCTGTTAGGTCTGAAGCACCGGAGAAGTTTAAACCTAACAGGTCTTCAAGACCTGTTAGGTTTAATTCAGACCTGTTAGGTTTCAAAACAAATAAAATGCTAAATAAATTAATTCAATTTTCATTACGGAACAGGTTGTTTGTAATAGCCCTGGCAGCATTAATAATGGTGTACGGCGTATTTACATTAGTAAGCTTACCGGTGGATGTATTACCCGATTTAAATCGGCCAAGAGTAACTATATTTTTGGAAGCCAACGGAATGGCTCCGGAAGAAATTGAAGCCCAGGTTAATTTGCCAATTGAAACGGCATTAAATGGCGCACCGGGTGTGGAAGCGGTAAGGTCAGTAGCATCGCCGGGTTTGGGAATGGTATTCGTTGAATTCGATTGGAAGACTGATGTGTACAGGGCAAGGCAATTAACATCGGAAAGAATACAGGCTGTAAAAGTTCCCGAAGGTATTGCGCCGCAATTAGGTCCCATTAGTTCTATCATGGGGCAGATAATGATGATAGCTGTTACCGGCGACACAACATCCCCGGCAGACCTAAGAACATTATCCGATTTTACCATAAGAAGAAGATTGATGAGCATTAAAGGCGTATCGCAGGTGATACCCATTGGTGGAGAACGTTTGCAATACCAGGTTTTAATTTCTTCAGAAAAACTAAGACAATTCAAAGTTTCAATTGATGATATTGATAAAGCATTATCGGCAACCAATCAAAATACTACTGGAGGTTTTATTAACAACAAAGGATCAGAAGTATTAATAAGAAACATAGCACGGGCAAATACCTTAGAAGATTTGGCAAACACTGTTGTGTCAAATAAAAATAATGCACCAGTGCTGTTAAGCCAGGTGGCAGAAGTAAAATTTGGAGGAGCGGTTAAAAGAGGAGATGGATCATTGAATGGCAAACCTGCCGTTATATTAAGCATAGAGAAGCAGCCCACTGCAAGCACAGTTACATTAACTGAAGATATTAGGAAAGCAATTACAGAAATTCAAACTTCATTGCCACCTGATGTAAAAATTAATACAGATGTATTTAATCAAAGCAATTTTATTACAAATTCCCTAACCAATGTAGAGCATGCTTTAAGGGATGGTTTTATTTTAGTAATTATAATTCTTTTCCTCTTTTTATTAAATTTTAGAACAACTATAATTACGCTAACCGCTATTCCATTATCATTGATAATTACTGCCATTGTTTTTAAATTATTCAACATCTCTATCAACACGCTAACATTGGGAGGGTTGGCAATAGCCATTGGCGAATTAGTGGATGATGCAATTGTGGATGTAGAAAATGTGTATAGAAGATTGAAAGAAAATTTTGCTGCCAAAGAGCCAAAGCCATTATTGAAAGTGATTTATGAGGCAAGCAGTGAAGTAAGAAATTCTATTGTGTATGCTACCATAATTGTAGTGTTGGTTTTCATCCCGCTGTTTTATTTACAGGGAATTGAAGGAAGAATATTTGCTCCATTGGGCATTGCTTACATCACTTCTATTATTGCGTCTCTGGTAGTTTCATTAACGGTAACACCTGCTTTATGCAGTTATCTTTTAAGCAAAAGAAAAAACCTCAATCACATAAATTTAAAGTTTTGGAAAAAGAAATCAATAACCAACAGGCAATGGGCAATTGGCAAAGAAATCCCTTCATCAAAAATAGATAAACCCCTTTCCTTCCCTGAAGGAGAAGGTGTCCGAGAGGCAGATGAGGTAACGAGGGTGGGGGATGAGGACGACAGCCCTTTGGTGCGATGGCTGAAAAAACAGGACACTAAACTTTTACATTGGGGATTAAAACATACAAAGCCAATAATTGCAGTGGCAATAGCATTGATAATTGCGGCAATAACAATGGTTCCATTTTTTGGTTCAGAATTTTTACCACCTTTTAATGAAGGTAGCTTTACTGTAAATGTTGTAGCACCAGCCGGCACATCATTAGAGGAAGCAAATAAAATTGGCACCATAGCAGAAAAGCAAATACTAAAAGTCGATGGTGTGTTACTTACTTCCCGCAGAACAGGCAGGGCCGAATTGGATGAACATGCTGAACCCCCAAGCTACACTGAAATTGATGTTTCGCTAAAAAAAGAAAGGCGGAACATGAAGGAAATACTTGCAGATATAAGAACCAATCTTGATATATTGAAAGGAAGTAGTATTAATATAGGGCAACCAATATCCCACAGGTTAGATCACCTGTTAAGTGGAGTGAGGGCACAGGTTGCCATAAAGATATATGGGAATGATTTAAACGAATTAAGAAGCAATGCAACACAAGTGAGTAGAATTATAACTGAAGTGCCGGGTGTAGTGGATGTACAGGTAGAAGCACAGGTAATGGTACCGCAACTAAAAATTAAAATAAACCGGGATGCTTTAAAACAATATGGATTACAGGCTGGTAAGGTCGCAGAAGACCTGGAAATATTTTACAATGGGAAAGTTGTTAGCCAGATTTTAGAAGGGCAACAATCCTTTGATATTTTAATAAGATCAACAGATGCAGAACGAAGTGATATAACAAATGTTGGCAATACACAAATTGCATTACCGAATGGTGCATTAATTCCGCTATCCCAAATAGCTACCATAGAAATTGAAAACGGCATCAGCTCAATAGTGCATGAAAATACACAAAGAAGAATTGTTGTTAGCAGCAATGTGCAGGGCCGTGACCTGGGAAGTGCAGTAAAAGAAATGCAGGCAACGGTTGCAAAAGAATTAAAACTTCCGCAAGGTTATTATTTAGAATATGGGGGGCAATTCGAAAGCCAGCAATCAGCGTCCAGGTTGATTCTCATTTTAAGCCTGTTTTCTTTTGCAGGTATTTATCTGGTTTTGTTCAGCCATTTTAAATCAAACCGGATTGTTTTGCAAATCATGCTCAATATTCCATTGGCATTAATAGGCAGTGTAATAACTGTAATGCTTACAGGCGGCACGTTTTCTATCGCTACCATGGTAGGCTTTATTACACTTACAGGTATAGCCAGCCGCAATGGCATCATGATGATTTCTCACTACATACATTTAGTGGAACATGAAGGAGAAACCTTTAACGACAACATGATTGTAAGAGGCTCGTTGGAAAGAATGGTGCCGGTATTGATGACTGCTTTGGTGGCGGCGCTTGCTTTAATTCCTCTAACCCTGGATGCCTCAGCGCCGGGAAAAGAAATTTTATACCCGGTGGCTACTGTTATCCTTGGTGGCTTGATAAGTTCTACATTGTTAGATATGATAGTTACGCCGGTAGTGTTTAAAAAGTTTGGGAAGAAAGCACTGGAGCAATATTTCGCAGCACATAAAAATAGAATGCAGCTTTAAATCTCAAATTCAAACAAAAAGAATAATGAGAACTCATTTTGCAGTTATAATACTTATTTTATTGATTGGGTGTAATGACAGTCTTAAAGAAAAATCAGTTCCTACATCTCAATTAATGCGTGAAATAGATAAGATCAGGTTAACAGACCTTCAAGGCCATGCCGTCTCTATAAACCAATATAAGGGGAAAACTATTTTCATTAATTTTTGGGCAACCTGGTGCAAGCCTTGCATTCAGGAAATGCCTTCCATTAAAGAAGCTCAGCATATATTGCAAAAAGAAAATATTATATTTTTGATGGCTTCCGATGAAAGTACAGAACAAATAAAAGATTTTAGCAACACTCATGAATATAAATTTAATTATGTAAGAATAGAAAACAGTGAGGAAATGAATGTTCAGGCATTACCCACCACTTTTATTTACAACAACAATGGCAAGCTTGTTTTTTCAGAAACAGGTTCCCGAAAATGGAATGATAAAAATAATATTGATTTGATACTTAAAATTGCAAATGCAAATGAATAAACTTCTAAATACCTTATTATTAATTATCGTTTTTGCTTCCTGTAATGATTCAAAAAAAACAGATAATGCCGCAAGTTCACTGAAGCAACTTAATTCACCTGCAGATTCTGTTAGTGCTGAACCTTATTTATTTACAGACAAAAACGGCTTGGTTTATCTTTCGTGGATTGAGAAAACAAAACAAAAAAGCCTATTTAAATTCTCTGCATTAAATAATGATACCTGGTCAGTGCCGGATACAATTACTTCTGGCAACAGTTGGTTTGTTAACTGGGCTGATTATCCAATGTTAGCAGCAGATGGAGCAGGAAATATGATTGCCCATATATTAGAAAAAAGTGAAAACGGTAAATACACTTATGATGTAAAATTGAGCACTTCAGCAGACAGTGGAAGTTCATGGAGCGCTACCAATATTCTTCATGATGATGGCAAAAAAGCAGAACATGGATTTGTATCACTCATGCCTTATAAAGATCAGTTTTTCGTTTCATGGCTTGACGGAAGAAATACTGTTAGTGAGAAGGGTGACACTTCAGCACATCATGAAGGGCACCATGGGGCAATGAGCTTACGGGCTGCAATAGTTAATATGCAGGGAACAAAAACAGCAGAGTGGGAGCTTGACAAAAGGGTTTGTGATTGCTGCCAAACCAGTGCTGCTCTTACTGCAAATGGCCCCGTTGTTGTTTATCGCGACCGTTCTGAAGAAGAAATAAGGGATATATCGATTGTTCGTTTTGTAAATGGTAACTGGACAGAGCCAAAAACTATTTTTCCTGATCAATGGAAAATTGCAGGATGTCCTGTTAACGGTCCCAGGGTTGCAACCGAAGGGAATAACCTTGTCATAGCATGGTTTTCATCTCCCGATAAAAAAGCACAGGTAAATATTATTTTTTCCGGTGATGGAGGTGCAAGTTTTAATAAGCCCATCCGCATCGATGAAGAAAATGCATTAGGTAGGGTAGATGTTGTAATGCTGGATGAAAAGAGTGCTATGGTAAGTTGGATGGAAGGGGGTGTGATAAAAGCGGTAAAGGTTTATAAAGATGGTAAAAAAGATGCGGCATTAATTGTCGCTTCATCCTCAGAATCAAGATCAAGTGGATTTCCGCAAATGACCAAATCAGGTAATAATCTCATATTTGCATGGACAGATGATAAGAATAAAACAATTAAAGTAGCGAAGCTATCTTTATAATTTTTTTTAACCTGAATACAGCAACAAAATTTAAACCCTAAATTTGGTTTATGCTTTTGAGTTTACAATACCAGATCATTTATCTTTTTATTATGGCTTTGCCCATAGCATGCATTGCGTGGACAGTTACGCACGAAGAAGTTTTTAAAGAGCCAAGAGAATTTTGTGAGAGAAAATCAATAGAATGCAGAAGCCTTCTTCGACGAAAATTTTTTTATTTATTTACCTGCGAATATTGCTTTAGCCATTATATAACGCTGTTCTTTCTAATAATTACCAGGTATCATTTGCTTTATAATGACTGGCGTGGATATATAGTTTCATTTTTTGCATTGGTGTGGATAGCAAATATTTATATGAGCCTGTTTGGTTTTATACGTGTGGGTATGAAAAGGGGAAAGATAGAAGCAAAAATAAAAGAAGTGGAATTAAAGGAATGTGAGGAGGATAAAAAATAAATAGTAATAAATTTTAGAGCTGGGTTAATATAAACTGATCTACTATATTTTCATTCTCTGTATTCTCACTGCATTTAATATTGCCAATAACGCAATTCCTACATCTGCAATAACAGCTTCCCACAAGGTAGCAAGGCCGCCTGCTCCTAAAATTAACACGATAATCTTTATAACCATAGCTAAGGAGATGTTCTGCCAAACTATGCTTCTTGTGATTTTCCCTATTTTAATTGCTGATACAATTTTTGAAGGCTGGTCATTTTGAATAACTATATCTGCAGTTTCTATTGTTGCATCACTGCCCAGTCCGCCCATTGCTATCCCGGCATCAGCTAATGCCACTACCGGTGCATCATTAACGCCATCTCCCACAAAGGCAATATGTTTCCCTTCATCTTTTATTTCCTGCACTTTTTCAACCTTTCCTTCTGGTAATAAATCACCAAAAGCCTTATCTATTCCTAAACTTTTTGCTACTTTATCAACTACAACCTGCTTATCCCCTGATAGCATCACTGTTTGGATATTGAGCTTATGCAATTCTTCTATTGCCTGTTTTGCATCATCTTTAATTTCATCTGCAATGGTGATGTATCCTGCGTATTTATCATTTACAGCAATTACTACAATTGTATCAACCAATGCTTCTATTTCGGTTGGATATTCAATATTGAATTTCTTTAAAAGGTTTACATTACCTGCTAAAATATTTTTTCCATCAATCGTTCCTTTTAACCCATGTCCTGATATTTCTTCGGCCTCACCCCCTGACCCCCTCTCCAAAAGAGAGGGGGAAAAGGCACCTGCATATTCAACTATAGCTTTTGCAATGGGGTGGGTGGAATATTTTTCAATTGCTGCTGTGAGTTTAATTAATTCTTTTTCATCTATATCTTTCGTTACAACTTCTTGCACTTTAAACACACCTTTGGTTAGTGTGCCTGTTTTATCCATGATAACCACATTTATTTTTGTAACAACATCAAGAAAGTTGGAACCTTTAAAGAGTATTCCATTTTTTGAGGCAAGCCCAATTCCTCCAAAGTATCCCAGGGGAATAGATACAACCAAAGCACAGGGGCAACTGATAACAAGAAAAACCAATGCCCTGTAAAACCAGACATTAAAAATGTATGGCTCTGCAAAGAAGTAAGGCACTAAACATACAGCCACAGCCAATGCAAAAACTATCGGTGTATAAACTTTTGCAAACCTGCTTATAAATAATTGCGTTTGAGATTTACGGGCAGTTGCATCCTGCACCATTTCGAGGATCCTGCTTAGCTTACTATCCTTAAACAATGATGTTACTTTTACCTCTGATACTTTATCCAGGTTGATCATTCCTGCATATACCTGCTCGCCTTTTCTTTTTGTATCAGGTTTACTTTCTCCTGTAAGGGCTGCTGTATTTAAGGTTGCTGTGTCAGAATTTAATTCTCCATCTAATGCTACTTTTTCACCAGCCCTTACCTGTATTATTTCATCAATTTTAATTTCATTGGGATGTATAACTTCTGCTGCACCATTCCTTAAAACACTTACTTCATCGGGCCTGATGTCGAGCAATGCCTTTATACTTCGTTTTGCTTTATTAACTGCAGAATCCTGAAACCATTCTCCAATAGAATAAAAAACCATGACTGCTACACCTTCACTGTATGAGCCAATAGCAAAAGCACCAATAGTTGCAACACTCATCAGGAAGAACTCATTAAAAAAATCAAATCTTTTTGCTTTTCGAAATGCGAGATCTAAAACATTGTAACCGGCAAGTAAATATGCTCCTATAAATATTATGAGATCGAAGGGAAATGGAGGGACATATTTAAATCCAAATTGAAGGATCAACATGATCAAGAGAATTGCCAGAGATAATAATAATTGCCAATGACCTTTCCAGCCTGATTCTTCTTCCTTACCATGATCGTGTCCATCATCATGACTGTGTTGATCATGTTTTTTTTCTCCAACACTATTTTTATTTTTTGCAGAAACAGGTAGGGCTGGTAAGTTTTGTTGATCATCCCCGGTATCACAGCATTCCTTCGACATATATTTATTTTATAAAAAATGTAAGAATACCCGTAGCGACCAATGTAAATCCTGTTATTATACCTGCATTGTGCTCTAACGAATGCCAGTTAAGTTTTAATAAACCTTTATAAGCAAATCTTACTAACAGCACCATGCCGATAGTTGTAATAAGTAAATACATAGCAGCTATAAACCAAATAAGCCATTTTTCGAAAGTGCCGGCTAACAAAAAATATGCTTCAATTTCCATGCAGGGAGAAAAGAACATCGCAATAACCAATGCAGTAATAATTGCGGCTTTTGATTTTTTCTTTTTTACATCATCCTCAATGTGGAAGTGCTTATGAATATGATGTCGATAGATAAATAATAATCCAATTAAAATAAGAATTACAGGGGCAATAATATTTGTAAAGTGCATTACACTTTCATCAAGTTTTGCACCTAAATAACCTAATAAAATACCTATAATAATTGTACTTACTCCATGCGCTAATGCACATATCAAAGTAACTTTGGTTACTTCCTGTAAGTTCCATTGTTCTTTTCTTCCAATAGCAATTACAGGCAGCCAATGGTTAGGTATAACTGCGTGCAGCAAGCTGATGATTAAAGCGCCTGTAATTATGCTATACATTAATTAGTATTATTTTAAATATTATTCTACTTTTTCTTCGCCCTTTTTTGCTAATTCAACAATATCGCCTTTTGTAAAAAGAACAGCCTTTAAAATTGTTCGCCAATCAGGGTTTTTGCGAAGTAAAAATTCAAGGTCCATCCCAAAATGCTTCATCTCTTCCTGCTGTGCATTTTGCATAATTGCTTTAGCCTCTTTATCCTTTTCAACAGATATTCTTTGTTCGTACCAGCCGATGGCTTCAGCTTCTTCGGTTAAAGATGTTATCATTCTTGCAAATGTTCTCACTTTAGCTGAAAGTTCTTGAGGTGGTTCGTGATATTGATCAAATCCCATAATAAATTGATTTAAAGGTTATGCATTTGGTTTTATTGCGTTTATTGATTTGCTAATAGTATATGAAATTTGTTTTTGGCAAATCATTAGGTTTAAATAGAATTATGGCATCCAGCTTTGCATCCAACAGTATGTGATAGTAATTCTACTTTCGATTTCTTATAGCAGGATAGGCGTCAGCATTAGGTAAGCAAAGAACAATAAAATAAAAAAATGGGTTGAAAAAATTTCATTGTATAAAGTTATAAGAAAACTATTGCTTGCTGGTATTAAATCTTACAGATGCGCCAAGACTTACACAATATTTTGGGGCATTGCCGGATATACCAAAGCCACTTGAAATATCAAGCTTGAAATTATCAGAAATATAATATGCCAGTCCACCATCGAGACTGTGAGCACCATTTTTTTGAAAATCTCCAAAGGCTTCAATATACGCATACCATTTTTCCCCTAAATTAATACCAGGAGCTAACGTATAAATAAATACTGGGTCATCTGAAGTTCCGTCAAATTCAACACCGAAATTATAGCCCAGCGAAATATTTTTAGAGAGCGTATGTTGCATGGTTAGCCTGCTGTTAAATAAAAACTTATCTGTTTTATAAGATGCTAAGCCGGGAATGCCCACGTGAAAAAGTAAAGAAGTTTTAGGCAGAAAATTCTTCTCTTCAAATAAAGCAACTTTTGCCCCTATTTCAACCTGTTCAAGTTCCGTATTATTAATTTTACCCAGTGACGGGATATCAACACTTTGACGAAGAATTGTAGTAATAAGTCTTAATTCTATCCGATTAGATAAACCATATTTACTGAGGAGGGTAGGAACTAAAAATTCATGACTAATGTCATCATTTTTTTGATAATTAAAACCTGCTTCAAACTGAAGCCATTTTTTTGGAACTATGTTTACACTTTCTGTTTGGTCGGGCCTGTCTGTATCTATCTTAGGGATTTGTGCATGTGCGATGAAAGATAAGCACAAAAAAGTAATTGTGTAAAATATTTTCATGAAGCTGAATTTAAATTTTAGTCTAATCTAAAAATTAATTCAAATATAGTTAAAAATATTGCAATCAAAATCATCAATTTTTTTCAAAGAACGCAACATTCCCGCCAACCCAGTCTTTATCCATATTGTATCGTACACCTATCATTTTGCCTTTGCTTAATCTTGCAAGGTTATTTACTGCTACGGGCCTTAGCCAACCATCTTTCCAAAAATAAAAAATCCGGATTTCTGCTTTTGCCGGAATGTTTGGGGTTACTATAACATCAGCATATTTTACTTTACGTTGTAATATCCAGTTAGCCGGATCTTTTACATTACCTATATCTGCTATTGTTACATCAATGATCACTCCTTGCCCTGCAAAAGAAAATAATGGTTTTAAAACGAAATTTTCCAGGTCATGAGGTATTTGTTCTAATTTATTAAGAAAAAATGTTTCAGGTACGTAAGGATGTTTAATAAAAGGCAATGTAAATTTGCTTATGCGGTAAAACCAGTTGGGATGCGGTACCCATTCAACATTCAGCTCCTGGGTAAGATCAACAAAGTTTTCAAGAGCTTCTTTTTGTTGCAATAACTCATCAAAAATTACCCGGTTATAAATTCTTTTTACCTGGATTTTGTTTCCTTTATTCATGTAATACAATTTATTACCCTCCTTTATCAGATCAGTAAGCGAAACAATCGGAATACCTAAATAATCCTGTGTACAATAAAAGTCAATTTTTGTTTTTTGCTCATGAGGATTTATTTCTAAAAGAATTACATTCTCAATATTATGATCACCAACAATTATTTCTTTTAATAATTCTAAGTATGAATCTTTTGTGTATTCATTTAAATAATTATCAAAGTTTTCCGGAATTTCAAAATGCTTTCTTAATATTTCAGCATAATATACCTGGTAACCAAATAAAGTAGGGAAACCCTGCATTTCTATAAGTTGCGGCTCCAACTCACCAGCATCATTTTCGCATATGCCAAAATCAAAAGCTATAAAGTGAGTATGTAAATTTTCATCAGGTACATATTCATCTGCAGGAATAGCTGCTGCCGTTAATGTTTTAAAATTGTCATCAACAATTACATCTACGATAGCTTCACATGCATCTATTATCTTTTTTGTAAAATTCTTAGGGATAAATATCGGTGTTTCTGCAACCCTGAAAGCAAGAGCATCCGGGTATTTAGAATTAAGGTCATCTAGAAATATTTTATACTTTTCTTCTGTAAAACTTTGATTGAATTGTTGACGCAGATCTTTAATCATGATATTTATTTACATGATAAAAATACTTTTAAAAATAACACAGGCGGTAAGCTAATTTAATCAGGCAGGAACTGATAACAAATTTTCAACGGCAATGTTTAAAAAATTAGGTAGTATATGCGAGTATGTCCATAAAATTTTATCCGGGTCTTCTAAGTGCTTAAGCATTGACTCCCACTTTTCATGTCCATGATTTTCAATAACGGTTTTCTTTTTTTCTTCTTTTTGTAAGTACATACTCATGCCAACTGCATCAGCTTCAGGATGAAACTGGGTGCCAAAAAAATATTCATTAAATCGCATAGCCATAATCGCTCTTTCCAATGGTACATGAGACCGTTCTTTTTCAATACATAAAATTTTGGCACCTTTATAAAGAATATCCATTCTTGGTTGAATTACTTGCCAGTCCCTGCTATCAACTGCATAAAAAGGATCATGCAAACCATCGAACACAGGTTCATTTTTACCGTCTTCTAAAATATGAATAGGAAATACTCCGAATGCGGTTGAATTTCTTTTACAAACACTGGCCAATTTCCAATATCTACATACTAATTGAAAGGAGTGGCAGATAAAAAAAACATATTTTTTTTGATGATTATCTGAGTTATTATTCCACTCTTCAATTGCTTCAAGCCATTTAAAATAAGCCGGTTCCCATTCGCTGCCTTCACTTTCTAAAGGGCTTCCCGGTCCTCCGCTGCTTATGTAAATGTCATAATTGATGTCCGGGATTTCATTTTTTAGTCTTACATCAAATTCATCCCATTCTACATCCAGGTGATTTGTCTCTCCAAACTGATTTATTATTTCACGCAGGCAGCGCATTCCCTGATTTTCATATCCTTCATACATATCAAGAATGGCAATTCGCACTATTTTTTTATCATTTGAATCCATATTGCAAAATTAAATTATTATACCAGAGGTGGAGAAGCTTATTTAATAACATTCTCTTAATAAATACCTTCTTACTTTAGAAAATATGTGCTCATAAAATTTATCTTTGAAGGCATGCAAAAACTTTTGGTACTTATTATTTTGTGTTTTCTGGCAAAATCCATACAAGCTCAAAATAGTTTTTCATTTAATTGTACAAAAAATGTAACTATTGGCTGCACTACTTCTTGTATTGCGCTTAATACTACTATTCCGGATATTTATTCTTCAACAACCTCATATACTGTTGATAAAGTTTCTGCAACAAGTTGTTTTAGAGGGTATTTATCACCGGCATTTCCCGGTACTTTAGTTAATTTGTCCGGCGATGATAGTTATTCCCCCTTAATTGATATTACATTTCCTTTTTCGTTTTATGGATCAGTTTATAACAGGCTCACGGCAAGCACCAATGGTTTTTTAGGCTTTGATACGTCCAAAGCTTTAGCATTCAGTCATTACGGAATATTGAATAGCGGAGGAGTTTTAAATGCAACAACCGGTACACCTGAAAACATACCCAGTTCATTATATGATGGAGCTATAATAATGGGTCCTTATCATGATTTGGATTTAAACAATGGCTCCAATACACAACAAATAAAATATAACGTAGTAGGAACAGCCCCTTATAGAAAATGGATAATCAGTTATTATAAGGTTCCGCTATATACTACTGCTTGTTTAAACCTTGCAACCAATACTCACCAGATAGTTTTATACGAAACATTGGGAATTGTAGAAGTTTTTATATATGATAAAGAAATTTGCGTTAACTGGAACAACGGTAGAGCTATGATAGGGATGCAGGATATAAATAAATCATCGGCTATTATGGCACCCGGCAGACAGGCGACAAGTGTACCATGGGGGAGTACGGGTATAAATGAAAGCTGGAGATTTGTTCCGGCATCCGGGCAATCATTATTTAAAAGAGTGGAACTTTATAATATATCAGGAAATTTTATTGCTACCGGAACTACAACCCCTGCGACTAATAATTTATTGAATGTTAGTTTTGGTAATATTTGCCCTCCGAGTACCGGTGAGACTTATATAGTTAAATCTTTTTATAAAAATCCAGATAACTCTGCGAATGAAATAATTGGCACAGATACTATTAATGTATCAAGAGGAGATACCATAAATGAAAGGGTAGCATCAGCGGGGTGTGCAGCAAATGCAACCGGCGTCATAACTGTTACTTCTCCAATTGGTGCTAATTATGAATATTCTCTTGATGGTGTAAATTGGCAGCCATCTAATATATTTACAGTTCTACCCGGTACATATTTAGTGAGAACAAGATTGATTGGTACTAATTGTATTTCTTCTAAAAGCATTATAGTTAATAAAGTTTCTTTAGCAGCATCTATTATTACAACATTTACAGAATGTGTTGGCCCTCCCACAGGCTCTATTACAATTTCTCCGGTTAATGGTACAGCACCATATCAATTTTCAATAGATAGCGGAGCTACTTTTCAAGCTTCTAATGTGTTTATAAATTTAGCTGCACGAACGTATAGAGTTGTGGTGAAAGATGCATTAGGATGTAGCTATTCAATTGCTGTGATTATTCGGGAATTAGGACCCTCCTTTACGGTTTCAGTGATTAATCCTGTTTGCGGAGGAAGCCTTACCGGCTCTATAACTGTGAATGCAAGAGGGGCAGCTCCCTTTACATATTCTATAAACGGTTTATCTCGCCAAACATCAAATGTATTTACAGACTTGCCACCCGGCACTTACTCAATTACTGTGTATGATGCAACAACATGCCCAACAACATCCAATGTTACAATCAGCATTGGAGTTTCGATCAAAGCTAACGAAAACATAAAACAACCAAACTGTTTTGGTGATAATAATGGCAGCATAACTGTTAATGCATCATCAGGTGTTGCTCCATACCAGTATGCTTTAGATTCAAATTCTTATCAAACTAATAATGTATTTAATAATTTAATCGCAGGCAATTATACCTTACACGTAAAAGACGCGATAGGGTGTATAAAAGATACTGTAGTAACCGTTTTACAACCTAATCCTGTAAAAGGAACAACAATTATTACTCCTGCCTCCACCTGCTTTACCAATGACGGTTTTATCAGTGTTAAAGCAAACGGTGGTGTGGTGCCTTATACATATTCTATAGATAGCGGAGCTACTTACCAGGCAAATAATTTTTTTAAAGTGCCTATTGGTATTTATTCTATAATTATAAAAGACAAAAATGGCTGCACCTCTAAGATTATTGATACTGTTTCAGCAAAAAATAATAGAATAAATGTTGACGCAGGGCCTGACAAAGCAATTTGTAGTGGAAGTTCTACGACACTTGGCTTTACAAGTAATAAGCCAGTTGATAATTTTAATTGGACTCCGGCTACAGGTTTAGATAATGCAACATCGGCAACTCCTGTTGCGAGCCCTTTAGATACTACAGTTTATATTGTTACAGCCAGATCATTATTTTGCCAAGGCTCTGACACTATTGCTGTTAATGTATTACATAGGCCTGTTGCCAATGCCGGACAGGATACTACAATATGTAATAACACAATTGCTGTTTTGCGTGGCAGTGCCACCAATATATCTGGAAATGTAAATTATTTATGGGCGCCGGCGGCAGATGTGCTTACACCTACTTCCCCGGTTACTATTGCACAGCCTAAAACAACAAGATCTCATACTTACAGATTGCAGGTAACAGATAATTATGGTTGTAATTTTTCTGCCTACGATGATGTGGTTGTAACTATGAATGAAATACTTAGAGTTTCTGCAGGCAATGATACTGTGGCTACCATTGGCTTTCCCCATCAGTTATCTGGGAGTGGCGGAACTAAATATTTATGGTCGCCTGCTAATGTTTTGGATAACCCAGCTTTGCAAAACCCTATTGCTACCCTGCAAAATGATTCCAGATTTATTTTAACAGTGACAGACACTTTTGGTTGTATTGCCACGAGCAGTATTTTTATAAAGGTGTATCTGGGCTCAACTTATTACATCCCAAATGCATTTACGCCAAATAACGATGGAATAAATGATGTGTTCAGAGCAATTGCTCCAGGGATACAAAAAACTATGTTTTTTAGGGTATTTAATAGATTGGGGCAGATAATGTTTGAAACGCAGGATATAAAACAGGGATGGAACGGTACTTATAAAGGAGTGCAGCAGCCTGGCGCAATATATGTTTGGGTGATAAAAGGCTTGGATGTATCCGGGAAAAGCGTGGAATTAAAAGGCATAGTTACGCTGATAAGATAGCATTTATTATACCCCCTCTAAAAACTGGGAATGAATATAATCTACTACATCAACAAGGCTGTTGGTTTGCTCATAAACTTTTAATTGCCTATCGGCACCGGTTCCTGTTTCAAGCATTTTGTGTACATAACTTATTGCATTTTTTATTCCAAGTGGAGCAGTTACGTCATCAATAAAATCAAGTAATTCATAAATTAAAACCCGTGTATTAACTTCTGTTTCTTTGCCGAAATCGATCATGCTGCCATCAATTCCATACCGGCCGGCTCTCCATTTATTTTCATTAATTAAAATGCGTGGATACATCATGAAATTAAGATTCTGCAAGCGCAGTTTATAAAGCTTGGCGCAAATCCCTTGAAACAATGCAGCAATGGTTATCGTTTCCTGAACAGTCATTGGCACATCACATATCCTGAATTCAACCGTATTAAAAAACGGATGCACTCTCAGATCCCACCAAATTTTCTTTGCATTATCAATACAATTTGTTTTTACTAAAAGCTTGATGTAATTATCATAGGCTTCTATACTTTCAAAATAATCAGGTATGCCTGTTCTGGGAAATTTATCAAAAACTTTTGTACGGAAAGATTTGTAGCCTGTTACCCTTCCTTCCCAAAAAGGGGAGTTGGTACTTAATGCATAAACATGTGGTAAAAAATATCTCGCCGAGTTGGCAATGTGTATGGCCATCTCACGATTTTCCATACCAACATGAACATGTAATCCAAATATTAAATTGCTCCTTGCAGCTTCCTGTAATTCATTTACAATTTCACTATATCTGGCATGATCGGTTATTAGCTGACTTTCCCAATGGCTGAAAGGATGAGTTCCCGAAGCGCCTACCCACAAACCCAGATCTCCTGCTATATTGCTTATTGTTTTACGGAGCGTTGCAACATCCATCATTGCTTCATCAATATCCTGGCAAATATCTGTACCAACTTCTACTACAGCCTGGTGCATTTCTGCCTTTACCTTATCCTTTATAATTTTTTGACCTTCATGTACAATTTTTTGCTCGTGACTTTTTAATTCACGGCTTACAGGGTCAATCACCATGTATTCTTCTTCAACGCCGAGTGTAAAATTTTTAAAAGAGATATTTGCCATTGTAAACCCCCAACCCCCTGAAGGGGCTATTTTAAGTTAATAATAATTTTAAGACATAAAACATTATGAAATTTTCTTAAGTCCCTTTAGGGATTTAGGGTATAAAGTTTTTTTTTCGCAGCACTGCGCTTAATATATTCTCCCCATGTAAGATTATCTTTTTTATTATCCTGATCCTGTGCTTTTTCAATTGCATAATTTGCAGCGGTTTCTACTACCCACTCAAAATTTTCCTGTCCTACGCTGGTTACTTCTGCGTCAGGTGCAGGGTTACAAAAATCAATTGCATAGGGCACCCCATCTCTTAGTGCAAGCTCTACTGTATTAAAATCGTATCCCAAATATTTGCAAATACGCAGTACAATATCTTCCATCAAAGCATATCGTTCTTTATCAGGTTTAAAATCTGCAACATATCTTAAATGATGCGGATTTCTTGGCTCATAAGGCATTATGCGAACATGTTTTCCACCAATACAATAGCACCTGTAATATTCATCAAAAACAATTTCTTCCTGAAGCATCATAACTAATTCGCCTGTTTCTCCATGCTTTCTAAAAAGATCATCCATATCTTTTATTTTGTAAACATTTTTCCAACCGCCACCGGAAAAGGGTTTCATGTATGC
>DASYOS010000241.1:0-17558 GCA_036007525.1 Chitinophagaceae bacterium | reverse complement strand
TTGCCAGTGGAGGTAAGAGGCTGTTGTGCAGCCATTGCATAGAATTTAGCACTATCCGTTTTAATCCAGGCAACATCAGCCCTTCTTCGTTTATTAATGCCGATAGCACCTTTATACGCAGCAATATAATTCAATGAATCTTTGCCTCTGCCTTTTACAAGTGCTGTGTAGGAAACCAGTCTCCCATCTTTAATAACAACATTTAAATTTTGATTTGTTTCAAATGAAAAAAATGTTCCATTAACAACAACAAGAGGGTTATTATTTTTTTGATAGAACTGCGATGGAGTCAGTCTTCTTTTATATGTTGTATCAGTTGTAAAATTTAAATTTTTGTCTTTCAGGTCTGCAACTAAATAATATGCACGAAAAGCGCCAGTATCAGGCTGATCACTTGTAAAGTAAACATGCACAGATTTAGGCATTGGCTGATAGAGGGAATCAACATTTTGCCAATTGAGTTGTGAGAAAGAAAATTGTTGTATAAAAATTAAAACAATAGAAAATAAAATTTTATACATAGAGACAGTTATAATTGTTAATTGTCTATTGTCATGGTAGATTTTTCCTCCAGCCATTTATTTCTTCCATACCCAGGGATGACATGCTTTTCAGAGTGATAAGATGAACGAACTAATGGGCCGCTTTCTACATAATCAAATCCAATGCTATAGCCTACTTCCCGTAGTTCTGCAAATTCATCCGGGTGCACAAAGCGATGAACATCCAAATGTTTTTTTGATGGTTGTAAGTATTGCCCAATCGTAATTACATCAACATTACTTTCTTTAAGATCATGCATAGTTTGTATAACCTCTTCTTTTGTTTCTCCTAATCCCAGCATTATGCCGCTTTTAGTTCGCATTCCCCCTTCTTTTAAAATACGAAGCGTTTGCATACTGCGCCAGTATTTTGCCTGTATTCTTACCTTTTTTGTTAAACGCTCTACTGTTTCAATATTATGACTAACTACTTCCGGCGCTGCATCTATAATACGTTGAATATTTTCTTTCTCTGCTTTAAAATCAGGGATAAGTGTTTCTAATGTTGTTTCAGGATTTAAATATTTAATTGCGTTGATTGTGTTGTACCAAACTATTGACCCCCCATCTTTTATTTCATCTCTATCTACTGAGGTAACAACAGCATGTTTTACTTTCATTAAATAAATTGCTTCTGCAACTCTTTGCGGTTCATCCCAATCAACGGGTAAGGGCCTTCCTGTTGCTACTGCACAAAATCCACAGCTTCTTGTACAAATATTGCCAAGTATCATAAAAGTTGCAGTGCCTTCTCCCCAACATTCGCCCATGTTAGGGCAGTTTCCGCTTTCGCAAATAGTATGGAGCTTATGCGTATCAACTAAATTTCTAACATGCTTATAATCTTCACCGATTGGCAACTTTACTCTAAGCCAGTGGGGCTTTTTTTCCTTAGCGATTTGTGGTAGTTGATATTTATCTTTTATTAACTCCTCCATGATAACATCTTAATAAGGGTAAGTGGAATCGAGACAACGAATGTTGGCTTAAGCAAAAATATCGGATGCATATTTATTTTCTTCTTCCAAATAAAATTGCAACATATCCAGTAAAGAAAAGTTGCTTTTGTTCTTCACGTACCACCAAAGGAATTTTCTTTGTGTAATAATCGACACTTATACCTACTTCAATTGCTGAAACAATTTCATTATAACTTCCATAATCAAACCTAAGTGCGGTTTTTACATATGCACCGGGAGTTACAGTTAAATCGCTCCAGCCTTTGCTAAAGCCAGGACCGGCACTAATTGCACTGGGATCCAAAAACTTTAAACTGTCTTTTGAATCATATTTCACATAAGTATCTGTTGCCCCAAGCTGAACATAATATGGGCGAAGCAATCCTGCGCTTACACCTCCTCCAAAATTTCCTGTTATACTAACCCCGTTTTTATTTGATTTATTTCCAAGAAGAATTTGTTGCTGCACACCTAATTTAACCGGGTAAAAAAAATTTTGTTTACCATATGTATAAGGTGTGCTAAATGCAAAAAGGTTGCTTTGCTTTTCTTCTCTTGGGCTTTTATATTCAGATATTTCCAGTTGGAAAAGAATTCCTTTTTTTACTGAACTTGCTCTGCCAAATTCTATGAAAGCCCCATATCCGTTGCTAATAAGTTTACCTCCAAATACTACATGTTTTTTATAAGCAATAACACCTTCTTCCTCTTGCTTTATCATTGCATCAATTTTTTTCCTATTTTGTTCACGCCTGTCTTTTTTTGATTGTTTTTGAGCAATTGATGAAGTAGCTAATGCCAATGAAATAATTAAGAAAAATATTTTTTGCATGTGGATGAATTGAGATTTTACTATGTAAATTTATGTAAAAAAACACAATGACAGCTTCAATAATATATCAGGGTGATCTGCGATGTAAGGCCACTCATTTACAAAGCGGAACAGTATTGGAAACAGATGCACCCACAGATAACCGCGGAAAAGGAGAAAAATTTTCTCCCACAGATACACTATGCGTTTCACTGGCTACGTGCATAATAACAACGATGGCTTTAAAGGCCATGGAAATGAATATAGAGTTAAAAGATTCAAAAATTGATATTACCAAACATATGTTAAAAGATCCGAGACGTGTGGGGCAGATTGATATTACAATATATTTTCCACCGCAATTGCAATTGGATGAAGAGCAAAAGTCTACATTAGAAAGTACCGGAAATAATTGCCCCGTTGCAAAGAGTTTGCATCCGGATTTGAAAACAATCATTGAATATAATTGGTGAATTAAATAATTATATCTCCTGAACTCCTTTCAATAAAGAATTCCCAATAGCACATTCCAGGCAACGCTTACTATTGCAGTATTCATTTTTTAACTGGATGTAAGATTGAGAGTCAAAAGAATTTTTGTTTGAGAACTTAAGTGTTTCAAAACCTTTTGTGATAAAGTTCTTTTCATAAGAAATATCTTCAAGCCATGCAATAGCTTTGTCTTTATACTGCTGTTCATCACGATGAAGCCCATAAGAAAATAGTATAGGAACAACAGTATTGATAAGAATGTTATTTATCATTTGCTTACCAAGTTTTTTCTTTTTAAATGCTGAGTCTTCATCAAAAACATAATGATAATGCCAATAATCATTGGCTGTAACATCAAGCAGTTCTTTTACCTCAACAATGGAAACACTTTCTTTTATTTTAGAGAATAAATGAGTGCTTTTATTAATAAGCATTGCCAGCTGCGCTAATCTGATTGTGGGAAAATTAGCAGGCCGCATCCTGAGAAAAAATAATTGAATCTGAGGCTGCTGCAATTTATATTTCGTTTTATAAAACAAGTATTCCTTTTGTAACATTTGCGGATAATCATCAGTAAAATCTTTTCCAAGTAAACCTGCCTGCCCAAATAATAATGCTTCAAGCTGATGAATTTGATTTTTGTGTTTAGCCAAAATGCTTACCGGTATTGTTCTTGCTATCTTTTCAAATGCCTGGCTATTAACCTTTATACCAAAGTTAATTGCAAGAAGCCACCAGAAAGTCTCTTCCCAATGAAAGTTATTTTGATTTAGAAATGAAATTATTATGGCTGATTTAGCTTCCAGCCTCTCTGCCAAAAGTCTCTGTTTCCAGTTTAGTAGTGTTAAATCATTAATAGTATAAGCATGATTTTCGCATGGAATGAATGAATTAGCATTCAATAAGGTTTCATATTTTGCCAATAGCAATTTTGAAACACGGGTTTGTAATTCAAGTGTAGGTAAATTATTACCTGAAATATCTTTTATCTCTGCATCATGCTCCCAAACTACATGCAATATTATATTGCCATAGTTTTTATCCCCAGAATGTTTATGTAAATTCCAATCAGAAGATTTTATGTGTAATTCAATATTGCCTGCCCAGGTTGTATCGCCAATTTTAATTTTTGCTTCAGAAAAGTCTGCGCCCTGATTTGTATTTAAACTTCCCTGATGAATAATTTGTAGTGGTTCTCCCGAAACGGTTATAAGTTCGCTTTTATTAAAATATTGAAACTGCCAGATGTATTGCAAAAGCTTTTCCTTCATAAAAGCTAAAGGTTGTAAAAGAAAGGTAAGAAATATACGATTACAGTTTATTTAATTCTTTTACAACTCTACTTACCGGTAAGCCCATAACATTATAAAAATCTCCTTTAATAGATTTTATGCCAGTAACTCCTATCCATTCCTGTATTGCATATGCACCTGCTTTATCATACGGCTTGTATTTATCTACATAAAAAACTATTTGCTCCATGCTGAGATCATAAAATTCCACTTCGGTTGTATCTGCAAAAACAATTTCTTTTTGGTTGAATAAAATGCATACGCCGGTTATAACCAAATGCTTTTCTCCCGATAAGGTAGAAAGGATTTGTATAGCATCTTCCCTACCCCCGGGTTTGCCAATTACGTTTTTATTAAGAACAACAATTGTATCAGCAGATAGTATAGGAACCGCATCTCCCTGAGATAACTTTACTGCCAATGCTTTATTTTTTGCAATATGCATAGCTATTTCAGACGGGGGTAAATGTTTAGGATACCTTTCGTCGGTTTCTTTTATTATAGCCTCAAAAGGCACTTCTGCCCATTGTAATAATTGTTTGCGGCGTGGGGATTGTGACGCTAAAATTATTTTTTGCATACGTATTACACTAATATCCTGATAATTTTTTATAAATAGATCCTAAAAAATATCATTGAAATGATTCCCGTAAGCATCACAATTTTAATTGCCTTGCTCAACTTGCTAAAATCCGAAGCAACTTGCGCCTTGTATAATTGTTGAAGTATCCAAACCAAGGGAATAATAATTAATAAAATGCAATATATGGCAGATAGCCACCAACCCAATTGAAGCACATAAAACTGCAATATGGCTACGCCCCCAGTTAACACAACAAGCCATACAGCTGCAAATACTTTAGATACAGGAATACCCCACACAATTGGCATAGTTTCGCATCCATATTTTACATCTCCCTGTATATCTTCCATATCTTTTACAACCTCCCGAATAAGAGAAATAATAAAGGCAAACCCGGCATATAAAAAAGATACTTTTAAAAGCCTGGGGAGAACAAAAGTATTAACACCAACTGTTCGGTTAAGCTTATATTCTGCAACAGTAATAACCAATATAACCCATGCAGTAAGCAAAGAAATTACCACATTGCCAATCAATAATTTTTTTTTGAAAGTGGTTGAATAGAACCATAAAGATACAATTGATAGCAGGTTGAAGAAAGGTATATAAATATTCCTGAGCTTATACCCAACATAGCAGCTTATTAAAAAGCCAATAAAGGATAAACATAAATGAAGAACTATTGCCCACCGCCTTTTAATGTATTTTTCTATTATCAATTTCCCGGGTTTATTTATAAGATCGATATTAATGTCAAAATAATCATTGATAATATATCCTGCAGCAGCTATACATAATGATGCTGTAACTAAAAGGTAAAAAGTATTTGTAGATAAACTTATTTGCTGCATGCCTTTGTACACAAATGGCAATATGCAATAGAAAAATAAACATTGTGTAAGGCCAATGAATATAATATTTGGCCATCTGATCAGCTTAAGAAAAGCAAGTAACAGTTTCATTCCGTAATTTATTCAGCTTAAATATATTTTGAAATGTAATTTACTTAAACCGCCGGCGTATGGCTGTGCAAAGGCCATTTGCCATTTAGTTTTAATACTTTTTCTATTACATCTCTTACACAGCCATGTCCACCGTTATAAGGTGAAATATATTGTACAATTTGCTTTAACTCACTTACCGCATCGGCAGGGCAGCAAGATAATCCAACAACTCCCATGCAATCATAATCGGGAATATCGTCTCCCATATACAAAACTTCTGCGGGTTCAAGATTGTTCTCCGACATATACTTTTGTAACAACTCTTTTTTATTATTAACTCCCATAAATACATCTTTCACTCCAAGATGATTTAATCTTTTTCTGGTGGGTTCAGATGTACTTCCGGAAATTACAACCATCAGATAATCATGATTAGCGGCTACGTGCATCCCATACCCATCTTTAATATCAACTTTTCGCAGCCACTCTGTATCATTCAAAATCAATAATGATCCATCAGTTATTACTCCATCCATATCAAATATGAATGTTTTTATTGTTTTAAATTTTTCTAAAATATTCATACTATAAAATTCTCCGAATGCCCTTAATTTTTTAAATTATTGGCCTTCATTAATAAAACCTCCTAAGCAACTTTAGGGGTTTAGGGTTGATTATCTCTCCATTCATACACCCAGCTGCTTTGTATCATTTCTAAATGGCCTTCATTACTTTCTTCAGACTTGCCTTCAAATTTGGGGATTTCTAAAACCCATTTAAGAAGATCAGTAAACCTTACCCTGTATATTTTACTCTCTCCAAAATTATCTCCAAAACGCTCATACAATTTCATGGCTATATCTTCATAATCATTCCAATTAATAGGGGGCTCAAAAGTCATAACAATATTTTTTGTGAATTTCTAATTTCTATTCTCCTAAAAATTGTGTTTGGTCTGGCAAGGTAACCTCTATATCACCTTCTCCTAAATGGAGTATGCACTGGCAGCCTAATCTGGAGTTTAATCTTGGGTTTATTGCCCTGTCAATAAAATCCTCTTCTTTATCACTAAGCTCTTCCAAAAAGCATTCCCCCTTTTCAACATATAAATGGCATGTACTGCATGCACAAACTCCCCCACAATTATGATGCAATTCAATATCATTGGTAAGTGCAACTTCTAAAATTGACTGATCATGCTCAACATTATTTATAACAACAGGCTCTAATCCTTTCTGTTCAAACTTAAACGTAACCTTATACATGTTTTTTTCTTTAACGCACGCAAAATTAAGCTATACGATACAAAGGGATTTGATTTTTCCAAAGTGGAAAACTGAACTACTTTTTTTGATGAAGTTTTAAGATACTTTCTGAGAGTTTTAAATACAGGTATTTTAGGTCAGGGTGAGCTGAAAGGATTTGTAAATGTTTACCCAATGTATATATATCTTCTCTTATTGCCGGCCCTGTTTGTACCATTTGGGGAGAATGTAATTTTATACGGCGAATAGTTTCATCAATTAAGGGATATAGCTTTTCAAAATCTATGTTTTCTTTTTGGCAAAATTCATCAGCAACTGCAAATAGGTGATTTGTGAAATTATTTACCAAAACTGCTGCAATATGAAATTTCAATCTTTCCTGATCATCAGCTTTAGTTACGTTGTTTGATAAAGTTTTAGAGAAATCTTCTAGAGTAGTTAATACCTCAGGAGTGCTGCCATCTACTAACAGGGGAATTTCATAATCTTCTTCCGAACTTTTTATCAAGCTTTGCAAGGGATAAATTATGCCATAACCGGAAGAGATATTTTTTAATACTTCTATTGACACAGAACCTGCAGTATGAACAACTAATTTATTTTTCAGTTGCACATATTCTTCTAAATGATACAAGGCTGTATCTGTAATGGCCAATATATATATATCTGCTTGTTTATAAGCCGAAGATCTAAAACTACCTGAAGCACAATTAAATAATTGTGCAAGCACCTTTGCATGATTTTCATTCCTGCTTAATACCTGGACAATCTCATGACCGGCATTATGTATTACTTTACCAAGCACGGTAGCCACGTTTCCCGAACCTACAATTACAACCCTCATAGTCAATGTCTTTGTCTATAATATTATCTAAGCAAGATATTTAATTGAGATGAATGTTATTAATAAATTTTCAATTTTCTAATTCAAAACTAGTGCTATGCCCAATTTTAAGCTAATATTGCATGCAGCATGCATATATAAAAAGACATGTTTTTGCAGAATTTTATAACTTATGGCAAAAAATCTTTTAATAGTTGAGTCTCCGGCAAAAGCTAAGACCATAGAGAAAATCTTAGGTAAAGATTTTGAAGTAAAGAGTTGCTATGGGCATATCCGTGACCTGGAGAAAGATGATATGGGAATTGACATAAAAAATCATTTTAAGCCACGCTACAAGGTGCCGGATGAAAAAGCAAAAGTGGTTAAAGAGCTAAGGCAATTTGCTAAAAAAGCTGATGAGGTATGGCTGGCATCGGATGAGGACCGTGAAGGAGAAAGTATAAGCTGGCATTTAGCAGAAGTGCTTGATCTTGACCCAAAAACAACAAAACGCATAGTTTTTCATGAGATCACAAAACCCGCTATTGAAGCAGCTGTAAAAAACCCTCGCTCAATAAATATGAACCTTGTAAATGCACAACAGGCAAGGCGTGTATTAGATAGGATCGTAGGGTTTGAATTATCTCCTGTTTTATGGCGCAAGATTGGTATGACGGGAGGTCTTAGTGCCGGCAGGGTGCAAAGTGTAGCTGTAAGATTAATTGTAGAAAGAGAAAGAGAAATAAATCAATTCAAAACACTCAGCCATTTTAAAATTGAAGCTTTACTCACAGCCACTGATAGTAATAACAGGGCAATTTCATTTAAAGCAGAAGATGGGAAAAAGCATGAAATAGGGACAGCAGAAAAGTTTTTGCAAAGTTGTATCGGTGCGGAATACACAGTCAAAGATATACAGGTTAAACCTGGAAAGCGCACACCTGCAGCGCCCTTTACCACATCAACCTTGCAGCAGGAAGCCAGCCGTAAATTGGGATATGGTGTTAGTAAAACAATGCTGCTTGCACAAAAACTGTATGAAAGCGGTAAGATAACTTACATGCGTACAGATAGTGTAAGCCTAAGTGAAACCGCAATTGAAGATATAAAAAATGCGGTTAGAAATTGCTGCGGAGAAAACTTCATTGAATTACGAAAGTTTAAAAATAAAAATGAAAGTGCACAGGAAGCTCACGAAGCTATTCGCCCCAGTTATATGGCAAACAGTTCTGATGTAGAACCTGATACAAAGAGTTTATATGAAATGATATGGAAGAGAACAATGGCAAGCCAAATGAAAGATGCCATCCTGGAAAAGACAATCGCAAAAATTGGTATCAGTACAAATAATGAAGAACTTACTTCCTCAGGAGAAGTTATAAAATTTGAGGGCTTTTTAAAAATATATATTGAAGGGAATGATGATGAGGATGAACAAAAAGAAGGAGAAAGCCGCTTGCCGAATTTAAACGTAGGACAAAAACTTCAATTTGAAGAAATGTTGGCAACAGAAAAATTTACACGGCCTGCTGCGAGATATACTGAAGCGTCCCTGGTTAAAAAGCTTGAAGAATTAGGCATAGGCAGGCCAAGCACTTATGCACCTACCATTAGCACCATTGCAAAAAGAAATTATGTAGAGAAGAAAGATAAAGAAGGCTTTAAAAGAGATATTAGTATTTTAAAACTTAAAGAAGACAAAATACAAAAATTAACACAGCAGGAAAATACAGGCGCCGAAAAATCGAAGCTATTCCCTACCGATCTTGGGCTTGTTGTTACCGATTTTTTAAGTAAGCACTTTGATGAAGTAATGGATTATTCTTTTACTGCAAATATTGAAGAAGAGTTTGATAAAATTGCAGAGGGCAAACAAGAATGGAGTAAAATGGTTGGTGATTTTTATACGCCGTTTCATGCCGATGTTGAACATACATTAGAAAACGCAGAAAGATCTGTGGGTGAAAGAGAATTGGGTAACGACCCTGTAAACGGAAAACCAATAATTGCAAGAATGGGAAAGTATGGGCCAATGGTTCAGATAGGTGTTCAGGATGATGAGGAAAAGCCAAGATTTTCAAAATTAAAAGCTAACCAAAGTATTGAGACAATTACACTGGAAGAAGCCTTGGAACTTTTTAAATTACCGCTTTCATTGGGTGAACACGAGGAGCAGGAAGTAGTGATTAATGTTGGGCGTTTTGGGCCTTACGTAAAATGGGGAGAACAATTTATTTCCATACCCAGGGGAGAAGAATTATTAGAGATAGATTTAAAAAGAGCAATTGAAATTATTACGGCCAAACAAATTGAAGATGCCCCCATAGGTTTTTTTGAAGAGAAACCTATAACAAAAGGGAAAGGACGTTTCGGACCTTTTATAAAATGGAATAATCTTTTTATAAATGTACCAAGGGCTTATCATTTTGATAACATTTCACAGGAGGAATGCGATGAGCTGATATTAAAAAAAGTAGAAAAAGAATCTAACAGGTATATAAAACAATGGCCGGAAGAAAAAATTTCTCTTGAAAACGGTCGCTGGGGACCTTTCATACGTTTTGGCAAAAAAATGATCAAAATACCTGCAGGAAAAAGCGAAACCAAACGCACTTCGGAAGAACTCACTAATATCTCTTTGGAAGACGTGAAGAGAATGATAGTTATCCAAGACCCGAAAGCCTTTGATAAAAAGACCTCCAGAAAAAAATCTGCTAAAAAAACAGTCGCAAAAAAGAAGGCCTAAATTATTTCAGACGATTATACAGTTTTGTGGAAAAGTTTTAAGTATTTTCTTACAAGATATTTCACGATATTTATTTTCCAGAGCGTTGACTTAATCAACTCTCAATGATTTAACTTAACAGGGGTAATGCAGGAAAATAAAGAAATATCCGCTCTCTTTCATCTTATAGATGATCCAGATGAAGATGTATTTAGCACTGTTAGTGAAAAAATTGTTTCACTTGGCAGAGGTATTATTCCAAATCTTGAACATCTATGGGAAAATACACCTGATGAAGAAGTGCAGGAAAGAATAGAATCGCTTATACATAAGTTACACTTCAGGGATCTGACAGGCGATTTTATTGAATGGAAAAATGGTACGCATGATCTGTTGCAGGGGGCATTGTTGGTTGCCCGCTATCAATACCCTGAAATACTTTCTACGCCTACATTACAGGAAATTGAAAAAATCCGTAGGAATATATGGCTGGAGCTTAACAGCTATTTAACCCCATTGGAACAAATAAATGTAGTAACCGGTATTTTATATAATTATTACAAATTAAAAGGCGGTGAAGTTGCCTATGATATTCCGGAAGATTTTTTTATTAATAAAGTATTGGAAGGCAAAAAAGGAAATGCAATAACTAATGGGATTTTATATTCGATACTCTGCGAATTACTTGATCTGCCGGTAAGAGCTATAAATATTCCCAAGCAATTTATACTTGCCTATTTTGAAGTGGATTATAATCATCCCAATCCTGCGGGACAGCCGGGCAATAAAATTAATTTCTTTATTGATCCTTTAAACGGACAGATGTATACACATAGAGATGTGGAAAATTATTTTAAAAGAATTTCTGTGCCCCCTACTCCATCCTATTATAAGCAACTTAAAAATAAACGTATCATTCAATTTTTGTTAGAGGAGCTGAGCAAGTGCTTTGATGATGATAAAAATCGCTACAAGCAAAAAGATCTTATTTTACTTGCCGGCTTGCTGGATGATTAATTATTACCCTTGGCCGAGTCTGCAACAATCTCAGACTAATTGTGCTGAGTTATATTTATTGGATAGTCTTTAAAATCAAAACCTGGAAACCTTATCAGCATATTACCGATCTCCTATAGGCGTTATACTTATAAGCGCCTCAGAAAATACTGTCATAGAGATCTTATTTATCAATTCATATAAGGGGATAAAAATTAATGAAGACGAAATTGATTTCTCATTGCCTAAATCTGCTGTAATAAAAAAATGTATTAAACAATTAGATGAATATTTTTCTGGACAAAGAAAAATATTTGACCTGCCGCTTCAGCATACCGGCACTGTATTTCAGAAGGAGGTGTGGAATGAATTAATGAATATCCCCTACGGCAAACAGATTAGTTACTTAACACTTTCCAAACGAATTGAAAATGTAAGAGCCATCCGTGCAGTGGGTGCAGCCAATGGATGTAATAAAATTTGTATAGTTGTACCATGTCATCGTGTAATCGGCAGTAATGGAGACCTTGTTGGTTATGGCGGCGACCTCTGGAGAAAAAAATGGCTGCTGGATCATGAGGCTAAATTTGCACATGGGGTACAGAAATTATTTTAGTAGCTCATCTTTCTAATCTTACCTTAATTTTGTTTGAAATTCTACTATGATGTTATCTGTATCATACCTCAAAAACATTCCTTTACTTTTTTTATTTTTTACTGTACTCAGTGCTAACAGTTGCAAGAATACGACAACCAATAGCACAGCTACCGTTGCTAATGATGATGCTTTGTATAAAAAATATAATCTGGATAAAATACAATTGCCGAAAGGTTTTACAATAAGTGTATATGCGGTGGTAAACAATGCACGCAGTTTATGTTTATCTCCAAACGGAATTGTATTTGTTGGTAATCGTAGCGGTAATAAAGTTTATGCAGTGGTTGATGAAAATAAAGATGGTGTTGGCGATAAGGTGTATACAGTTGCTTCAGGCCTTAATAGCCCTAATGGCGTGGCATTTAGAGATGGGAGTTTATATATTGCAACTATTTCAAAAATTCTAAGGCTTGATAGTATTGAATCAAAGCTTGATAATCCACCGCCGCCTGTAACAGTTTATGATCAATACCCTTCTGAGGGACACCATGGCTGGAAGTTTATCGCCTTTGGGCCCGATGGAAAATTATATGTGCCGGTTGGCGCTCCTTGTAATATTTGCGAGAAACAAAATCCCGTGTATGCATCAATAACAAATATTAATGCTGATGGTACTGGTATGGAAGTTTTTGCAAGTGGCATAAGAAATACTGTCGGTTTCGCCTGGCATCCTGTAACAAAAGAATTATGGTTTACTGATAACGGACGTGATAATATGGGAGATAATGTACCTGAAGATGAGTTGAACAGAGCCCCACAAAAAGGAATGCACTTTGGATTTCCTTATTGCCACCAGGGAAATATTTTGGACCCGGAATTTGGCAAAGGGAAAAACTGTAATGCTTATGTTGCGCCTGTAAAAAATTTAGGGCCTCATGTTGCTGCTTTAGGTATGCGTTTTTATACAGGTAACATGTTCCCGTCAGACTATAAGAATGCAATATTTATTGCAAAACACGGTAGCTGGAACAGGAGTACTCCATTGGGATATGATGTAACAGTTGCCAAATTGAGTGGGAATGATATTGCTTCCTATACCACCTTTGCAACGGGCTGGTTACGCCCTGATAATTCCGTTATTGGGCGCCCTGTGGACGTACAGCAAATGCCTGACGGCGCTTTATTGGTAAGCGATGATTATAACGGAGTGGTGTATCGAATTAGTTATAAGAAGTAAGTTGTGAGTTGTAGTTATAAGTTGTAAGTTATAATGATGAGTAATCAATTATGAAGTTACTCACCACTCACAACTGACAGTTCACTATTTCAAATCTTCAGAAGTGAAAGCCAGTGGCAGTAAGTAACCTGCGTTATTTATGATTTGAACTTTCCCCTTCATGCCACTTAAAATTATTCTAATTGGCTTTTTAAACCGATTCTGAAATTCACTTAGCGATTGACGGCAAATACCACACGGGCTTACAGGTGTATTACTCTCTCCGTTTAAATTATTGTATGTAATTGCCATGGTCTCTATTGCAATACCGGGATGATTTGATGCTGCAGCAGAAAGCAAACTTCTTTCAGCACAAATACCAGCAGGATATGAGGCATTTTCCTGATTAGTGCCCGAAACGGTTTTTCCATTCACCAATTTAGCTACAGCGCCAACCTGAAAATTAGAATACGGGGCATAAGCAAATTTCGTAACAGAACGGGCTTCGCTTAAAAGAAATGCATCATCCTTATTAAGTTCATCACTGGATTCATAAACTTCGATGGTAAATTTTAATTCTTTCTTAATCAATGATTAGAATTTGATATGAATGATTTTAATGATAAAACTATTATTAAATGTACTGTAAAATTAGTAGAAAGATTTTAGCACTTAAATCATTATAATCATTGGATAGTCCTGAACATCCTTTTCCATCTGGGCCCCTTATCCCAGCTAAACCATATTAATGTGGCTTTTCCCACAACATGGTCTTCTGGTACAAATCCCCAAAACCTGCTATCTAACGAATTATGCCGATTATCACCCATCATCCAATAATAATTCATTTTAAAAGTGTAGGTAGTTGCTTCTTTGTCATTAATAAAATACTTCCCTCCTTTTTCTTCAAACTTATTTCCTTCATAAACACTTATACTGCGCTGGTACCGGATAATATTATCAGGTGTTAAAGAAATTGTCGCTCCTTTTTTAGGAATCCATATTGGCCCGTAATTATCTACCGTCCATTGGTTAGATACATTATAATTAGGAAATAGTTGAGCTTCCGGAGTGTAGGGAACGGGAACAATACTTTTTACATTGGGCATTTTAGCAACCTGGTCTTTCTCGTTTTCTGTCATATTAATACTGTAAGTACCTGATCCTGAATTTTGAAATTCAAAAAGCGCAGGATCTGTATGAATTCCAAATTCGGCTAACTCCTCTTCATTTAGTTGTGTGCCATCAGTTGTTACAATATAATTTCTTTCAGAAGCCGGTGGGAATTTTTCAGCCACTCCGTTAATATAAATTACACTTCCTTTCACTTGAATGGTATCTCCTGCAATGGCTGTGCATCTCTTAATAAAATTTTCTCTTTTATCAACAGGGCGTGTAATTATAAGATCACCGTAAGTATCCCAAATCCTTGTCCGGGCTTCATCATAGCTTATATTTTCAATAACCATACGTTGCCTTATGGCTTCATAATAAGTAACCTTTGATCCGAAATTCTCTTCATCATTTATTAAAGTATCATTTACAGGAAAGTTAAATACCACTACGTCATTTCTCTTTACAGGAGATGCAAACCAGCGTGTGTAGGGAATGTGTATCCACTCCACATAAGATTTTGCATTTCCAATTGGCATCGTATGATGTACGAATGGCATTGCTAAAGGCGTGTTAGGAATTCTGGGGCCATAGCTGAATTTACTTACAAAAAGAAAGTCATTTACAAGCAATGTTTTTTCCATGGATGGCGTTGGGATGGTGTACGCTTCAAACACAAATGTTCGGATGAGTGTGGCAGCAACTATTGCAAAAACTGCAGCATCTATCCACTCACGGGCACCGGATTTTTTATAATTATTTACAACAGCAGTACCTGCATACCTTTCATTTTTTGAGAAACCCAGATAGGGTAAATAAATAAATGGAATAAAAACAGTTGCAGCATGAGATAAAAAAGAGAACCTCCCAAAATGCTCAACAAATTTTATCAGTATCCATATAATAACAAAAAACCCGGCAACAGGAACAAATGACAAAAAAAACCATATTTTATTTAACTGCATTTTTTGCACCATGCACCAAATATTATAAAATGGGATTAAAGCTTTCCACCCTGCAATGCCTGCCTTTTGAAACATGCCGTACAAGCCAATAAGAGAAGCGATTGATGCGATAATAAATAAGAGGAAACCTATACTCATGAACAACATTTTAGTGCGGGCAAATGTACTGTATTAAATGAGTTAGCAGAAAACCACTGAAAAATAGTTATCATTAGTTTAACAATCATAATATTTTCGCAAAATTGAGCTGATGCATTCATTCACTTCCTCGCTTTTATTTAGGATCATTAAATGCCCGCCTTTACTAATTGTGTAATCTGATTTAATTTTTTTTATTGAAAATATCCTATCCTGATCTCCGTGAATATGATAAAGATTCTTAGGCGCAACCGTATTTTTCCAGTTTAATATAGCATTCACAGCCCAATTGGAATATACCTTATCAATATTTTTTCTGTAGCTATGTACCAGCTTTCTTTCTTCTTTAGATTGTATTCCCAGGTTATAATCCTGTAGTGGTTGTATTAATTTATAGGATCGCATTGGCAGCAATCTGTTAAGTTTTAACTTGCCCGAAAGCCGCATCCATAAAGGCATTTCAGCATGAGATTTAATGCTGGAAATGATGATTATAAGAGATGTATTTATTTGACTTGCTATTTCCACACATATCATACCGCCAAAAGATAAGCCGATAAAGATTGGGGTTTCGTGATGAATTTGCTTAATTAATCTTTTAGTATAAGATTGAATATTCTCATTTTTTTCGGGAGTTATCCATTTAATAAAATGAATTTCATAGCCGGTGAATTGGAACTTAGAGAACATTCTTTCATCTGCGCCAAAACCACTTATGCAATAGATATGCTTCACTTTGAATGTTGAATTATTTTATAGCTAATTGTTAATTAGCTGAACAATATATCGCCTTTTAACACTTAAACCATTTACCAATTTAACCATTCAACTATTTCTTTGGCAACACATAATTGTCTACATCATCCGAAGAAATGGTTTTTCCGGAAAGAATTATAAGTCGTTCAACAACATTTCTTAACTCACGTATATTGCCGCTCCAATTATGTTTTTGTAAAGCTTCGATTGCGCTTTTTTCTATTGATTTTTTTGGCTGTCCATATTCTGCAGCAATGTCCTCTAAAAATTTTTCTACCAGAAGCGGGACATCCGATAGCCTGTCGTTTAATGATGGCACATGCATAATAATTACACCAAGCCGGTGATATAAGTCTAACCTGAATTTTTTTTCTTCCACCTCTTTTAAAAGATCTTTGTTTGTGGCAGCAATTACTCTTACATCTACAGTAATATCTTTATCAGCACCAACCCTGGTTATCTTAGCTTCCTGCAAAGCCCTTAAAACTTTGGCTTGGGCATTTATGCTCATATCACCTATTTCATCTAAAAATAATGTGCCACCATTGGCTTGCTCAAATTTACCTATGCGTTGTTTTATTGCAGAAGTGAAGGAGCCCTTTTCATGCCCGAATAGTTCGCTTTCGATTAACTCACCCGGGATAGCTGCACAATTTACTTCTACCAATGGCCCTGAAGACCTGTTACTTTTTTCATGGATCCATCTTGCCACTAATTCTTTACCAACACCATTATCGCCTGTTATCAAAACCCTTGCATCTGTAGGTGCAATTTTATCAATTGTTTCTTTTATTTTTTTTATGGGGGATGATTCACCAACAATGTCCTGTGTTTTGCTTACCTTGCGTTTGAGTACTTTGGTTTCTGCAACTAAAGTATTTTTATCCATTGCATTTCGCAAGGTTATAAGCATCCGGTTTAGGTCTGGCGGTTTGGCTATATAATCGAAAGCGCCCTTCTTTACTGCCTCAACTGCAGTCTCAATATTTCCGTGCCCACTGATAATAATAATAGGGACATCTGCATTGATTTGTTTTGCTTTTTCCAGAAATTCAATTCCATCAAGTTTAGGCATTTTAATATCACACAAAACCAAATCATACGTTTTTTCTTTGAATTTTTTTAAGCCTTCTTCGCCATCGCCTGCTTCATCTATTTTATAACCCTCATAACTTAATATCTCGGTCAAGGTTTTCCTTATACTTTTTTCATCATCTATTATCAGAATGTTTGCCATAAACGCAAAGTTAGTGTATGGATTTAAGAGGAAATCCCATCTTAAGGGATAAGAATCAAATATAATAATATGTTACCAAAGTTTATCCCTCTGCTTTTTTATG
>DASYOS010000240.1:0-1724 GCA_036007525.1 Chitinophagaceae bacterium | reverse complement strand
TTTTATTTATGTACTTTTGCCACCTATGAAATCAGGGTTTGTAAACATTTTTGGAAAGCCCAATGCCGGCAAAAGCACACTGCTTAATGCATTGATAGGAGAGAAGCTTGCCATTGTTTCTCCCAAGGTACAAACCACACGTCATCGTATAAAAGGTATTTTAACTGCAGAGGATTATCAGATTATTTTTTCAGACACACCCGGTATTATTGAGCCAAAATATAAGCTTCACGAAAAAATGATGCAGGCAGTAAAGGGAAGCCTTGAGGATGCGGATGTTGCATTACTAATAGTTGATATAAAAGATGATTTGCAGGAGGTAGATGAAATTTTTTCTTCTCTACATTTAAAAGTTCCTGCAATTGTTATTATTAATAAGGCAGATATAGTAAGTGATGAAGTGCTAGATAAGGCTAAGGATTTTTTTCAGCAAAAAAGTTATTGTAAATCAATTTCAATTATCTCTGCATTGAGAAAGAAAGGTATTGATGAATTGCTGAAAATCATTTTAGATCTTTTACCTGAAGGTGCTCCTTTTTATGAAGATGATAATTTAAGTGATCTGCCCACAAAATTTTTTGTAGGAGAATTGATCAGGGAAAAAATATTTTATTTGTATCAGGACGAAATTCCTTATCATGCCGCGGTTCTGGTAACGGAGTTTAAGGAAAAACAAACCCTGACAAAAATTGGCGCTGATATAATTTTACAAAGAGAAACGCAAAAAGGAATAATGCTGGGAGAAGGTGGCAAAATGATAAAAGAATTGGGAACCCAGGCACGAAAAGATATTGAGCAGTTTTTAGGGAGAAAAGTTTTTTTAGAACTTTTTGTAAAAGTAAGACCAAAATGGAGGGATAATGAATTGCAATTAAAAGAATATGGGTATTAATGTCTGAACCATGATTTAGGTAGATTATTTTTGATTAAAAAGATTTCAAAACCATATTATTTTTTCTAATTATAATTTAAAAGAATGAATTCGTTTGGCAGATTATTCAGGGTGAGTATTTTTGGCGAATCGCACGGTGAATATGTAGGTGTGGTTATAGATGGTTGCCCTGCGGGAATATCTTTAAATGTAGGAGATTTTTCTGGTGACCTGGAGAGAAGAAAAGCAGGAGCTAAAGGCACAACGCCAAGAAAAGAAGATGATATTCCCGAAATAGTTAGTGGTGTTTTTAATAATCATACCACTGGATCACCCATTACTGTTTTATTTAAAAATAGTAATACACGAAGCGGAGATTATGAAAAGCAAAGAGCAGTGCCAAGGCCGGGGCATGCGGATTTCGTCGCTTCTAAAAAATTTGATGGCTTTCAGGATTATCGGTGTGGCGGTCATTTCAGCGGAAGACTAACTGTAGCCTTGGTTGCTGCAGGTGTTGTTGCAAAAAAAATATTAGGGCTAATAAATGTTGAATCAAAAATTTTAGAGATTGGCGGAGAAACTGATATTGATAAAGGCTTGCAAAAAGCAATTGATGCAAAAGATTCAATTGGAGGAATTATTGAATGCTGTGTAAATGGGTTACCAATAGGTTTGGGTGAGCCATTCTTTGATTCAGCTGAATCATTAATCAGTCATGCGGTATTTGCAATACCGGCCGTTCGTGCTATTGAATTCGGGACAGGCTTTGCTGCTGCAAAAATGTTTGGCAGTAAACATAATGATCCTATTGAAAATTCAGAAGGTAAAACAACATCCAATAATGCCGGAGGAG
>DASYOS010000239.1:0-7340 GCA_036007525.1 Chitinophagaceae bacterium | reverse complement strand
ATCTCTTTCTATCAGCGCAGGGGCTTACATTAGATGATGTTGTAAAAGCAACTAAGGGAGATATATTATTTGCAGTTAGTGATATAACAATAAAAAATGATTCCCTTAAATTACCAGGGTTAAAAGATACAATTAAAGATTATTACCAAAAAACTGATGCTAAATTTTTATTCGCTGTTTCAGTCGGGGATAAAGATGCCTTTAATAAATTACTAAGCTTAGGCAATAAAATGGGGAAAGATGTGACGCAAAAAAATAACTTTCAAAAAAGTGATGATAAATATTTTGCGATAAGCAATTCTCAGGACGCAGTAAATAAATATTTCTCAGGCACCCAGATAAATCCGGATTTTCTATCGAAGATTAATAATCATCCCGCGGGAACTTTCGTTGATATGCAAATGATTTTGAGAGCCATGCAACCTCAACTTACAAAAGACAGTATTGGTAAAGTTTACTATGACAGGAATATTGCAATGTGGAATAACTTTTATTTTACCGGCGGAGAATATAAAAACGGGGGATTGGTTAGCAATGGAGACATAAACCTGGTTGATAAAACCAGGAACAGTTTAAAACAGCTTAATCAATATGTAGATGACATTTCAAAGGTTGTAATTGAAGAAAAGAAAAAGAATAAAGGAGGATGGCATACAGAAATAAATAAACTACCCACAGATTCTGCTTCAGTTACTACAAAAAAAACTGGAGGTAAAACCAGAAAGTAATATTCATTGAATTTATGCAAATACAACTGCAGGAAATTGTACCCCGTTATTTTGAAAGGGATCAAATTAGCGATTCGGAAGTTTGGGGAAGGAATGTTTTATTGACTAAAGGTGAGCATGTTCATATAATTGCCCCATCAGGAAGTGGTAAAACTTCTTTGATCCACTTTATTTATGGTTTAAGAAAAGATTATGTTGGAACCATTTCTTATCAAGGGGAAAACATTCAAAATTTTTCTTTAGAAGATTTTTCAACTTTTCGTCAAAAAAATCTCAGTATTGTTTTCCAGGATCTTAGATTGTTTACTGAACAAACAGTACAAGAAAATATTGAAATTAAACGCCAACTCAATCCTTATCATTCTCAGAAAAAAATAGAGGAAATGGCAAAGCGTTTAGGTATTCAAAATAAATTAAACAGGTTGGCTAAAACCTGTAGCTATGGCGAGCAGCAGCGGATAGCTATTATCCGCTGTCTTATGCAGCCATTTGATTTTTTATTGCTGGACGAACCCTTCAGTAATCTTGATGAAAATAACAGAAACAAAGCTTTTGCATTGATAGATGAAGAATGTAAACAGCGTAATGCTTCAATGCTTTTTGCTGATTTAAAAGAATTGCATTTCTTAAAAGGGCAAAGAATTTTAAAATTATAATACCTGAACTAGGATTTATGGGGGAAAATGTTATTAGTATTTTTTCGAATGAATAAATTTTTATTATTGTATTAATCCCATTAATCTTCTAATCCCAGAAATCATGGTTGAGACAATTTTGCCCCTTCTTAATACCAGTAAAAACAAGATCAGTAAATGGGTAAGCTATTTTGGATTAGGCATTGGCGTAGTACTGCTATTATGCTCAATGCAAATGTTCATCAACATTAATAATTTATTAAAAGAAAATAATCCCCGCAAAAATGGTTTTGATTTTTTCTCCATAACCAAAGTGATCACAAATGAGAATATGGGGAAGGACAATACTTTTAAAGAAGATGAATTTAATGAAATAAAGAGTAATCCTACAATTGAAGATGCAGCACCATTAATATCTAATCAATATAGAGCAAAGGCCAGCGCAGGAACCATCATTCCTTTCAGCACAGATCTTTTTTTAGAAAGTATTGATGACTCATTTATTGACACGGTTCCCCCTTCTTTTACATGGCAACCCGGGCAGGAAATAGTTCCCATTATTTTTTCATCAGATTTTTTAGAGCTGTATAATGTGTTTGCCCCCAGCCAGGATCTGCCACAACTTTCATCCAAAACCGTATCATCTGTTAATATTATTTTAGAAATTTATGGGGCCACCGGTGTTCAGAATTTTAGGGGGAACATTGTTGCCCTTTCTGACAGGATAAATTCAATTATTGTTCCTAAAACATTTATGGAATGGAGCAACCAAAATTTTGGCTCGGTATCAAAAGTAAATCCATCCAGAATTTACATTAAAACAAAAGATGCCAATAATCCTCAATTGATTTCATTTTTAGAAAGTAAAAATTATCATCTTAATAAGGACAAAACAAAATTCGGAAGAATAAAAAAAGTACTACAGAATATTTTAAGCGCATTGGGGGTATTTGGAATTCTTGTAATTATTCTTGCATTAATGTTGTTCTCATTTTATTTACAATTAATGATCGCAAAAAGTAAAGAGAACCTGCAGTTGTTACTCACATTTGGATATTCTCCCAACTGGTTAAGTAAAACTGTTGCTAAAACGTGGATACCTATTTATATTGTAGTTGTAATTGCGGCAATTTTTGTTACAGCATTAATGCATTTTGCTTTTATAAAAATTTCTTTTGTTGAAAGAAATGAACTCTCCTATTTTATACATTGGAGTGTATTGGCAGTTGCTCTAATATTGCTGGTACTTTCTATATTTATCAATTACAGTCTGGTAAAAAAACAATTGAACACAATTGTCTAAATCGCATTCTCATAAACCACCGCAGCACCCTGGCCCACTCCTACGCACATTGTTGCCAAACCATATTTGGCTTTTCGTCTTTTCATTTCATGTAGTAAAGTTGTTGAAATTCTAACGCCACTGCAACCCAATGGATGCCCAATAGCAATAGATCCTCCATTCACGTTTACTTTCTCAAGGTCAAGACTAAGATCATGTATACAGGCAATAGCCTGCGAGGCAAATGCCTCATTTAATTCTATAAGATCAAGATCGCTGATGTTTAAACCTGCACGTTCCAAAGCTTTTAATGTAGCTGGCACAGGTCCAATTCCCATGATAGCCGGATCAACTCCCGCAACTGCCATGCTTATAATTTTTGCCATCGGTTTTAAACTGTATTTTTTTACGGCATTTTCACTTGCCAACAATATGGCAGCGGAGCCATCATTTATACCTGATGAATTCCCGGCTGTTACAGTCCCCTCTTTTGCAAAAGCGGGTTTTAACGCCGCCAGTTTTTCCATATCTGTTTTTCTTGGATGCTCATCCCTATCAAAAATTATCTTCTCTCCTTTACCTGCATCAATTTCTACTGAAATAATTTCATCGTTCCATTTACCTTTATCCAAAGCTTCAAAATATTTCTGCTGACTTTCATAAGCAAACTCATCTTGTGCATGCCGGGATATTCCCCATTTCTTTGCAACATTTTCTCCTGTTTCACCCATAGAATATGGATAAAATATTTCAGATAATTTTTGGTTTGGGAAACGCCAACCGAGTGTGCTATCATAAATCTCGTTCTTTCGACTAAAAGCACTATCAGCTTTTGCCATAACAAATGGAGCCCTGCTCATACTTTCCACTCCACATGCAATATAAAGTGCCCCATCACCACACATAATGGCACGTGAGGCATCCATAATTGCCTGTAAGCCGCTTGCACACAATCTATTTACTGTAGTACCCGGTATAGTTACAGGCAACCCGGCAAGTAATGCTGCCATTCTTGCCACATTTCTGTTATCCTCCCCTGCCTGGTTTGCATCTCCTGCAATAACATCTTCAATTGCATTGATATCAATATTAGCATTCCTGATAAGCAAATCTTTTATCACATGCGCTAAAAGATCGTCAGGACGCACACTACTCAAAGCTCCGCCATATCTTCCCACAGGTGTTCTTATAGCATCTATTATATAAACTGGTTTCATAATTTACAAAGAAAGTGAAATTCCTGCACTAAAAAGGATGGCTGAGGTTAGAATGGTCCGGAACTCAGAAATGCAAACAGTACCTTTGCAAAATGGATCAGGCCAAAAATAAAAATATCAGAACCCTTACACTTGAAGAACTTCAGGGTTATTTTGAAACTATAGGAGAAAAGAAATTCCGTGTTAAACAGGTTTGGGAATGGCTGTGGCAAAAACATGCTCACAACTTTAATGTTATGACCAACCTTAGCAAGGAATTACGGCAAACTTTATCAGATACTTTTTCGTTACCCGCAATTACTTTAGATGTTTCTCAATACAGCAGCGACGGCACTATTAAAACCAGATTTAAAACGCACGATGGTCATTTAACTGAAGGTGTTTTAATCCCTGTTGATAGTAGACAGACCGCTTGTGTTTCATCCCAAATAGGATGCAGCCTCAGTTGTAAATTTTGTGCAACAGGTTATATGGAAAGAAAAAGAAACCTTGATTTTGACGAAATATATGATGAAGTGGTTTTATTAAATCAAATGGCAGAAAAAACTTACGGCAAAAAATTGAGCAATATTGTCTTTATGGGTATGGGCGAGCCTTTACTTAACTATAAAAATGTTTTAAAAGCCATTGAGAGAATAACTGCTAGCGATGGTTTAGGAATGAGCGCAAGAAGAATAACTGTATCTACGGCAGGTGTGGCAAAAATGATAAAGCAACTAGGTGATGACGGCGTAAGATTTAACCTGGCCTTATCTCTACATGCAGCAAGTGATAAAAAGAGGAATGAAATAATGCCAATTAATGAAACCAATAATATTGCAGCATTAATTGAAGCCTTGAATTATTTCCATGAAAAAACGAAGAATGATATCACCTTTGAATATATTTTATTTAAAGGAGTAAATGATACTATGCAAGATGCTGATGACTTAATTAAAATTTACAAACAGGTTCCTGTGCATCTGGTAAATATTATAGAATATAATCCTATTGATGCTGCAGATTTTACTAAGCCTGATAAAGATGCCACACAAAAATTTATGGATTACCTGGCTAATCACAGGGTAAATGTAAGATTAAGAATAAGCCGGGGTAAAGATATTGATGCTGCCTGCGGACAATTAGCTAATAAAGATTCACTACCTTTAACAGCATCTCATTTGTCAGATTAGTTTCTTAACAATTATTTTATTTTCTTGTTTAAAAGATGTGTTTAATAATCCATCTATAAACCAAAGTCATCAGTTAATGCACACTAACATTAGTGTACTTACTTCCATGGGCAGGGAATATTTTTAGATGGCTCCTTTGATCCTCTTAAGATTATAGAAAGTTCTACCGATTTCGGTTTGCGTGCGGCATTATTTAATTTTGAAGTTATAAGTTCATACGTAAATCCAAACTGCAAATTATTTATTGACAAGCCTACATAAGGCATAAAACCATTTTCTTTCCAATACCATAACCCTGCGTTTATAATTGGGCCTTTATCATCTCCCAAATAATAACCCAATCCACCTCCTGCTGATAAATAACTTGCGCTTTTTTGTGCACCGCTCTGTAACTGATAGATACCATTTACATTCAAAATAGTTCTGTCATTTAAATACGTTTCAAAATTTGCATGAGCAACTTTTCTTATGGCCAGGGTTTGATTCTCATCCTTCAAAAAAGTTTGCCTTGGCTTGTTTACATGAAAGGCTGCTACCCCCATATCAAAATTGCTGTTCTCACTGGTAATGCTGTAGGTAATCCCGGTATTTATAGAGAGGAAGTCTTTCATATTAGATAATGCTGACTCACCTGTTGGCAAGTTAGTATTGAACCCAAAACCTGTCCATTGATCTTCAAAATTAAGGCGACTGTAATCTATTGTTCTATGCCCGTAAGATCCTCCAAAACCAATGGCTAATCTATGTTTTTTGTTACCATCTATTAACTTGATATTATAAGATAAATTAAGAGATGCAAATGTACTCTTTGCAACACCCTCCATAGCACGATCAAACATCAACATGCCACCCAAACCAAGAAAATTATTTTCTTCTATAAATGCATTTTTATGTTGTAGTATTTTACTATCATACGATATTGTACCGGTAACATATGGGCTTCCATCCCCCATCCACTGGCTTCGGTAATTTGAAATTGCCCTCCAATCAGCATTAATATTAGCAGTTAATGCCGGGTTTACATTTAAGGGAGAGGAAAAAAATTGTGAAAAAGTCGGATCCTGTGCATAGCAAAAATTTCTCACGATCATCAAAAATATTACAGAAATGATTTTCATTTTCTTTGCATTTATCTTAATAAAATTGAGGTTCCTTTCTTTACATGTTTGCCTCCGTCAGTACCTATGGCTTCAACGGTCCATGTAAATACATCGGTACCCAGTGGTTGCCCTTTAAATGTTCCATCCCATCCTTCCCCTCGGATATTTGTTTCAAATACTAATTGTCCCCAGCGGTTATATACCCTGAAATATTTAAATTCTTTTATCTTAAACAGCAAAGGGGTTAGCTTATCATTATGCCCATCTCCATTTGGAGAAAATGCTTTTGGTCCAAATATTTCAGATAACTGAGCTGGGGATCCTGAAAAAGGAAAAACTTTTACGAGCAATGTATCTACAACAGTGCAAGCGGTACCTACATCAATGCTGATTAAATATTCTACTGATCTGTCATAATTAAAAACCGGCGTATTGATAGAATAATTATCTAAACCAACAGAAGGGCTCCATGTATACTTATCATTAGGAGTAATTGTGCGTGCCTGTAATTGTTTAGGAGCATTTGCCGATGCATTTATTGTAGTGTAGCGAATTGGTGGCATAGGTGTTGCCACAACAATATCCATTTTAAATGTTGTTGCACATACACCTGCATTTGGTTTAAATGTATAAGTTGATGAACCTGTTGTTGATGTGTTTATCGTTGCAGGGCTCCATGTTCCGGTAATATTATTGAGTGATGTTGTTGGAAGTATTGGTGCAGTAGAGTTCTGGCACAATGGTCCGATAACAGTAAAGTTTGGTGTTATACCGGCGCTCACCGTTACCTGTGATGTTGCTGTGCCGTTGCATGGCGCTGTGCCAAAGGCATACGTGATAGTGTATGTTCCCGGTATTGATGTTGCAAGATTTATCACACCTGTTGCTGCATTTATATTCAGTCCTGCAGGTGATGCAGAGAATGTTCCGCCTGTTGCACCTGTTGTTGTAAGTGTTGTTGTTCCTGTTGCACAGAAGGTTCCCCCGCTCACGGTAGCCATAGGTGCTGCACTTGCACTCACCACTACACTCTTTATGGCAAAGCATGCACCTGCTGTGCCTTTGATGTAATATGTTCCCGGTACCACGGCCTTAGGATTTGTTACCGCTGTGGTGGCCGCAGCATCGCTGAAGTAAGTAAAGATAAGTCCTGCATCAGAGCCCGCAGTTACCGAGGCGGCCGTAAGATCGGCTGTGGTACAGGTG
>DASYOS010000238.1:0-2371 GCA_036007525.1 Chitinophagaceae bacterium | reverse complement strand
AAAGGTTTTAAAAGTTTTGCCGATAAAACAACGATAAATTTTGATGAAGGAATTACAGGTGTTATTGGCCCAAATGGTTGTGGCAAAAGTAATATTGTAGACAGTATCAGGTGGGTGATTGGTGAGCAAAAGATAAGCCAGTTAAGAAGTGAAAATCTTGAGAGCCTGGTTTTTAATGGTTCCAAAAATCGCAGTGCCAGCGGACTTGCAGAAGTAAGCCTCACCTTTGAAAATACAAGGAACCTCCTGCCAACAGAATTTAATACCGTAACTGTTACCCGTAAATATTATAAAAGCGGCGAGAGTGAGTACCGGCTAAATGATGTTAGCTGCAGATTAAAAGATATCCATAATTTATTTCTAGATACGGGTATCAGCACTGATAGCTATGCAATTATAGAATTAGGAATGGTGGATGATATAATCCGGGACAAGGAGAACAGCCGCCGCAGAATGCTGGAGCAGGCGGCGGGTATAACCATTTATAAAACCAGGAAAAAAGAAGCTAAACTAAAATTAGATGCCACAGAGCTAGACCTTGCAAGGATTGAAGACCTGCTATTCGAAATAAATAATCAATTAAAAACTTTAGAAAGCCAGGCAAAAAAAGCAGAGAAATATTACGAGATAAAAAAAGAATATAAAGAAGTAAGCATTGAATTGGCAAAAGCAGCACTCGAAGGTTTCAACATCACTTACAAGGATCTGAATGAGCAGATGCAAAATGAAACAGACAGGCGAATTGAGCTGGAAGCATCTATCTCTACAGAAGAAGCTGCAATAGAAAAAGAAAAAATTCATTTTATAGAAAAAGAAAAAGCATTGCAGGAAATGCAGTATGCCTTTAATGAGTTGCATAATACAGTTCGCAATAAAGAAAGTGAGAAAAGCCTTAGTGCACAACGTCTGCAACATTTAAAAGAAAGAGAAACAAGCCTGAAGGAATTTTTAAATACAGCAGAAGGGCAACTAAAAGGTATAGACGAAAGCATTCATTTTACACATCAGCAAATAAAAGATGAGGACGTAAAACTAAATGAGCTAAAAACACAACTGGACTCTTTAAAAAATGATGTTGAGGAAAAAAGAAAAGTTTTTGATGAGAGGAGAACGGCTGTGGATGAATTTAGAAAAGATCATCAAACCATTCAACGTAACCAGTTTGAGGCAGAGAAAAAAGTTGCTGTTGCAGATACTTCTATTCACAATTTACAACGTACCATAGCCCAGATAGAAGAGGAAAAGTTATTTCGACAAAATCAATTAAAGGAATTAGAGAACGAAAAGGAAATTAAAACACAGGAACTTGAGCAGAAGAAGACAGACCTTGATCAATTGCAGCAGCATAATGAATTTACCAAAGAACAAATACTGCAAACGCAGGCGCTGCTGGATGGTTTAAGAAATCAACTTGCTGAGCAAAGCCGTAAGCTTGATGCAAGAAAAAATGAACATGATCTTTTAAAAAGCCTGATTGATACAATGGAAGGCTATCCTGAAAGCGTTAAGTTTTTACATAACAACGCAGGCTGGAATCATACAGCGCCAATTCTATCTGATATTATTTATGTAAAAGAAGAATACCGTGCTGCTGTTGAAAATGTTTTAGAACCATATCTTAATTATTATGTAGTTGAAAATCTTGAAGAAGGATTACAGGCTGTTCATCTGCTGGATGATAATAAAAAAGGGAAGGCTAATTTTTTCCTGCTCGATCAGCTAAATGAGGCAACAGTTTTGGAAACTTCGGTACCTGCAAACGCAATACCATCTTTAAATGTTATTGAAGTAGATGAAAAGTACCGAAGCCTTGCAAATTATTTATTGGCAAATGTATTTATAGCAGAAAACGAAGATGCTTTGCAAAATAGTAACGGTGCTGTTGTATTGGAAAAACATGGTAAATATGTAAAAGGGAAATATTTTTTAGCCGGGGGAAGTGTGGGTTTGTTTGAAGGCAAAAAGATTGGCCGGGTAAAGAATATGGAAAAGCTTACCAGAGAGATTGGCTTACAGGAAATAGTTGTAAATGAATTGAAAGTTGTTATCAGCAGCCGATCTAATGAAGTGATTGCGTTTAACCAGGAACTGAAAGAAAATGCCATCAACCAAACACAGCAGGATATCAACTTACTCACCAATACAGTTTTTGCATTACAGAATAAACTGGAGAATCTTCATCATACAGAAGAAACAAGTTCTGCAAGATTAACGGAATTACAATCTCAATTAGAAACCAATCACCAATCAATAGCAGCAACAAGAACAGACCTTGAAAATTTCAATAAGCAACTTGAAGAGCTTGCAAACAAAATGCATGCGGCAGAGCAGGATTATGTTGTTGCAGAGCAGGAATATAATTCAGTTAATA
>DASYOS010000237.1:0-7277 GCA_036007525.1 Chitinophagaceae bacterium | reverse complement strand
ATTTGTATCTGGTAAAAATAAAATATCACATCCATTTTTTTCCAATATAAAAATATCCTGCTCCAGCGTAACAGGATATTTTTTAAAATCTTCTGTATTATTAAATTGTGTGGGATTAATATAAATACTGCTAATCGTTGTCTCACATACCGCCTTACTTTTTTTCAGTAAAGAGACATGGCCCTTATGCAAAGCACCCATAGTAGGCACAAATCCTAGTGAGGCATTTGTACTTCTTACCTTTGTTAAATAAGATTTTAGGTCAGCTGCGTATTTTAATATTATCATAGTATTGATTAAAGCTAAGCGTAAGCATTGATATGAACGTATTTTTACAGGAAAAATATCGTAACTTCGCCGCACTTTTAAAACGCTTATTCCAATTTAATCTTCTCTAATGTCAACAAAGAAAAGAATTTTATTTATTGCCAACGAAATGTCACCTTATTTAGAGATGACAGAGTTTGCGGAGATTGTAAATAAGCTGGCTGTGAAATCAAACGATACGGGGATGGAAGTGAGGTGTATTATGCCTCGTTTTGGAATGATAAATGAGAGGCGGCACCGTTTGCATGAAGTGGTTAGGTTATCGGGGATCAATGTATCAATTGATGGAGATGATTATCCTTTAGTTATAAAGGTGGCATCACTGCCTAATGCCCGCTTACAGATATATTTTTTGGATAATGAGGATTATTTTAAACGTAAAACTCTGTTTCATGATGAAAATGAAAAGTGGTTTGATGATAATGCTTTAAGAACCGTATTGTTTTGCAAAGGGGCTTTGGAAACAGTTAAAAAATTTGGCTGGCCTCCGGATATTATTCATTGCAGTGGATGGATGACCGGGCTAATACCAATGTATATAAAGTGTGCTTATAAAAAAGAGCCTGTGTTTAGCAACTGCAAAGTTATTTATACAATAGGGCAAAACACTTATAAAGAAAAAATGGGTAAAGAGTTTGCAAAATTGGCAACTATTAATGCTAATATTAAAGAGTGCGATATACAGATGTATAATGATGGATCCAATACAGCTATGTTTAGAGGAGGTGCAACCTACGCGGATGCAATAACATTTGGCGCCGAGAAAGTGGATAAGAAACTAACGGAAGAATTTACTAAAGTAAAAGGTAAAAAAGTGCTACAATTCAATGCAGAGTCAGATTTAACAGACTATTTACAATTGTATGCCGACCTTTCAGCCAAATAAAAAACTACCCATATTAAATTTTACTTGTGATCAGAACTAAACTCCCTTTAATTTTTGCAGGTCTAATATTTATTTCTTTTTTAAGTTGGAATTGTACAAAAATTGATACCACTGATTTAGGTAGTGGACTTATTCCTGCAGTTGATAATGTAAATACTTTTGACACTATCATTAGTATAGTTGCTAATAATATTGATTCAACTATTTTTTCCGGTAAAGGCTGTGCAACAATTTTTCCTACTGATGATCATGTTTTGGGATACATAAGTAACGATCCTTATTTTGGAACTACGAAAGCAACAATTTATACAGAATTAAAACCACCTACTTTCCCTTTTAATTTTGCAGCAAAACCAGCCGACAGAACTCTGGACTCTATTGTTTTAATACTAAGTTATAGAGGTATCTACGGAGACTCTACCATACCACAAAGAGTTGAGGTACATGAAATACTAAATAATTTTTTACCTGATTCCAGTACATGTACATCTTACCCTTTTAAGATACCGGTATTGGGCTCTGCTACATATACACCTGCAAGATTGGCTGATTCAGTTAAGGGTTTTAGGGATACTTCAAAAAATCAATTGCGAATTAAATTAAGTGCCACTTTGGGGCAGCAATTCTTATCTCAGGATTCATCAACCACATCAGCTTTTTATTCAGATTCTTTATTTCGCCTTTTCTTTAAAGGTTTTGCCATCATTCCTGATAATATAGGAAATGCTTTATCCTATTTTAATCTTGCAGATCCTAACACAAGGCTTGCCATTTACTATAAATACAAAAGGGTTAACCTAACGGATACAACAGTGGTAACTAATTTCAGATTAAATGTAGCTGCAAATAGTGCAAACAACATTGTAAGAAATAGAACTGGTGCTGAGGTAAATAATTTTTCAAATGTGAATTCAAACCCGGCAGGAGATAATTTTGTTTACATACAAACTGCGCCGGGTACTTTTGCCCAACTTAAAATTCCAGGGCTTACTGGTCTATCAAACCGAATAGTTCATAGGGCAGAATTAATTATGGAGCAGGTTTTTTCTCCATCCGCTTTTGATAATTTTTTTACTCCTCCAAATTTTCTTTTTCTCGATCTAAAAGATTCTGTTAATGGGGCTTACCATCCTGTGCCTTGCGATTTTAATATAATTGACGGACAGCCAAATATTTCTTCTTATGGTGGTTTTAATACACCCGGCAAAGATCCTTCAGGCAATAGCATAGCCAGGTATACATTTGTTATTTCCAGGTATATACAAAAGGTAATTACTAACAAGAGAATTTTTCCAACCTTACGGTTAAGCGCTCCTGAATATGTTAGAACACCTGTAGGTTATATTGATGAATGTAATATTCCTGTTCGTCCCTTATTTTTTGCATTAAATAATGTAGCACGGGGGCGTGTTAAGCTTGTAGGTGGAAGTACTGCAATTAACAGGCTACGGTTACGTATAATCTATTCAAGGCTTTAGATCATTTTTTAATTGCATTTTGTTTCTTTATTGTTAAGGCTTAATTTTGCGCCTCAAATAAAATTATACATGCCTTATTTATTTACATCAGAATCTGTGAGTGAAGGACACCCGGATAAAGTTGCTGATCAGATCAGTGATGCCCTAATTGATAATTTTTTAGCATTTGACCCTCAAAGTAAAGTTGCTTGTGAAACGTTGGTAACAACAGGCCAGGTTGTATTGGCAGGTGAGGTTAAATCAAAGGCTTATTTAGATGTTCAAACTATTGCACGGGATGTGATCCGTAAAATTGGGTACACCAAAAGCGAATATATGTTTGAGGCAAATTCATGCGGCGTTTTTTCTGCCATACATGAGCAATCTTCCGATATAAACCAAGGTGTGGATAGAAAAAGTAAAGAAGAACAAGGGGCAGGTGACCAGGGAATGATGTTTGGTTATGCAACCAATGAAACTGAAGACTATATGCCTTTGGCTTTAGATCTGGCACATAAAGTTTTAATAGAACTCTCTGCACTTAGAAAGGAGAATAAACAAATAAAATATTTACGCCCGGATGCTAAAAGCCAGGTTACATTGGAATACGATGATAACAATAAGCCGGTAAGAATTGAGGCAATTGTTGTTTCCACTCAGCATGATGATTTTGATAGTGAAGCAAAAATGTTAGCGAAGATAAAAAGTGACATGATCAATATCCTTATACCTCGGGTTAAGGCAAAATATAAAAGGTATGCAAAGCTATTCAACAATAATATTAAATATCATATTAACCCGACAGGTAAGTTTGTAATTGGTGGTCCTCACGGAGATACAGGTTTAACAGGGCGTAAGATAATTGTTGATACTTATGGGGGTAAAGGTGCTCATGGTGGCGGTGCTTTCAGCGGTAAAGATCCATCAAAGGTTGATAGGAGTGCAGCATATGCCACGAGGCATATAGCAAAAAATCTTGTAGCAGCAGGTGTTTGCGATGAAATTTTAGTACAGGTTTCTTATGCCATTGGTGTTGCCCAGCCAACGAGTGTAAATGTAAATACTTACGGCACTGCTAAAGTTAAGATGAGTGATGGCAAAATATCAAAAATAGTAGAAGGGATTTTTGATATGCGCCCATATTTTATTGAGCAACGTTTAAAGTTAAGAACTCCAATATATTCTGAAACAGCCGCCTATGGCCATATGGGTCGTAAAAGCCGGGTGGTAAATAAAACATTCACCTCTCCTGATGGAAAAGTGAAAAATATGAAAGTTGAATTATTTACCTGGGAAAAATTGGACTATGTTAAGAAAGTTAAACAGGCATTCGGATTAAAATAATAATCATGACCCTCTCAGCCGAGAGGGTTTTTTGTTCTACTAAAAAGTATTTTTGAATAGTGAGAAATTTCCGACCAACAACACAACAGCATCGCCCTAAAAAGAACACTTTGATCATTGGCCAAAAAAAGGTAATAGAAGCCATGAATGCAGGTGAACAAATAGAAAGGATTTACCTTGCCAATAATATTTACAGTAAGCAAGCTGATGAGCTAAAAATCATTGCAGAACAATATCAAATTCCTATAAATAAAGTTCCGATAGAGAAAATAAATGGTTTCAATATAGAGAACCATGATGGCTGTGTTGCATTAAAAGGTAAAATAAAATACCAGGATCTACAACAAGTAATTTCTTTTGTAGTTGAAAGCGGAGAAGTGCCATTGTTCTTAATGTTAGATGGAATAACCGATATCAGGAATATAGGAGCGCTTGCAAGAACCGCTTATAGCTGTGGTGTTCATGCAATCATTATTCCCGATAAAGGCATGGGGGCATTAAATGAAGATGCTATTGCAACCTCTGCCGGTGCTTTAGAAAGTATTTCTGTTTGCAGAGTTACGAGTTTAGTGAAGGCCGTAGATGAATTGCATCTTAATGGCATTAAAGTTTTCGCCAGCGAAATGACTGCAGAGAAAAAAATATTTAATCTCAATTTTGCAGAACCTTGTGCCATTGTTATGGGAAGCGAGGACAAAGGAATTTTTCCGGCTTTGATGAAAGTTTGTGATGATCAATTCAGCATCCCGATGAAAAACGATTTTGAATCCTTTAATGTTTCTGTAGCTGCAGGAATGATATTGTATGAGGTAATGAAGCAGCGAATGTAGTTTAAGAGATACTTATTTCATAATTATTTTTTGCATAATGAATAATAAGATTCAGCTTGTAGAATGCCCACGTGATGCAATGCAGGGTTGGAAAACTTTTATCCCTACTTCAAAAAAAATTGAATACATCAATGCTTTACTTAAGGTTGGATTTGATACCATTGATTTTGGGAGTTTTGTTTCTCCAAAAGCAATTCCTCAAATGTCAGATACTAAAGAAGTCATTCGTCAATTGTCAATGGTTAATAATAAAACAAAACTGTTATCGATTGTAGCAAATGTTCGTGGTGCTAAGGAAGCAGTTGGATTTGATAAAATAACATATCTCGGTTTTCCATTTTCTGTATCTGAAACTTTTCAAATAAGAAATACAAACAGCACAATTGAAGCATCTGTAAAAGCAGTTGAAGAAATCCAAAACTTATGTGTAAAAAATAGTAAGCATTTAGTAGTTTATATGTCTATGGGATTTGGTAATCCTTACGGAGATGTTTATAATGAGCAAATTGTAATAAAATGGGTGGATATACTAACAGCAATGGGTATAAAAATTATTTCATTAGCTGATACAATTGGATTAGCTCAGCCGCAACAAATCTCATCTATCCTTAATATTCTAATTCCTAAATATCCTGATGTAGAGATCGGGGTTCATTTACATTCAACAGCAACAAACTGGAAAGAAAAAATTGATGCCGCCTTGCTGGCAGGGTGCAAAAGGTTTGACGGTGCATTAAAAGGAATTGGTGGTTGCCCGTTTGCTGATGATGTATTAGTTGGTAATATAAACACCGAATTAATGATACCATATTTTGAGCAGCAAGGCCTTATACCTGGATTAGATAAAGGCGCAATGAAGGAGGCGCTAAAAATTGCCAATCAAATTTTTATCTAAGGTTATTCTTCTTAAAAGATATGCACTCCAAAACTCTCCCTGCTTAATACATCCTGCCATTGAGTAATAATATTTTTATATTCTACTCCCACCTGTCGAATGTTTCTATCCAAATCATAAAGCCCCAAAGAATTTACTATTCCATCATCATTTCTTAAGGCGCTGTCCCAATCTACCTGATCGCATAAGCTATACCAGGTAAAGCCTACGATTGGTACCCCATCTTGTTTTAGGCGGTATACATTCGCCCATTGCTTGCGTAGCCAGTGCACTGAGAAAGGCTCTGTAATATTAGTTTCTGTATGCATCACAGGCAACCTGTACCTGCGGAAATATTGGTGAGTGATAACATAATAGCCAAAGATCTCTCCTGCCGGGCTGGTTTGCCCATTGGGGTGCACCATATGTTCATTGGTTATATAATAATCATTTCCCATTATACAACGGCTTTTGTCCTTCATTTTGTTTTGGTGAAACCATACATATTCAGCATCCGTCATGCCGTTTTCCATAAGATATTTATACATGGTTACATCAACTGAATGCCCGTAAGTAAGATCAAGTGAAAGAAATCTTTTTTGATTTAAAAAATCACATTGTTGTTGGCATGTAGGATCTTCTGCATGAAAATATTCTGATGATTCGCTTTGTATAAAAAAAACATCTGGGTTAACTTTTAAAATAGCCTGCGATGCAAGTACATTGGCTTTACATAAATGTTTTAATGCTGTAACAAAAGAGCGTTCATCGCTTTTGCATTCATTCCACCATCCGTATTGCCCGCTAAACATGGCAGCAATAAATATTTCGTTTACGGGAGTGTAAAATTGTAAGTATGGATACCTGTTTGCAAAAGCTTCTGCATATTCAGCAAAATAGTTAGGCCAATCGGGGTTTTGAAAATTTCCCAACCAATCAGGAATACCAAAGTGACATAGATCCACAAGCGGAGTTATATCCAGTCTTTTCATTTCATTAAATACCTCATCACTAAAACTCCAATCGTATTTGCCTGGTCCCTGGTGTACCGAAAAATAGGGAGCGCCATAACGCAAATGATCAATGCCTGTTTCCTTTGTTAGCCTAAAATCATCTTTCCAATATTTATAATGCCCGGTTTTTCCCATCTCATCTATCCGCTTTATTTTTCCATCGGGTAATGTAATTGTAGGATAGCTGTTCTCAATACCCGTGGCAAACATGAATTTGTTTGTACTCATACTTTAAAAATAAGTGAATCAATGATTATAGCAATGCCCATTCCAACTATGTTTAAATTCCCACTTAACACCTGAATGTTTCCAATATATTTAAGTATATTTTTTATTGGCAAACCATTTGCACTATTTGATGGTATATATGGTGATATATAGATATAGAAGCATTGAAAATTACCATGTTTAAAATCCACTCATAATGCCATTTATTTCAGCCGTTTCTACCATTGATCTTCCCAATAAAATTAACCAGTCGGAAGTAAAAGAGCAGGCAAGAGCTTTATTTTCTGAAAATTTTCCACAAGTAGACAGGCTCATACA
>DASYOS010000236.1:0-8232 GCA_036007525.1 Chitinophagaceae bacterium | reverse complement strand
CTTGAAAGAGAAAAAGGCATTACCATTAAAAGCCATGCCATTCAAATCAATTATAAATGGAAAGGAGTGGAGTATGTCTTAAACTTAATTGACACTCCGGGCCATGTGGATTTTAGCTATGAAGTAAGTCGTGCTTTAGCTGCTTGTGAAGGTGCATTGCTATTAGTTGATGCCACACAGGGCATTCAGGCTCAAACAATATCAAATCTTTATTTGGCTATTGACAACGATCTGGAAATAATTCCTGTGATCAACAAGATCGATATGGATGGCGCAATGATACCTGAAGTAACAGATCAGATTGTAGAATTACTGGGTTGCAAACCTGAAGATATTTTATTAGCGAGTGGAAAAAGCGGGATTGGCATTGAAGAGATATTAACGGCAATCATTGATCGTATACCTGCACCTACAGGTGATATAACTGCTCCCTTACAGGCACTGATATTTGATAGTGTATACAATTCTTTTCGCGGCATTATTGTTTATTACAGGGTATTTAATGGGACGCTGAAAAAAGGCGATAAAATCAAATTCTCGCATACGGGTTTAGAATATGGTGCTGATGAAGTAGGAATTTTAAAATTAGGAATGGAGATAAAAAATGAAGTGAGAGCGGGAGATGTGGGATATATAATTACAGGGATTAAAAATGCTAAAGAAGTAAAAGTTGGTGATACTATTACCACCACCGTAAATCCAAGCTTAGAATCTATTAAAGGTTTTGAAGATGTAAAGCCAATGGTATTTGCCGGAATTTTCCCGGTTGAGACTGATGAGTTTGAAGAGTTGAGAGATTGTATGGATAAATTACAATTGAACGACGCATCCCTAACATTTGAACTGGAAACATCGCAGGCGTTGGGATTTGGTTTCCGTTGCGGATTTTTAGGAATGCTGCACATGGAAATAATACAGGAAAGGCTCGAAAGAGAGTTTAATCAAACCGTTATCACAACTGTTCCCAACGTTAGTTTTATCGCCTACACAACCAAGGAAGAGAAAATAATGGTTAACAATCCTTCTCAAATGCCTGACCCAAGTAGAATTGAGAGGATTGAGGAACCATTTATTAAAGCACAAATTATTACCACATCTGATTATATCGGAAATATAATGACATTGTGCATTAACAAAAGAGGTATTCTTACTCATCAATCATACTTAACACCAACAAGAGTAGAAATAACTTTTGAAATGCCGTTGACTGAAATTGTTTTTGATTTTTATGATAGGCTAAAAAGCTTAACCCGTGGTTATGCTTCTTTCGATTATCATCCCATCGGCTGGCGTGATAGTGATATTGTAAAGATGGATATTTTATTAAACGGCGATAAAGTGGATGCATTAAGTGCACTAATACATCGCAGCCGCTCACAAGATTTTGGTCGCAAACTTTGTGAAAAATTAAAGGAACTTGTGCCGCGTCAACAATTTCAAATTGCAATACAAGCAGCCATAGGGGCAAAAGTTGTAGCTCGTGAAACGATAAGTGCCATGCGTAAAGATGTCACTGCAAAATGTTATGGTGGTGATATTAGCCGCAAGCGAAAACTTTTAGAAAAGCAAAAAGAAGGCAAGAAGAGAATGAAACAAATAGGCAATGTGGAGGTTCCCCAGGAAGCCTTTTTAGCAGTATTAAAACTTGATGATTAAAAGGTTATTTTATTTCTTCTTTACTTTAACCTTGGATGGTGTTGCTTTTATTTTTGTGTCAGTCTTCACATCTTCACCTTCTTCACCAGTTCCATTATTTTTTAATTTAGTTTGATCAATATCCCCTTTTGCATCTCTTATTGGGCTTGGAACAGGTTCTTCACCTTCTTTTGTTTTTAGATCAAACACTTTGTCTGTATGGACCCACTTTCCGTTTTTCCATTTTAATCCTTCATAATCACCATCTCCAACATACGTATATTTCTTTTGAGTTTCTCCTGTTTCTGATATCAGGTGTTCATAAATTATCATTTCCTGATCAGCATCATAAACTAACCTGGGGCTTGCATTCTTTTTATACTCCAAAATTAATCTGCGTGAATTCTGTTTTAAAACAGGATTATCAGAAAAATTAAAATAGGAGCCGCCAAATATTGGCAGTCCGATTTCAAATGACAGAACCTCTACTATTTTCTTATTACTCCGGATATTATTTTCATCATAACCCAACAGTGTATAATAATTTTTATTGCCCTCTTGCGTTTGAATTATTTTGTAATAAACAGCCCCAATCCATCCAAAATTATTACCAATAGTATCTGCCATATTTTTAGTGACATCTGATTTGTCGATCAGTGGAAAAAGCTTCAATGAGCCATCATCTGTTTTCATTTGTATTGCTCCATGTTGGCGAACAACATTATCATTAATTACCATTTGCCAGGTAAATATTTTAAAAGAAATATCGGGTGGAGAAAGTTTGGAGATATTTAAAATAGAATCGAAAGGATAATAAAAAGAATTTTTGATCTTTAATGCCCTTACGAACATTTTAGTAAATGCGCTATCTGCTAAAAAACGATCTGCTGCTGTTTTTCCCTGAATTATTTTTACAGAAAGTGCCTTCAGTGAATCTTCTTTTTTCTGCAATATTTTTAAATCTGGCAAACTTATTCTTTGTGCATAAAGAATATTACTCAAAAATAAAAGACCAATAAAAATTACAAGGCGCTTATGCATTATAAAACTTTAAACAAAAAAAACACAATTTGAACAATATTATTAGCGGCAGAAAAAATTTAACGATAACTTATAAAGCTTTGGCAACTGAGAAAAGATCAGGAAAAACACGATCTACCGTTGGATGCTGAACGCCTATGTGTGGATGAGTAGAAGGTAGAAAAATATTCATTGCTACGCCAAGGTTTCTTCCAAACTCCATATCCGTTATTGTGTTACCAATCATTACGCTCTTTGAAAAATCAACCTCCGGAAATTCTTGTTTTGCCTGTAACCCCATGCCCGGATTTGGTTTTCGATTTTGGCTTGCGTTATCCATATCACAACAAAAATAAATTTTCGTGATCTTTCCTCCGGATTTAGCAACTTCTTCCAGTAAATTTTTATTTATGATTTCCAGCTCTTCTATTTTTGTAACCCCTTTTGCAACCCCCCTTTGATTGGTAACAATAAAAATATTTCCAAAACTTTCAGTAAACTTTTTTATAGCTTCTTTCACACCGGGAAAGAATTTAAAGTCATCCCACGTATTAATATAATTCATGTGCCTTTCATTATTTATTACACCATCCCGGTCTAAAAATAATGTCCAACTCTTATCAATTTGTTTTAGATCTATCATGTTTAATTGAAATATTGTTCTTCAGTTAATTGGCAGATAATATGTCCCAGCATAATATGGCTTTCCTGTATTCTGGGTGTATCATCCGATGGAACATTAATAAGATATTCTGCATGTTCTTTTAGTTTGCCACCACGCTCCCCGGTAAAGGCAATGGTTATCATGCCTTTTTCTTTTGCAATTTTAAATGCGTTTAAAATATTTTTGCTGTTGCCTGAGGTACTTAGCCCCACTAACACATCACCCTTGTTACCGATGCCTTTTATCAGTCGTGAATAAATAACATCATATCCATAATCATTGCCGACTGCAGTAATATAAGAGGTATTGCAATGCAATGCTTCTGCCGGAAGTGCATCCCGGTCTGTATAAAATCTTCCGGTAAGTTCTGCTGCAAGATGCTGTGCATCAGCAGCGCTGCCTCCATTTCCACAAAACAAAACCTTGTTGCCATTTTTAAATGCGGTTACAAATACTTGAACACAATCTTTTGCTGTTTGCAATATTGCATCATCCAACAGGATCATCTGCTTTACAACTATTGAAGAATTGATTATACTTTTGATCTTTTCCATTTACATATTTAAACGGTTATTTTATCTGCAATATTAATAATTGCTTCTATCATATGGCTCCAGGTATATTTTTTTTTCTCTTCACGAAGATGGGGTAAAAAATAATTTTCTCCTAATTGAAAGAATTCCATAATCTTATTTGCAATATCTTTTGCATTTGGCTCAGCTACTAGACCGACTCTTTCCGGAACCATATCAGCAAGGCCGCCAACCTTAGTAACTATCATAGGTTTTTCAAAATGATAGGCGAGGGGAGTAACCCCGCTTTGCGTTGCATGTCTGTACGGCTGAACTACACAATCTGCAGCACATAAGTAATACTTTACATCGCTATCAGAAATAAAATCTGTATGTAAAATAAGTGTGTCTCTTATTCCCAGCTTGTCAATCAAATCATCATATTTTTTTTTGTCATCATAAAACTCGCCTGCAACCAATAATTTAATCCCGATAGTTATCGGGAGTTCATTGTTATCTTTTAAAATTTTCATTGTTTCCAATAAAATATCAAGCCCTTTATACTTTCTGATAAACCCAAAAAAAAGGATAATCCTATCCTCTTGACCAATCCTTAATTTCTCCCTTGCCTCTTGTTTACTTACTTTATTTCCGAAATTATCATACAAAGGATGGTGGATAAATTGCGAAGGCTTATCCCTTGCAAACTTCTGAAGATCAGTTAAAACTTTTTTACTCATCGTTATAAATGCATCAACAGGCTGTACAAAATATTTTGTGAGCATAGCATCCCCGGCTCTCGTTTCATGCGGAATGATATTATCCGCAATACAAACGATTTTAGTGTGATAGTTCTTTTTCACTATCCTCAAAATTGTTCCTAAACATGCTCCCATAAACGGTATCCAGAATCTTACAACAATAATATCAGGTTTATTATTCTTTATTTCATTGCCAATTTTAATCCAGTTAAAAGGGTTAACAGAGTTGATACAAACTTTTATATCCAAATCTGTTGGAGGAGTTTCTGTTGAATATTGTGTTTTACCAGGGAATAATATTTTAGGGTACTGAAGGGAGAAAGTATAAATACATGTATCAAAACCCTGTGCCATAAATTCTCTGGCTAGCCTTTCATTATATGTAGCAATACCGCCGCCGCGTAATGGATATGCAGAGCCTATAATGAGAATTTTTTTGGGCTGTGGCATTAAGAATATTAAGTATTCACTCCTAACTTTTCTTCTATAAGATAATTGTTTCTGTCTGGTGCATTGCGTGAGATCAATTCTCCGAGAAAGCCTGCTAGAAATAACTGTGTTCCAATTGCCATAGCAAGTAGTGCGAAAAAGAATAATGGCCTTTGTGTTAAGCCAGTTTTATCAAAGAAAAATTTTGATATTGTCAAGTAAAGCGACACGCCGAATCCGAATAAAAAAGCAATAGTTCCCCAAAGGCCAAAAAAATGCATTGGATTTTTTCTGAATTTTCCCACAAACACAATTGAAGCAAGATCCAAAAAACCATTTATAAATCTTATCCATCCAAATTTTGTTTTGCCATATTTACGCGGATAATGCTGAACAACTTTCTCCCCGAATTTTCTAAAGCCTGCCCACTTTGCAAGCAAAGGAATATAACGATGCATTTCGCCATACACTTCTATGCTCTTAACAACCTTTTTTTTATATGCTTTTAATCCACAATTAAAATCATGCAAATAAATGCCCGATACTTTTCTTGTAGCAGCATTAAATAATTTTGAAGGAATATTTTTACTTAGTTTATGATCATATCGTTTTTTCTTCCACCCGCTAACAATATCAAACTCATCTTCCAAAATCATTTTTCTTAATTCAGGTATTTCATCAGGACTATCCTGCAAGTCAGCATCCATCGTTATCACAACATCCCCTTTGCTTGCTTTAAAGCCTTCATTTAAAGCGGCGCTTTTACCATAGTTACGTTGAAACTTTATTCCTTTAATGTTTTGATTTTTTGCTCTTAGGTCTTCAATAACTTTCCATGAATTATCCCTACTGCCATCATCAACCATAATTGTTTCATAGCTATAATTATTTTCAGTCATTACTTTCTCTATCCACGCAGAAAGTTCCGGCAACGATTCAGCTTCATCAATAAGAGGGATGATAATTGAGAGATCCATTATTCGCCGATTTGATTTATATCCTGCAGAGGATGAGGATCTTTTTTAGTAACAGCAGCCCCAATTAATGAAGCAATAGCCCCAAAAAGCAGATAGGCAAGCAAAGCACCTCCAACTAAAAAAACCATGAAGAATTTTTTGGTGAGATTTATAGCCTGCTCCATTTGTTCTTCTGTATATTTTTTCTCTATCATATCTTTTTTTGCTACTTCCAATGCTTTTTCCTTAAAATCCGGGAAGATGGTCATAAAAACAATTAAAAAAATGATCATCATAAGTGTAACCAACGCACTTGTTTTAAACCCATGGGCAAAATAATTGCCGAATGTGGAATTATAATTTATTTGCTTTCCATATAGAGAAATTGACAAAATAACTCCTGCTAAAAAAATACCATACCCAATCCATTGAAAATAACCATTAGCCTGCAGACCTAAAAATGATCCACCTATAGAGACAAGGATCATTATCAACCCTATAATAGCACCTTTTACAATTGTGGAGGTAATTTGCTGTTGCATGTTAGTTTGTTTTAGTCTCCATCAGGAGTTCTTGAGGCAAAAATACTTTGTCTCCATTAATAATCCCAAACGATTTTCCTTTAAGTTTTCTGCCAATATACGGGCTATTGCGGCTTTTAGAAAAGATATTTTCTTCTTCAAAAATATATTCTGCATTAGGATCAAATAAAGTAAGATTTGCTTTAGCACCGGGTTTTATTTCCGGCATTTCGATGTTGAAAATTTTTCTGATATTTTCGGTTTGCATTTTTATAAAGTCACTGCTCTTAACTCCGCAAATGCTAGCTACTCCAAATACACTTTCCAAACCTATCATTCCATATGCTGCGAATTCAAATTCACAGGTTTTATCATCCCAGTGCTGTGGCAGATGGTGCGAAGCAATAAAATCTATCTCTTTATTTTTAATACCTTCTCTTAAAGACTGCATATCTGCCTTTGCTCTTAATGGAGGATTAACCTTTAAATTAGTATCATAATTTTTTAAATCTTCGTCACAAAAAAATAAATGGAATGGAGTAACCGAACAGCTAACTTTTAAACCATCTTTTTTGGCTTTTGAAATTAGTTCCATTGATTTTTTTGTAGAAATGCCTGTGAAATGAATTTTGGAATTGGTATATTTTAATAGTTCAATATCTCTTGCAATTAAAATTTCTTCTGCAATGCCAGGCCTGCCGGGCAATCCTGCTCTTATTGACGTAATTCCCTCATTCATCAAACCTGTGCCAGCAATGCTTTTATCATCGGGTAATTGAATTATAATTCCGTCAAAAGCTTTGATATACTCCATTGCTTTAAGTAGTATCCCCGATGATTGCAAAGAGTTTACACCATCAGAGAAAGCAATAGCGCCTGAGTTTTGCATGTCGAACATTTCGCTTAACTCTTTACCATCTGTATTTTTTGTTATTGCTCCAACAGGATGAATTGTAACGGGAAGGTCTTTACTTTTCTGTACGATATATTCTATCTGCGATTTATTATGAACAACAGGATTAGTATTAGGGATCAACATCACTTCAGTATATCCACCAGCTGCTGCTGCTTGTGAACCAGTCTCTAAAGTTTCCTTGTGTTCTTCTCCCGGATCGCAGAAGTTAGAAAAGCAATCCATCCATCCAACAGATACATGTAGGTTTTTTTGATGTATAATTTTATCAGCCGAATTTTTTATATCCTTACCAATTTGGGAGATAATGCCATTGTCAATAAAAATATCGGAGGGTTGGGCAGTGTAATTGGAAGTGGGAACAATAATTACATCCTTTAGTAAAACCTTCATTAGGTTTAAAAAAATTTGATTGCGCTAAGATAGGTTTAGTTTTTTGAATGTGTAATTGATAACTTATTTTTGTATCAATAATTTTTCGGGATGTAGCGCAGCCCGGTAGCGCATGGCGCTTGAAGCGCCAGGGTTGCAACGTAATATGGGAGAATACATGGTATATATTCTGTTTAGTGATAAGCTTAACAGGTATTACGTAGGGCAGACAAAAAAATTTGAAAATCGTTTAGAACATCATAATAAAGGAAGCAATAAATACACTTCAAAAGGTTTACCATGGAAATTCATTTATAAAATCTCTGTTGACAACAGAAGTGAAGCAATAACATTAGAAAACAAAATCAAAAAAAGAGGTATCAGCAGATACTTAAATGATATAAATTTTTCGGGATGTAGCGCAGCCCGGTAGCGCACACGTCTGGGGG
>DASYOS010000235.1:0-5985 GCA_036007525.1 Chitinophagaceae bacterium | reverse complement strand
ATTTAAAAATGCTGTTTTAATTGATGCAACAAATTTTAGAAAGGAGGTTTACCCATATCTCAGAAAAAGATTTGCTTTAGGCCTTGTAGCAGACCAAAAACCTGCACAGCCAAGGGCCGCTTACTGGGTTCCGTTTTTTGGGAAGCTAACACCTTTTGTTTTTGGGCCGGAAAAGATGAGCAAGGGAAGTAACACTGCTGTTGCCTATTTGCATTTTTATCCTGTAAAAAGAGGGTATTACAATTTGCATTACCAGGTGGTAACAACCACACCAAAGAATTTTGCTGATGGGATGCTTACCAAAAAGATCATAGAGATTACAGAAGAATGTATTAGAAAACAGCCGGCAGCTTATTTATGGAGCCATAACAGATGGAAATGGCAATTTAGCGAAGAAGAGTATGGCGACTTTGTGGTTAAATAACTTGGGGATTTAATTTAACACGCTTGCCTCTTTTTCTGTTTTAATATTTTTCTCTTCTTTAATTTTACTCCAGCCGCCTAAAACATTTCGCAGGTTATGATAACCCTGTCTTTTCATAAGAGATGCAGCTATCACACTTCTGTAACCACCGGCACAATGAACATATAAATTTTGGTCTTCGTCAAAATTCGCTATCTGTGCAATGTCTGTCATATCTGATAAAGGTAAGTTAACAGCATCTTTTATATGCCCATCACCAAATTCTGTTTCTCTTCTTACATCAAGCACAGTAAGCTTTGGATCATGTTTTATATCCAGTGCCAGTTCATCGGCTTCCACATCTATTATCAGATCAATTTTTTCTCCTGCCTGTTTCCATGCTTCAAAACCTCCTTGTAAATACCCTTCCACTTTATCAAATCCAACCCGAGCCAGCCGGATGATCGTTTCTTCTTCCATACCAATATCAGTTACTAAAACAATACGCTGGTGAAAGGGAATCAGTGAACCCGCCCATTCTGCAAACCTTCCTTCAAGTCCGATAAATATTGAACCCGGCACAAATCCATGAGTGAATACGATAGCCTTCCTTGTATCTAATACAATCACATCTTCATCAATTTTCTTTTTAAATTCCTGAATGTTTAATGCAATAAGGCCTTTTGTTTTTACATCTTTTAAACTATCATATCCTTCCTTGTTAATTTTTGCATTGATGGCAAAATAGACCGGGGCAGCACTTAAGCCTGTTGTAATGGCTTTAATAAATTCTTCTTTTGATTGCGGCTGTAATGCATAATTGCTTTTCTTTTGTTCGCCAATGGTGCTGAAGGTTTCTGCTCCCAAATTTTTGCCGCAACTGCTTCCTGGCCCGTGTGCAGGATATACAATTAAATCATCCTGCAAAGGCAATATCTTATTTTGAATTGTATCATACATCACAGATGCTAATTCTTCCGTTGTCATATCACCGCTGCTCAGGTCCGGCCTTCCTACATCACCCACGAACAATGTATCACCTGTAAAAATGCAATGCGGCTTTTCGCTTTCATCTTTTAGTAAATAACAGGTAGATTCTAAAGTATGCCCCGGTGTATGTATGGCCTGCATAGTAATATCACCAATGGAAAAAACTTCTCCATCTTTTGCTACATGTACAGGAAAGTTAGTTTCTGTTTCAGGGCCATAAACAATTGTTGCCCCTGTTTGTTTACTCAAGTCTAAATGGCCGCTAACAAAATCTGCATGAAAATGTGTTTCAAAAATATATTTTATTACAGCATTTTTTTCTTTAGCCAATTGAATGTAGGCATCAATATCCCTTAAAGGATCTACAATTGCAGCAATACCATTGCTTTCAATAAAATAAGCAGCTTCGCTTATGCATCCCGTATAAATCTGCTTTATGTACATAGTAAAAAATATTATTACAAAGATAAGATATTTAGCTCCTTCTCAGCTGGTGGAGAAGAGCAAGTGCTGAAGGTTTAACCCACCAGTTTACTTACAAAATCCTCAATAGCCGCAAGCCTTTTTTTATTAATTGTATAATAAATAAATTTGCTTTCTCTTTTTGTAGATACTATGCCTGCCTTACGTAAAATGGCAAGATGCTGCGAAGCAACTGATTGCTCAAGCATAAGTTTAACATATATCTCGGTAACGGTAAGCTTATTATGCTCATTTATAATTTTAATGATCTGCTGCCGAAGTTTATGATTTAAGGAGCGTAAAACAAGTGCAGCTTTTTTTACATGATAATAATTAATAGGCAATGTATTTGTCACTTCATCACCTGTTACATCACCAGCTAAATTTTGGTTAGGTTTCGCATACATTATTTATGGTTTGAGTTTTATAAAGATAATAATGTAGCAGGCATTTTTTAAATAATAATCTATGCCTTTAATATTCATACTCCCGGCTTTGATGGGGTATAAAACTCTTTTAGATATTCCGGCGATGCATAGGCTATATCGGCAAAACTTTTTTTAATATAGGCGCTGTAAGATAACGCTGTCATTGCATCAGGAGTAGTTTGATGGTCATTAAATATTGCATTTGAGTTTTCCAAAATGTCTTTCAACTTTAGAATTCCGCTTCCTGAAAAATAAATTTTGCTTTTTTGAAGTATGTCTTTAAAAGATTCTTCATTTAATATCATAGAACAGGGTTTTATTATTTCTGCAAGTTGATCATCGTAAACAGCGGTAAACACTTCCATTCTTCTTGCATCAATCATAGGGCAATACAATACTGATCGATCTTTTATTCTGTTAATGGATGAAAGCGCCATTACTTCCAGAGTATTAATTGTTATCATTGGTATACTCAATGCATAACATAAGCCTTTTGCACTTGCCATGCCCACACGCAAGCCCGTATAAGATCCGGGCCCGGCAGCAACGGCAACAGCATTTATATTATTAATTGTCAAATCTGCCTCTTGTAATAAAATTTTTATTGCAGGTTGCAGAAAAGAAGCGTGATCTTTTTGATTTGTATTAGTTACATGATCTATAACACTATCATTTTCGGCTAAACTTATAATGGCAATTTCCGTAGCGGTATCTATGTTTAATAGTATTGCCATTAATTATTGGTTAATTCATTCTTCATTGCGGGGGCAATATTATATCGGCTGTCGGTCTTACTTAATTTTTCCAGAACGCTATATACTTTTTTTAAGCCAATTTTTTGGCTCCATTCAAATGGGCCGTAAGGATAATTGGTTCCCAATTTCATGGCTAAATCAATTTCTTCTTTAGTGCTTACCTCTTCACCCAAAGCAAAATATGCTTCATTTATTATCATGGAAATTATTTTTGCCGAAACCAGCCCCGGCTCATCAGCAACTATTATGTATTTCCATCCTAATTTTTCAAAAATATACTTTATGGCTTGTTCTTCTCCGGTTGCCATTTCCCATACTTCCCTGGTTAAAAAAGTTGGCCAGCCATTTATCCGGCTAAAATTTTTTGGCAGCTCTAATTCTTTTAAAGTATGTATAACTGAATTAATAAATACCGACCTCCCTCCAAAATCATTAATTTCTTCTTTATTGATATCTTCCTTTAAAATAAAAAAAGCATCAGCAGATGTATAATCTGATATATCAGCAAAGCTTTCTGCAAAGGTTACCTGTATATTTGCATTAAGTTTCTTGTCCTGAAGTTCCTTCTTAATAACCTCATCTGCCCAAACAATTATTTGCATGTACAATTCTTTATGTAAAAATAGGTTTGTTAGTTGATGGAAAGTTTTGGAATTTTATCCCTTTTCTAAAAAACACTTATGACAAAAAAGATAATAAACACATCAAAAGCCCCTGACCCCATTGGCCCTTATAACCAGGCAGTTCAGGCTGGTAATTTGTTGTTCATTTCCGGACAGGTTGCTTTAAAGCCAGGCACTTCAGAACTTGCAAATGCTGATATCATTGAAGAAACACACCAGGTGATGAAAAACCTGAAAGCCATTTTATCAGAAGCTGAACTTGATTTTAGCGCTGTGGTTAAAACAACTATTTTTTTAAGTGATATGGAACTTTTCGGGCAGGTGAATGAGATATATGGAAAATATTTTGATGGTGATTTTCCGGCACGGGAAACTGTAGCAGTAAAAGGATTGCCAAAAAATGTTAATGTAGAAATTAGTATGATAGCTATATGCTTGCCTGCGGTAGGCAAGTAAAACCAAACATATTTGAAACGACTGGTAATTATAACATCTAAAGCACACAACCATTTAACGTCCTCACTTCAGCAGAAAGGCTATTCGATACTGCATGCTGAAAAAATAAATTATGAAGAATTATCTGCAATAATCAACCAGGCAGAAGGACTTATAATAACCACAAGGCTTAAACTTGATAAAGAAATCATTGACAAAGCAACAAAGTTAAAATGGATAGGTAGGCTTGGCAGCGGCATGGAATTAATTGATGTAGCCTGTGCGGAAGGAAGAGGAATAAAATGTGTAAGTAGCCCTGAAGGTAACCGCAACTCTGTAGCTGAACATACGCTTGGTATGCTGCTTGGTTTAATGCACAAAATTTCTTCCAGCTTTGACCAGGTAAAAAATAATAAATGGATACGCGACGCCAACAAAGGGGTGGAATTAAGTGGAAAAACGATAGGCATTATTGGTTTTGGAAACACGGGCAGCACCTTTGCCAAATTACTTGCACCCTTTGATGTTACCGTACTTGCCTATGATAAATATAAATTTGATTTTGGAGGCGGCTATATCCGTGAAGCAAACCTTGAACATATTTGCAAATATTCTGATGTGATAAGTTTTCATGTGCCGCTAACAGCTGAAACGCATCATATGGCAGGTAACTCTTTTTTTAATGCGCTGGAAAAACAACCCTTTTTTTTAAATACAAGCAGGGGCAAAGTAACTGATACAGTGGAACTGATAAATGCTTTGCAAAATGGTAAAGTAGCAGCCGCCGGCCTGGATGTATTGGAAAATGAAACATTTGAAACCTATACGCAGCTAGAAAATGACCAACTGGATTGGCTTTTATTGCAGCCCAATGTAATAATTACACCGCATATTGCAGGCTATAGCAATGAGGCTTTTTATAAAATGAGCAAAATATTATTAGAGAAACTGGAGTTGGAATAACATTATAGTTTTTCTATCTTTATGCCATACAACGCCTCAGTAAATATGGGGCGTTGTATTTTTTTTCATTTATCCTGAAAGAGAAATAATTATTTAAATCGAATTTATGAGCACTGAAACAAACTATGTAAAAAAAGAGACCTACGAGCAGATGAAGGTAGAGCTTCAACACATGAAAGGTGTTGAACGTCCTGCAGCTTCTGCTGCAATTGCTGAAGCCCGGGAAAAAGGTGACCTTAAAGAGAATGCAGAGTACGATGCAGCTAAAGAAGCGCAGGGAATTCTTGAAGCAAAGATAAAGCAGCTGGAAGGTGTTATTGCAACTGCCAGAATTGTGGATGAAGAAAATATTGATACCAGCAAAGTTTCTATACTCACAAAAGTTACTGTTACCAATTTAAAAACTAAAAAGAAGATTACCTACCAGATAGTTTCTGAAAAAGAAGCTGACCTTAAACAAAGTAAAATATCCGCATTCTCTCCAATTGGCCATGGCTTACTGGGTAAAACAGTTGGCGAAACGGCGGAGATAGAAGTACCAGCGGGGATGATCAGGTTTAAGATTGAAAATATAACTGCCTAACGTGAGACGTGAAAATTAAACGTGAAAGGTCAAAATCTCACTTCTGTCGTTTCACCTCTCACGATTATTACATTTGTGATTAATAAATAGAATGATTGAACAACTCACCCTTACAGAAGCTCAGCAAAAAGTAGATGAATGGATAAAAACAGTTGGCGTAAAATATTTTAATCCCCTTACCAACCTTGGGATATTGATGGAAGAGGTTGGCGAGCTTTCAAGATTGATGGTAAGAATTTATGGAGAACAATCTTTTAAGGAAAGTGATAAAAATAAAAAGCTCAGTGATGAAATGGCAGATATCCTTTGGGTATTAATATGCCTTGCCAATCAAACCGGCGTT
>DASYOS010000234.1:0-2137 GCA_036007525.1 Chitinophagaceae bacterium | reverse complement strand
CTAACACCTGGAGTAGAATTAATTGCTGAAACAATTGATGTTGAGCTGAAACGCTCAAGTGTATTTTTACCAATATAGTTTATAGCAGCGGGTACATCCCTCAATATTCTATTTTGCTCAAATGCTTTTATAGTTACTGATAGCAAGGTAATTTCCTTTACGGTGTCTTCATCTTGACAATATCCCTTAATTGAAATAAAAAATAACGCAAAAATTAAAAAAAAGTTCTTTAAGTAAATTATAAAACCATTATACATAATAAATATTTAAACTCTAACGCAAAGTATTAACCAAAACTATTTTACAAAACATTAACAGGCGTTTCCAGCCCTTAGCAGAAGATGAAAGCGTCCAGCTCTTTAAAAAAATATATTTGGTAGAAGGGAGAAGCAATATTACCTGGTTAATATCATTTTTTGATTTTATCTGTTGCCTGCTAAGCCATTTTTTTATCAATGATGATATTATAGGACTAAGCAAAAAATACCAGGTTAAGACAATTAATAAAGAACGTAAAAGTATTTGCAAAGGAAGCTGAGAGGGCATTAGTAGTTTACCAATATGCAAATAAGACTGAAGGAATAAAATAATCAAAGCTATCCAGATAAAGACAAAAATGTATTTTATTTTTTTTCTTTTCTTGGTTGAGACAGGCTTTATCTCGCTGTGTATTTCATCACTATACGGAATTAGATATTCTTTATGCAAAATGCTCCATAATTTTGATTGCCGTACAATACTTCCTGCAAATACACCTACCATCACCCCAACAAAAGCATGCAGTATTACATAACCTATTGCAATTGCCAAACTATAGTTGGTTACTTCTGTGTTACCTGTAACCTTTCTTATAAATTCATTTATAGCAAGCCATAAATCATTTCCATATAAAACGGTAAGTACAATAATGCGCTGAATCGATGATTCAACTAATGCCAGTACTGCAAGTAAAATACAGGAGAGCCTGAAAAATTTAAGATTGAAAAAAAGAATTTGTCCCATCAACCCCTGAAAAAAAACAGCAATATATGCAGTGGGTGGTGTGTGCGGACTAAGCATCATTTTAAAAATCGCTACAATAATGGTTGCTTTTAGTATAGCGCCTTTTACAGGTACGTAATATGCAATCAAACAAATGCAGATTACAGCCCCGCTGCTCACAACAATTCCGGTAAAAGGTATTTTAACCGCATGCATTAATCCGCCAAGCACAGCTTCGCACAGCACCCATAAAGCAATAAGCCTGTAATAAATTTGCTTATCAAATGATATGGTATCTTCCACCTTCATTTATTCAATTATAGTAACTTTAAACAAAAAGTAAAAATATATTGATACGATTTATTCTTAATGATAAAGAAATCTCTACCGCATTACCCCAGGGTGATTTGCTACTTGATTTTATTCGCTATCATAAACACCTAATGGGTACAAAGATAGGTTGCCGTGAGGGAGATTGTGGTGCCTGCACTGTGCTGGTCGGAGAAATTATGGATAATAAATTAAGATATAGAAGTGTAACATCCTGCCTTACAGCATTGGGTAATATTAATGGAAAGCATGTTGTGACTATAGAAGGATTGAATATGGAGAAATTAAATCCTGCCCAACAGGCGATGTATAATGAAGGTGCAACACAGTGCGGTTTTTGCACACCGGGTTTTGTGGTTTCACTTGCAGGATTTTGTTTAAGCGAAGCTGACAAAAATTATGAAAATGCTATTGCTTCAATTGATGGTAATATTTGCAGGTGCACGGGATATAAATCGATACAAAGAGCGGCGAAAAGTGTTGCTGAGGTAATGCAAAAAAATAAAGGAGATGTTATTGAATATGTTACTTCTAATTCAATTCTACCCAAATATTTTACTGACATTAAGAAAAGATTATTGGAATTGAATATTAAGACTAATGGAATTGAAACTTCAACATATTCAAAAAAATATTTAGGCGGCGGAACAGATCTCTATGTTCAGCAACATGAAAAAATGGTGGTTTCGGATATTGATTTTTTATTTAATAAAAATGAGTTGAATGGTATAAACAAGGAAGGAAATAAATGTATAATGGGAGCATCAGTAACAGTTACTGATCTGATGGAGTCAAAAATTATTAAAGATGCGTTTCCGGATTTTAA
>DASYOS010000233.1:0-4677 GCA_036007525.1 Chitinophagaceae bacterium | reverse complement strand
GAATTTTTTTTACCATATGGAATTAAGCAAGAATTATAGCCCTGCAGAGATTGAAAGCAAGTGGTACGAACACTGGATGCAAAAAGGATATTTTAAAAGTGAGCCTGATAAACGTGATCCTTTTACTGTTGTAATTCCTCCTCCAAATGTTACAGGCGTATTGCATATGGGGCATACGCTTAATGAAACCGTACAGGACATCTTAATCCGTAAAGCAAGAATGAGCGGGTATAATGCATGTTGGGTTCCTGGCAGCGACCATGCTTCCATTGCCACAGAGGCAAAAGTGGTGGCCATGCTGAAAGAAAAGGGGATTGATAAAAATAAATTATCAAGAGAAGAATTTTTAAAATATGCATTTGAATGGAAAGAAAAATACGGCGATATAATTTACAGCCAGCTAAAAAAACTTGGATGCAGTGTTGATTGGGATAGAACAACATTCACCATGGATGATCATTATTATAAAGCTGTAATAAAAGTTTTTGTGGATCTGTATAACAAAGAATTGATTTATCGTGGTGCAAGAATGATCAATTGGGACACCGCGGCAAAAACTGCTCTGAGTGATGAGGAAGTAGAGTATAAAGAAGTAACGGGAAAGCTTTACTATATAAAGTATTTCATAGCAGAAGAGAATAGTATTCGACATACAACATACAGCCCTCAAAATTCAACACCTGATTACATTGTAATTGCAACACAGCGGCCGGAAACAATCATGGGTGATACTGCAGTTTGTGCAAACCCTGAAGATGAACGTTACCAAAAACTAAAAGGCAAATCTGTTTTAGTTCCTCTTATCAATAAATCTGTTCCAATAATCTTTGATGAATACGTAGATAAAGATTTTGGTACAGGCATTTTAAAGATCACTCCGGCGCATGATATTAATGATTACAATATTGGTTTAAAACATAATCTTGCTATTGTTGATACATTAAATGAAGATGGAACCTTAAGCGAAGCTGCAAAGATTCACGTTGGTGAGGATCGCTTTGTTGCAAGAAAAAAAATTGTTGAAGAGCTAAAAGAAAAAGGTCTTTTAGTAAAAGAAGAAGAGTATCAAACCAGGCTAGGTTATAGCCAGCGGACAGATTCAGTTGTTGAACCGAGAATTTCAACCCAATGGTTTGTGAAGATGAAAGAACTTGCTTTGCCTGCATTACAATCTGTAATAGACGGTGAAATAAAAATTCATCCTGAAGGGAAATTTACAGCAACTTATAAATACTGGTTGGAGAATGTAAAGGATTGGTGTATCAGCCGTCAGCTTTGGTGGGGACAACAAATACCTGCTTGGTATGATGAAGATGGAAAATTTGTTGTTGCAGAAAATGAAGAAAAGGCAAAAGAAATATTCAACAATCAATATTCAACAATCAATGTTCAATTAAAGCAGGATGAAGATGTTCTCGATACCTGGTTCTCCTCGTGGCTCTGGCCCATGGAGGTTTTTAAAGGAATTAGTAACCCTGACAATGATGACATTAATTATTATTATCCAACATCAGTTTTAGTAACAGGGCAGGATATAATATTTTTCTGGGTGGCACGAATGATAATGGCGGGTATGGAATACAAAAAAGAAAAGCCATTCAGTGATGTTTATTTTACCGGAATGGTAAGAGATAAGCAGGGAAGAAAAATGAGTAAGAGCCTGGGTAATAGCCCTGATCTTTTAGATTTGATTGACAAATATGGGGCAGATGCTGTTCGGTTTGGGATTATGATCTCCTCTCCTGCCGGTAATGATCTTTTGTTTGATGAGGCAAGCCTGGAGCAGGGAAGAAATTTTAATAACAAATTGTGGAATGCATTGAAGTTGATAAAATTATGGGAAGCAAAACAATCTGAAAGTGATTTACCCGAAAGAATGCAGGCGATGATGATGTCACAAGTGAACTTTAATCCTGAGATGGGCACAATGCCTTTGGTACCAATTGGATTATTAATCGAAGAAAATTTTGCTATAGATTGGTTTAAGAACAGACTCAGCGAAGTACAACTTGAAGTTGACAATTTATACAAACAATTTAAATTAAGCGAGGCATTAAAAATTATTTATTCACTTATCTGGGATGATTTCTGTAGCTGGTATCTGGAATGGATAAAACCGGATTTTGAAAAGCCTATTGATGAAATTGTTTACCATAAAACGCTAACTTTCTTCGAACAGATTATGCAATTGCTGCATCCTTTTATGCCCTTTATTACAGAAGAAATATATCATTTATTAAGGGATAGAGAAGAAGATCTTATCATTCAACAATTTGAAAAACCAGAAAAGCCTGATCGCAAAATATTAGAACAGGGAAATACCTTAAAGGAAGTTATCACATCTATTCGTGATGTAAGAAATAAAAATCAGATAAAACCAAAGGAGAAAATTAAGCTCCATATTCAAACTGAACATGAAGGCTATTTTTCTGATATACAGGATATTCTTTCTAAGCAGGTTAATGCAGAATCGATTTCTTATATAGAGGATACAATAGATAATTGCTTATCAGTTATTGTAAACAAAGACAAATTTTTAATACAATCAGAAAATCCCATAAATACAGGCATACAAAAAGAGCAATTACAAAAAGATCTTGAACATCTCAGAAAATTTCTAAGCTCTGTAGAGAAAAAATTATCAAACACAAATTTTGTCCAAAATGCAAAAAAAGATGTGATTAAACTTGAGAAGAAAAAGAAAGAGGATGCTGAAACCAAAATTAAGATAATCGAAGAGAGTTTATCAACTATTTAACAGCAATGCGCTTTACATCTTTGTAATTTTAGTTCAATCTAATAACTATGAGGTCTCTAAGATCATTTTATTGCTCATTGCTTGCATTTGTTATCTCATTTTCAGTTGTTGGCCAGTCAGTAAAACCTGCTGTAAAAAAACCAAAGAATGGAACCATAACCCCTGTCACAAAATTTAAACCTCCTGTTGTAAAAACATTTCTTGGCAGAAACGAGAAGGATGCTACAGTTACAGTAGATGAAGCAAATCAGTTGGTAAAGCTGCCACTAAAAATTACAGATGCTAACAATAATGTTTATACCATTAGCTCTTACCAATTTCTCTATCGCAAAAAAAGTGTGATTGAAAATGAAGAAACCGGCAGAAAAGAGATTGTATTTACCAACACCGCTGATCTTTTTAAAAGCACACCTCTGCCTAAAGTGTGGCGTGATAATATCATGGGCGGCATTCAAAAGGGTGAAGAACTATTCTTTTTCGATATTATTGTAAATGATAAACTTAATCGCAAATTCTTTGCCCCTAATATTAAGGTCATCATTAAATAATGATTGAAATAAAAACAGCAACTACACAACACATTCCGGTTATTCATACGTTAGCCCATCAAATATGGCCAAAAACTTTTGCAGAAATTTTATCCGCAGAGCAGCTGGATTATATGCTTGACATGATGTACAGCCATCAATCTCTCCAAAATCAAATTGAGATTGAAAAGCATACATTTATTATTGCTTTTGAGGATAAAAAACCGATTGGATTCGCTGCCTATTATCCTAAAGATAAAACATCACATTCCCTTTATAAGCTCGATAAGATTTATGTATTACCGGATCAGCATGGCAAAGGCATTGGCAAAAAATTAATTGAATATATTATTTCAATTATAAAACCAATGGGTGCTTCAATCCTGGAACTGAATGTTAACCGAAGCAATAATGCTGTTACTTTCTATCAAAAATTAGGCTTTGAAACTACTTCTGAAGTTGATCTACCAATTGGCGAAGGATATTTTATGAATGATTATGTGATGCAGAAGGAGTTGTAAGTGGTGAGTTATACGTTATAAGCCTGTCAACACATACAACCTATCACTTAATACGTAAAACTTATTCTGCCGCAAACTCCATCTTAATAGTAATACTCCCCGTCTTGTTTCTGCTTGAGGTATTAAAAGATCCTCCATAGCTATAATCTTCATTACTGTTCTTACCTGTTATCTGAAAAACACCCATGCTTGCTTTTCTTAATTTGCCGAGGGAGCTTCCGGAGTTCTTTGCAATGGCTTCTGCTCTTAATTTTGCATCAGCGCTAGCCCTTGCCAGCAGATCCATTTTAACATCTGCTAACTTTGTATTGTAAAAAAGTGGCGGTTGAGAATTAAATTCAATTCCGAGTTCAATTAATTCTGTTACCTCTCTTGCTATTTTATCAATTTTGTCAACATTTTTTGATTCTACCTTTACAGTTTGCGTAAGGTTGTAACCACTGAATTGCTGACCCAATCTTCTACCACTCTCATCACTCCTGGTATCAAACTCTTTATTTATTACTACAGAAGAAAAAACCATTTCATTATCACCAATGCCTTTTCCTTTAAGATATTGACGGATTGCACTTTCATCCACCTTTACAGCTGCGTATGCACTTTTAAGATCCATTGCTTTGCGGGAATAAGAGCCATTCCATACAATAAGGTCACTAGCAAAATCTTTCTCCGCAAGCCCGGTTACAACAATCGTTTCAGTTGATTTTGATTTGTATTTAAAAGCCCCGCCGGCAATCCAGAAAGCAATAATTAATGATAAGCCAATTGCAATAGCAGCATATAGAATTCTCATAAGAAATATTTAATTAAAGGTATGAAAAGAACTTCTGAACCACGATTTATGGGATTAAATGATTACCAAGATTAGAAC
>DASYOS010000232.1:0-3823 GCA_036007525.1 Chitinophagaceae bacterium | reverse complement strand
ACCCAGGCTCATACATTTACTGATAACGTCAGCAAAGCTTACATCCATAAGGTTTGCAAATTCACTTACAGAAATAAATTCTGTGAGTTGCAATTTGTTATCTGTTATTTCTTCACCTCCCTGCATATCTGCAGCTTCGTCCCTTTTTGCCTTACGGTATTTTGCTTTTAAACTTTTGCCACGGCCGCCTGTACCGGCAAGCTTGGCTTGCGTTTCCCGTATCTTATCCTGTATTTCTTTTTGATCAATTTCCTTATCATCACGTCTGGCAACTGCCGGGGCATTCCTGTTAAACCTTCCGCCACCGCCGCCTTGCGGACGATTGCCTTGGTAAGGGCTTGGTGGCCTTTGCCCCGTTCCTTGTCCCGGAAATGGGCCACGCTGAAAATTAGATGGGGCATTTCCCACTTTTTTCTGATCAACCGGAATGCGTTTGCGTTTGCGCTTTTCATCCAGCGGCCTTGTATCATTAGCCACAGGTAATTCAATTTTACCCATGATCTTAGGACCTTCTAATTTCTCAGCTTTTATATTTTCAATAACGGGCGGCTCATCAATTGCTGGTTCAGCTATTTCTTCGGGTTTAGATTCTTCCTTTACAGGTTCTTCTTCAATTTTTTTCTTTGATTTTTTTGTAGCCGGTGCTTTTGTCCCGATAGCAGTCGGGATTATTTCTACCTCTTCTTTCTTTTCTGTTTTTCCTTTCTTTTTTGGCTTGGTAGATGAATCGATAGTACTTAGATCAATTTTATCAATAACCTTAGGTTGCTCAATTTCAGGAACATCAACTTTTGTTATTTCTGGTGTTGGAGTCGGCGTGGCAGGTGTAGGCGATTCTTTAGGTGCCTCTTTAACTTCCGGTTCCGCTGGCGGTGGGGGTGTTTCTTTAACCTTAGCTGCTTCTTTTTTCTTTATTGAAAGATCTTCTTCATCCCTTTTACGTTTTGAATCTGTAACTGCGTTTTTAGGAAGATCAATTTGTTCTGCTTTTTGTTTAGCCGCTTTATCCTGCTGAAATTCCGTCTGCAAAACACGGTACATTTCTCCTGAAATTTTTGAAGTTGGCTTTAAGTCATCTCCGTTAAAACCTTTGGACACAAGAAAATCTATCAAGGTATCTTTACCTATGTTAAACTCCTTGGCTGCCGCCATTAACCGTGGTGTATTTTCTTCTGACATATTTTTGCCTCTCACTTAATCTCTCTCACATAAAGAGGGAGACTTAACTTTTTGTTTTTAAAATCTTCTTTAATAATAACCCATTAACTATCTTTCTTAAATTCCTCATTCAACACCCTTTTAACTTCTGTAATAGTTTCTTTTTCAAGATCAGTTCTGCGCTCTAGTTCCTCGTCAGTAAGCTCTATCACACTTCTTGCCGTATCACAACCTACTCTTTTTAACTCATCAATAATCCATGTTTCAATCTCATCGCTAAATTCATCAAGATCAATATCAAATTCCTCAACTTCTCCTTCATTATCACGAAATACATCGATTTCTAACCCTGTTAATTCGCAGGCAAGTTTTATATTAACTCCCCTACGGCCAATTGCCAGTGAAACCTGGTCTGGCTTTAAATATACATTAGCATGCTTGGTTTCATTATCAATATCCATACTGGTAATCTTTGCGGGAGTTAGGGACCGCTGAACCAATAATTGCTGATTATTAGTCCAATTTATTACGTCAATATTTTCATTTTTTAATTCACGAACAATTCCGTGAATGCGGCTTCCTTTCATACCTACACAAGCTCCTACGGGATCAATCCTGTCATCAAAGCTTTCTACTGCAACTTTAGCTCTTTCCCCGGGATCCCTTACAATTTTTCTTATTACTATCAAGCCATCAAAAATTTCGGGCACTTCAATTTCTAATAATTTTGCAAGAAAAGAAATATCTGTTCTGGATACAATAATAACTGCCTGGCTATTTTTTAGTTCTACTTTTTTTACAACAGCACGAATGCTTTCTCCCTTTTTAAAATAATCAGATGGTATTTGTTCTGATTTTGGAAGTATCATTTCATTGCCTTCTTCATCAAGCAATAAAATTTCTTTTTTCCAAACCTGGTAAACTTCGCCACTCACAATATCACCTATACGATCTTCATATTTCTTTATTAAAATATTCTTTTTAAGATCATTAATGCGGCTTGCCAATGTTTGTTTTCCAGCTAATATTGCACGCCTTCCAAATTCTTTTTGAATATCAACTTCCTCATACAATTCTTCACCAACCTGGTAATCAGGCTCAATCTTAATAGCATCTTTATATTCGATTTCAGTAAGCGTATTATAAAGATCATCATCATCAACAATCGTTCTTCTCCTGAATATTTCCAGGTCACCCTTTTGATCATTAACAATAACATCAAAGTTTTCATCTGAGCCGTATTTTTTACGGATGAGGGTTTTAAAAACATCTTCCATCACTTTCATTAGTGTTGGCCTGTCAATGTTTTCAGCATCTTTAAATTCCTGAAAGGAATCAATTAAATTAATACTTGCCATACAATATGGTGTTTAAAAAGTCACCAGCACTTTTGTTTGCTTAACCTGGTTAAATAAAATATTCATTGTTTGGATAACTGATCTTTTTCCCCGCCCTGTTTTTTCTTCAATAATTATCCCCTCCTCATTTACTTCCGCTAATTTCCCCTCTTTCTTTGTTTCATCATTCATTGTAACCTCTACTGTTCTTCCAATATTTTTTTTGTATTGGCGATAGAGTTTTAGAGGCTCCTCCATACCGGCAGAGGAAACCTCGAGGGAAAAATCATTATTAGGAAATAATTCTGATTCCTCAATCTGGTTATACAATGTACGGTTAACCTTAATACATTTTTCAATGGTTATACCGTTATCTGCATCTAAGAATACCTTTATATTATTACCCGGAAGAACCTTTACCTCTACCAAAAACACATCCTCATTGCCAGTTAACTGGGTATTTACAAACTCCTCAATTGCCTGTTGTTTGGTATCCAAAATCATTTAATCCTATTTCTACGACTTAGAGAAAAGAAGAAGGGAACGAAGCCGTTCCCTTGCACTAATTCTTTTATCCGATGCAAATATAAAGTAATTAGTATTTATGCTCCAAATTATAGTTAAATAACCATTTGCAAATATGGAGATTGATATAAAGCAATATTTTTGCGAAATGAATATTTTACGTTTGGCCGGGGAAATTATACTGCTCTATTTTTTATACAAGCTGATATTTGATTTTATCATTCCCATTTATCAAACTTCAAAGAGAGTAAAAAAACAATTTGGAGAAATGCAGAGCAAAATGCAGGACCAAATGAACACATTCAATCAGCAACAAAATCCTGCCGGTAATAATCGGGACAAAACAACTTCACAGGAGCCTACAAAAAAAGAAGATTATATTGATTATGAAGAAGTGAAATAGTGAGTTGTGAGTAGTGAGAAAAGTCAATAAATTTTATAATCCTAAATCCTCTATTCCCGCCCCTTCTTTTAAAAAAATGGTTTGTAAGCCCAGCGTATTTGCTGTTTCAATATTCTGAATGGAATCATCTATAAATAAAGTTTCAACTGGAGATAAATTATTTTCTTTTAAAACATATTTATACGCTTCAGCATCCGGCTTGCGAAAACCTATTTCATGAGAATAATATATTTTATCAAAGTAATCAGCCAGGCAACCCTGGCCAACCTCATCTTTATAAATTTTATTAAAAGCCTGCAGGTGAATTATATTTGTATTACTCAGCAAAAATAAACTGTACTTATGTTTGATGGATTTGAGCGTGTGTAATGCTTCCTTTCTATATCCAAGCAGCATTTTA
>DASYOS010000231.1:0-5613 GCA_036007525.1 Chitinophagaceae bacterium | reverse complement strand
GGAATTGAAGAGATGGAATTTATTTTAGAGTATTTAGGTTCGCAAAAAGTACAGATCGATCTCACACTTGCAAGGGGGCTCAATTATTATACAGGTATTATTTATGAAGTAAAAGCAAAGAATATTGAGATGGGAAGTATTGGCGGCGGCGGAAGATATGATGATCTTACAGGTTTATTTGGCGTGCCCGGCATTCCAGGAGTAGGAATAAGCTTTGGGGTTGACAGGATATATGACGTAATGGAAGAATTAAACTTGTTTAGTGAAAACATGCAAAAAGGCGTAACAGCATTGTTCTTTAATATGGGAAACGAGGAAAGTAAGTTTGCATATATTCAAATGCAGCAATTAAGGAGTAAGGGCATCAGTTGTGAGCTCTTTCCTGAGGCTGCAAAAATGGATAAACAATTTAAGTATGCCGGTAAAAAAAATATTGAATATGCCATAATTATTGGCAGTAAAGAAATTCAGGATAAAAACTGTGTGGTAAAAAACCTTGCAAAAAATGAACAGGAAATTATTGCCTTAGATAACCTGGAAAAATATTTTACCAAATAATTTCGGGTTACTTTGTACGCTTCCTTATAATTAGTAAAAAAACTTATATGAAATATATCAAACTGATCTCGCTGATAGGATTGTTTTCAATCCTGATCTTCTCATGTGGCAAAAAAAATAATTTAGGTAGAATGATTCCTAAAGAAGCTTCAATTGTTATAGAGCTTAACACGAAATCAATACTATCCAAACTTAGCTGGGATGAAATAAAAAAATCCTATTGGTATAATAAGTTAATGACTGATAGTTCAATCCCCGCAACTTCAAAGGCGTTTATTGATGATCCGGCTAAAACAGGGATTGATGTAAAATCTAATATGATCTTTTTTATATTGAAGCCTGAAAATAACGGACAAGCCATTTTTGAAGGCAGTTTAAAAGACAGTAAAGCATTCGCAGAATTTATAAAGGTTATGCAACCTAATGCTGTTTTAAGTAAAGATGGAGAATTAAATATTTATAAAACCGATTCCTCAATAATTGGATGGAATAATGAAAAGTTTGCCATACTTAGTAATGCTGATAGCCGCAAGTTTATGGATTCAAGTGCACTAAATGATTCTACAAAAAGAACAATGCCATTCGCACCCCTTTCTTCAGATAGTTTAGAAATCACTTGCAAAAATATTTTTAAATTAACAGATGATAACAGCCTCTATAAAAATGAAAAATTTGCTAAACTGCTAGATGAAGATGGCGATATACATTTTTGGGTAAATACAAATGAGCTTTCAAAAGGTTCAATGCCGGGCATGCCGGGTATGGCAGGGATGGTAAAGCTTAATAAATTTCTGGAGGATAATGTTTCCACAGCGACGATCAATTTTGAGGATGGAAAAATTACCGGCCACCATAAGCAGTATTTTGGTAAAGAGCTTTTTGATATTTTAAAGAAAGGGGATGGAAACATCAATACAGACATGATTAAAAAGCTTCCGGCAAATAATCTTGCCGGGCTTTTCTCTTTACATTTTACCCCGGGCAGTTTGCTGGAAATAATAAAGCTTACAGGCCTTGATGGGTTTATTAACCTGTTTCTTTCAGCCCAGGGCCTATCATTAGATGATATTATAAAAGCAACTAAAGGGGATATATTATTTGCAGTAACTGACATTTCAATGATAAAGGATACTGCAAAAAAAATAAAGGAATTAACAATACAGGATACACTCATTAATTATTACAATAAAACTGACGCAACATATTTATTTGCGGTGGCTGTAGGTGATAAAGATGCGTTTAATAAAATGCTTGGCTTTGCTAACAAAATGGGGAAGGATTCTACTCCAAAAAATACTTTTCAAAAAACAGACGATAAATATTTTGTAATAAGCAATAAACAGGATGCAGTAAATAAATACTTTTCAGGCCCACAAACAAATCCTGAATTTCTTTCCCTGATAAATAATCATCCCATGGGAGGATTTGTGGATATACAAATGATATTAAAAGCTATGCAACCAGAATTTACAAAAGATAGTATTAGCAACGCATTTTATATCAAAAACATTGCTACCTGGAATAATTTTTCTTTTACCGGCGGGGAATACAAAAACGGCGGACTGGTTAGCAATGGAGAATTAAATTTTCTGGATAAAAAGACCAATAGCTTAAAACAGCTTAGCCAGTATGCGGATGATATCGCAAAAATTAAAGAAGAAGAAAGAAAAAAGCGGAGATTGAATTGGACTTCCGATAGTATCCGTTTGCAAAGAGGTGCGTATTGATATGTAATGAAACCTAATAATATTTAAAACTCAGATAGCAGTAACATCTACTGAACTTATGCAAATACTTCTTGAGCAAATAGTACCTACATTTTTTGAAGTGGAACAAATTGCAGGTTCAGAAGTTTGGGGTAAAAAAATTTCTTTTACTAAAGGTGAGCATGTTCATGTAGTTGCCCCATCCGGCAGCGGAAAAACTTCTCTTATCCATTTTATTTATGGTTTGAGAAGAGACTATGAGGGAATTATTTCTTATCAAAATGAGAATATAAAAAACTTTTCCTTAGAAATATTTTCAACTCACCGCCAAAAGAATCTCAGCATTATTTTTCAGGATCTTAGATTATTTGCTGATCAGACAGTTAGAGAAAATATTGAATTAAAACGGCAACTTTCCCCTTATCATCCTCCACAAAAAATTGATGAGATGGCAAACCGCTTAGGAATCAGCGATAAATTAAACAGGCTTGCTAAAACATGCAGTTACGGTGAGCAACAGCGTATCGCTATCATCCGTTCGCTAATGCAGCCATTTGATTTTTTATTGCTTGATGAACCTTTCAGCAATCTCGATGAAAATAACAGGATCAAAGCATTTGAATTGATAGAAGAAGAATGCAAACAGCGAAATGCTTCAATGATATTTGCGGATCTTAAGGAATTGGATTTTTTTAAAGGCCAAAGAATTTTAAAAGTATAGTAAAAGTATAATGCCTTTATCGTTTAAAAATATCGCTCCTTTATTTAATACTAGTAAGAACAAGATAAGCAAATGGCTTAGCTATTTCGGCTTAGGCATTGGCGTGTTATTGCTATTAAGTTCCATGCAAATGTTTATCAACATAAATAATCTATTAAAAGAAAATAATCCAAGAAAAAATGGTTTCGATTTTTTTTCAATTACCAAAGTGATCACCAATGAGAACATGGGAAAGGACAATACTTTTAAAGATGATGAGCTTACTGAAATTAAGAGCCAGCCCACAATTGAGAATGCCGTTCCCTTAATATCCAATCAATACAGGGTTAAAGCAAGTGCCGGAACTATTATTCCTTTCAGCACAGATCTTTTTTTAGAAAGTATAGATGATGCATTTATTGATACTGTTCCCCCGTCATTTATATGGGAACCCGGACAGCAAACGATACCCATAATTTTTTCTTCAGATTTTTTAGAACTGTATAACGTGTTTGCACCCAGTCAGGATCTGCCGCAGCTTTCTTCTAAAACAATTTCTTCAGTAAATATTATTGTAGAGATCTACGGGACTATGGGTGTTCAAAACTATAAAGGAAATATTGTTGCCCTTAGCGACAGAATAAATTCTATCCTCGTTCCTAAAACATTTATGGAATGGAGCAATTTAAATTTTGGAGGAGTTGCAAAAGTAAATCCCTCAAGAATTTATATCAAAACAAAAGATGCCAACAATCCCCAGTTAATAACATTTTTAGAGAGTAAAAATTATCATTTAAATAAAGACAAAACAAAATTCGGCCGGATAAAAAAAATTCTGCAAAATATTGTGAGTGCATTGGGAGTTTTTGGGATTCTTGTTATTGTTCTTGCATTAATGCTGTTCTCATTTTATTTACAATTAATGATAGCAAGAAGCAAAGAAAATCTGCAACTGTTGCTAACCCTTGGTTATTCTCCAAACTGGTTAAGTAAAACGGTTGCTAAAACCTGGATACCAGTATATATTTTTGTTGTAATTGGTGCTGTTATCATAACAGCTTTATTGCATTACGCTTTTGTAAAAATTTCATTCGTTGAAAGAAATGATCTTTCTTATTTTTTACATTGGAGCGTGTTAGCAGTGGGCTTACTATTATTAGCGCTTTCTGTGTTTACCAATTACAGGTTGGTGAAAAAAGAATTGTACAGAATTGTCTGAACCGGGATTATTGGGATTACAGGATTATTGGGATATAAATTCCTAAATCTAATTCGTTATAGGCAATATTCTGTTTCCCATTAATCTTAAAAATCCCATAAATCATGGTTCAGACAATATTCTCGTAAATCACCGCCGCTCCTTGCCCCACGCCTACACACATTGTTGCCAAACCATACTTTACTTTTCGCCTTTTCATTTCATGCAATAATGTAGTTGAAATTCTAACACCACTGCAGCCCAATGGGTGGCCAATTGCAATAGAGCCTCCGTTCACATTTACTTTTTCAAGATCAAGTCCAAGATCATGAATACATGCAATTGCCTGGGATGCAAAAGCTTCATTTAATTCTATCAGGTCAATATCAGCAATGTTTAAACCGGCTCTTTGTAATGCTTTTCGTGTAGCTGGTACAGGCCCCATTCCCATTACCGATGGATCAACTCCTGCAACAGACATGCTGATCACTCTTGCCATCGGTTTTAAATTATATTTTTTCACTGCTTCTTCACTTGCCAATAACATGGCAGCAGATCCATCATTAATTCCTGATGAATTTCCTGCAGTTACAGTGCCCTCTTTAGCAAAAGCAGGTTTTAAAGTGGCCAGTTTTTCCATACTCGTTTTCCTGGGATGTTCATCCCGGCCAAAGATTATTTTATCTTCCTTCCCTGTTTCAATTTCCACTGAAACAATTTCATCTATCCATTTACCGGCATCCAATGCTTCAAAATATTTTTGCTGACTTTCAAAAGCAAATTCATCCTGCGCATGCCGTGATATTCCCCATTTCTTTGCAACATTTTCTCCTGTTTCTCCCATAGAAAATGGATAATGCATTTCAGATAATTTTTTATTCGGGAAGCGCCATCCCAGTGTTGTATCATATATCTCAGTGTTTCGGCTAAAAGCGTTTTCTGCTTTTGGCATAACGAAAGGAGCCCTGCTCATGCTTTCTACACCGCAGGCAATGTACAACTCACCATCACCACACATAATTGCCCTGGATGCATCCATAATAGCCTGCAGGCTACTGGCACATAGCCTGTTTACTGTAGCCCCAGGAATGCTTACAGGCAAACCTGCAAGTAATGCCACCATTCTTGCAACATTCCTGTTATCCTCACCTGCCTGGTTAGCGTCCCCTGCAATTACATCCTCTATAGCATTAATATCTATGCTTGAATTCCTGAAAAGTAATTCTCTTATTACATGCGCTAAAAGATCATCCGGACGAACTGAACTTAAAGCCCCTCCATATTTGCCAACGGGTGTTCTAATTGCGTCTATTATATAAACTGGTTTCATACATTACAAAGAAAGTGAAATTCTTACACTTAAGAGGATGGCTGGGCTTAGAATGATTCAGAAACTCATTTTTGCAAATCGTACCTTTGCGGAAATGGATCAGGTAAAAAATAAAAATATA
>DASYOS010000230.1:0-12694 GCA_036007525.1 Chitinophagaceae bacterium | reverse complement strand
TAAGTGCAAGGCTTACATTTTATTCCATTGCAATCGGCATCTAAAGTAATTGTGTAGGTGCCGTTTGCTGTTGGTGTAAAGGCTCCGGCAGTTCCTGTGCCTGATGTATAAGAAGTACCATCTTTTGTAATTGTCCATTTTACTTTTGCTTTGCAATTATCAGAATTTGGGTCACATTGATAGGAAGTTGAAAAGGTAAATGGATTCTTGCACCTCCATGGTATTTCTGTATCACATGCGTATTTAGATGTGCCTGCAGCATTCTGCACTGTGAGTTTATCCCATTTACCACATTTACAATCATTTTCTTTTACCCTGATATTTGATACGCAACTATCACATACTTTTCCGTTACAGGAAACAATAAGTTTAACCTGATAAGTTCCCACTTCACTAAAAATAAAATTCGGGACCGTTTGTGTTGTAAAGGCACTGGGAAAGAAGGAAGGTGAAACTATTTTCCAACTGTAGGTTGTATTACAATTATTGGTGCCATTGCATGTGTATGAAGCCGTGAGGTCCATTGAAGAACCTTTGATAATAGCATTGTAAGTATCACCACATTTTAAGTTCTCTTCTATTTCTTCTGCCTTATTTCCATTAAACCCATGAATAACAAATTGTTTTCCCTGATCCCATTTGCCACATGCACATTTGTCCTCAATACAATCTCTAACAATAATAGTATAAGTGCAAGGCTTACATTTTATTCCATTGCAATCGGCATCTAAAGTAATTGTGTAGGTGCCGTTTGCTGTTGGTGTAAAGGCTCCGGCAGTTCCTGTGCCTGATGTATAAGAAGTACCATCTTTTGTAATTGTCCAGCTAACATTAGCTTTGCAATTATCTGTTGAAGGATTGCATTGGTATGAAGTTGAAAAAGAAAATGGCTGCCTGCATTTCCACTTAATCTCCGACTCACATTTATATATTTCTGACGGACCCTCAGTCTTAATTCTAAGACCTTCCCACCTTCCACATTCACATCTGGCTAATTTAAAGTCTGGTAAGTTAATATCGAGTTGTGCACCAGGCTGACAAACAATTGGACCAGGGTCTTTATCATCTCCCTGTAAACCAAGCTTAATTGACGTTTGTCCGGCTGGGATTTCTACATCAAAACAATAATTTGCTGTGTTGGGAGAACCACTGTTTTGAACTTGTAAAGCAGGACTAAGATTCGTTATCGGATATATCGGCGTATAAGAAGGATGATATGCATTAAAGCCACTTCCTGAATTTATATATGTTAGACTCTGAGTGGGGCTACTGTATGTTGAAGACACACAAATTTTGTACTTCCTTAATCCCTTGGATTCATTTGCATCAGGTATACAAACAATAGAAACAAGCTTCAAATCTAAGTTGACATTGCAACTATTGATGGAAAATTGAAATGCCTCACTATATCCATTATTCTCACCTATGGGTTTCCCCTCCCTATTTAACGACTCTACACTCCATATAAAATTGCATAGATAGGGAGGCTTACAAGGACCGGATAATAAATTTACAATAGTAGTTTGTGTAAGATTTTCAACGTCTTTCGTAACAATGGGCATATTTGCTTTCATTGCCTGTGTTCCATTTTGTCCCTCCATCAGTTGCCATACTCTTATGCGATAGGTTACAGGTTCACTGAGTTTAGGAACTAACGGGGTCCACCGGAATGTTATTGGTTTTTTTAAATCTGTTTCCTTAAGCACGGTACCATTAGCCGGGGCAATCAGTTGCGGCGGTTGATAATTTATCTGTTCATTTGCTTTTATCGTAAAAGCCTTGCATTTTTCTTCACTTAAAGGAGCCAAACCAGTTGGACCTTGTCCAAAAAACTGAACACAAAATTCATAATCACCGGCAGATAAAGTACATTCCTGACCTAATAGTGAAACTGCATTATTACCACTCCAGACTTTGGTTGCGGAAGTAAAATTTGCTGATGGTGCAGATGTAGAAGTATATGAACCACAGATTTTAACACCCCCTTTTTTTATGGACACTAATATTTTACTTGACTCAACACGGGGATCTATCCTGCCATTAACAAGCCTGGCACTTGCTGTTATTGAAAGCATTAAAGTGCCTGGTCCCGACTTAGTTAAAGAGGCATCCGGATTTGCGGGCAATGTGATGACACTTGTTATTGGATACGATTGTGCAAACACTTGCAGTGATAGTACCAATAATAAAATACTGAAATTAATTTTCATGTTAGTTTTGTTTAAAGATTAAACACATACTAAAAGTAGGTTAGTAGTAAAGCTTGCACAATACTGTTTACGTATCAATTGGGTTTAACTGTGTGTGTGAAGCCTGTGAGTGAGTGAGTGGTAAATCCTATCCTCAGTTATTTGTAATTATATAAGGTTTTCATATTTTATTTAAAGTCGGAAAACAGATTTTAATGGATCAATAAAAATGACGCTTCCATTAGGTTGTTTTTCCCGTAGAACAGGTTATTGGTCCGGTTTTTCTATCAACCCGGTTTAATTTTAGTAAAGATTTTTCCATACCAATAAATTGGTTTTTTGGGATTTTCTTTATTTTCAAAATTAAAACTAAAGATAGCTTTCATTATCCCCTTTTTCCAAAGGTTTTTGTCAATTGTGATGTAACCATTTCTGCAGTAGTATCTGGCATTTCCTTCTTTTACAACACTGTTTAATTCAATTATTGCAAAGCAGTTGGCACCGGCAATGTTAAGTTGTAAACTGCAGTGTGTTGCAGCATTTAATAATGTATAACAATAAGTAGTGTCAACAGATTTGCGAACAACTTCAATAAAATCTGCGCCAGCCCATTCATAGCACCAGGCCTTGCAATCAATAGAATACGATTGATGAGATGTGTCTACTATTTTATAAAAAGCGGTTAATGAGTCTTTGGCAATTTTTCCTGTACTATCAAACATAGCCTCGGTTTCCGGTGGACAAAATCCGTTACAACTTAACTGTCCAAACTCATTAACCTCAACTCCTTCAGGATAACTCCATTTTTTTACAAATGAAAAGTCACCTTTAACACTTAAAACCCATTTTATTTTAACAGGTGTAGCAGTTTTTTTAGTTTGTGAAAATGACGAGGAAGCTGCTATAAGTAAAGCGCAAAAAATTATTGAACTTTTCATTTTCTAAATGCCTGATTTGGTGTAAAAGAAAGGTTAGGGTTTTTTGGTATCTACGAACCATAACCCCGCCCAATCTTTTTACTCGTACTGAATGTGGTTTATTTTTTATCGCCTTCGATTTGATTTAAATAGGAAGGTCAATTTTAACTTTTCAATAAAATATATATTATTTTACAAGCGTTTCAGTTCCTATATATCGGTACACAGCTATAGTAGCTGTTCCTTCTCCTGGCATAGAAATCGAAATTCCTTTTTGCAATTCTTCTTTCACTTTAATAAATTTCAAAGTAACAGCTTTACTCTTTATAGGTATGAGTGTAACTATTACGCTCACTTTATCTACCTCTACATCGGAGAGTGTTAATATATATTCTCCTTCGTCTAACTTAGTATTCACTTCACCTAATGTTGAAGTATTAGTTCTAAAAATGACACCTCCGTTTCTTTCTATAACTATTTTAGCGCGACAATATGTGCAACATACACTGCAATCAGTTGTGCTATAACATGAATTAGTATAAGTGCCAACATTATCCTTACACTTACAAGTTATGTATGTTAGGGATCCAATTGTCTCCTGAGGATTTCCGAGGGTTGTATTAAGTTTTATTGTACCAAGTTTGTTGGTTGAGCGATCAATGTCGTATTTCCCTGGAAGTATTGTCAAAGAGCCTCCTCCCAACTTCTCACATATTTCCTTATTCAGTGTAATTTTTTTAGTGATTGTAAAAACTTTGCTATCTGTTTTTTCAGGCGACTTCCTTAAAAACTCTCCAATAAGGAAACCATTTTTAAGTTTGAAGCTTACCACAGCTTCTCCTTTCCCTAATTTATCTCCTTCTCCGTAAGGATACATTTTATTGTCACACGTACCTTCACCCTCACAACCACCAGTATAGGTTTGATCACCATCTAATATTTTTATTTGAACTCCAGGGTTGTTATTATTTCCCGTGTTGCTGCCATCCACAGCCCTGTCTTTGTAAGAAAGAGTGATCCCTTTAACAAATCCTTCCTTATCAATATTAGCGTCAATGGTATAAAAAGAAGGTTTCCCTTTCATTAATTTGGGATTGGGATAGTGTCCACCTATACAGGAATTTCCATCAGCATTACAGGCAGCATTCATAGGATAACCTTCAAACATTGCTTTATTTTTATCTTTCCTATTGTCTCTAATCCGGTTTGAGAATGGTAAAACTACATTGCGATCAGCATCAAACGGATATTTCCCTTTTGATATGGTTAGTTGTTCAACCCCTAAATAGTTTAAAATATCCCGGTTATCTACAGCATAATCGGTTGCCCAAAAAAATGACATTATAGGAAGAGGAGTAAAGCAAAAGCAAGAACCTATTCCATTGTTCATGCAACCTCCTCCTTCAATTGTACAACCCAAATAACAATCACTACATGGCATTGCTTGCGATGGTTCCGACGACCCTCCCACAAACGTTCTAAAAACGGTTGGAAAATCATCAAATTTTCCACCTTTTTTGGAAGACTGTACCGTCCATGCGTAACCTTTTCCTTTTTCCAGAGATGAAGCATCAACAGGATATTTCAGAGAAGTGTTTGAAATAAACTCCTTGTCAACAATTGCAATATTTTCCCTGAAAGCCCTTAAAGGATCACCGTATTGATAGGTATTTAACCCAACTAATATTACCCTGTAAACTAAGTCATTGGAACCGCTTTCATTCTTCCATTTAAATTCAGGCCTCAGGCTTTCCGTAGGCGATTCAAATGTGGGTGAAATAAACTTTATTAAAGCAATTCCATGTTGTGGATTATTCATTCTTGTACAGCAGCCATACCTAATTGATATACCAACCGAGTTACCTTGAGGCGCCATCACATATGTAATGGAAATTATTGATTTGTAAGCTCCTCCACATCCAATCGGGCGGTTATAAAATGCCCAGCTTTTTGCTTCGCTTAAAATCTTGTTTTGGTCAGCAACTGAATAAAACAGAGAAAATTGTCCTGTCCAGAGATATTGAGTTGGTCTAGTTACAGTGTCAGTGTAAGACCTGCATGCGAATTGATCAACTGCACAGTGTGATATCTTATTTAATTCAAATGCTACAGTTTGCCAGCTTACACTTTGCCTTGGGCAGCCACTATTTGAAGCTATCGAAAACTCATTAATCTCACTTTCAGTAATTTTCACTCCCCCTTTTTTCCTGGCTTCTATCTTCCACGCATATTTTTTCCCGCTTTCAAATTTTGGTGCAGATGTAGGATATTCAAAAGAAGGACGGATAAGTGAATCTTTTTCAAAATGAGGTTTATTACCTCTTATTGCACTTTCGGGCGATTCATCTCCTTTTATCTCAACAATTTTTATTTTATAATATCCATCTCCATCCAAATCACCAGGAAAAAAATTAGTCCAGGTAAATTTGGGATTTTCATTTGCCGAAAGAATAGAACCATTTTTAGGCATTAGTAACTTAAGAATGGAAGGAGGATCATTTACAGGTTGCACAGTGAATCTAAAAGCCTCGCTTGTTCCATTATTTTCACCAATCGGTTTGCCATCCCTATTCAATGCCTGCACATTCCAGATAAAAGCAGTAGGAGGCGGTTGCCTGAGCTGGACAATTACCGAAGCCTGTGTCAGGTTATCTACGTCTCTAGAAATGTCAGGAGTATTGCTTTTAATTGCCTGCATACCGTTTTGTCCCTGCATTAATTGCCATACCCTTACACGATAGGTTACCGTTTCCCTTGGTTTAGGAATTACTGGTGTCCACCGAAATGTAATCGGAGTTTTTATTTCATTTTCAGTAAACACTTTATTATCAACTGGCGTTACATTTATAGGCGGGTTAAAACTTTGCTGTGTATTATCCGCTATTGAAAATGGTTTACACTTTTCTTCACTTAAAGGTGCTAATCCTGTTGGACCTTGTCCAAAAAACTGAACACAAAATTCATAATCACCGGCTGGTAAAATACATTCCTGACCCAATAATGAAACTGCATTATTACCAGTCCACACTTTGGTTGCCGCATTAAAATTTGCTGATGGCGCTGATGCAGGAGTATATGAACCACAAATTTTAGTACCACCTTTTTTAATCGACACTAATATTTTACCTGACTCAAGCCGTGGGTCTGTCCTGCCATTAACGGGTTTCGCACTTGCGGTAATTGTAAGCATCGAAGGTCCAGTTGCCCATTTTATGGTAGAGGCATCGGGATTAGCAGGCAATGAAATTGTTATAGCTGTTATTGGGTACGATTGTGAAAACACTTGCACTGAAACTGCAAGCAATAAAAGGGATAATAACTTTCTCATTTTACAGTTTATTTAGTTTTGAATACTTTAAGCTAATACCAAAGTAGTGTAGTATTTAAATACTCAAGATGCTGTCTGTGCAATACCTGCGTTTAATTGTGTGAGTGAGTCCTATGAGTGAGTGAATGGTAATGAGAAAACTTTATAAATTATGTCGTGAGTGGTAAGACAAACAGGATGCAACCCAAATTTTCGCATCCGCTAAAATAAAATGCACGTCTTTGCAAGGCGCATTTTAAATTTCCATTACAATCGTTTTCTCTGTGCCGAAGCCTGCCCTACTCATCATTCAGGCGGGCAATCTACTATTAAAAACATTATCCGGTGATTGCTTCACCTAACTTTATAATATTTCGTTACTTTTTTTTTAATAACCGACTCGCAAAGACTAGGATTTTTTTCACAGGCGATCGGTGTCCTCGCCGACCGAATTAAAAACTTCCATTCTTTTTTGTCTTTAGTTTGGCCACTTTCTTTCCAGTCTTATCAATGTAAAACCAATTATTGCTTAGCCAGGTCGTATGTTCATCTTGAGATTGTATATTACATTTTCTGCTAACCTTAGCAACACCCTTCTCAAAAGGCCAGGCACAATCAAATTGAGGTTTAACAACAATTTTTCCGGTTTTAGCATCGGCAAACCCAATTTTATTATTCTCAACTACTCTAAAAAACCCGTCCGATATATAATCTGGCCCGTTTTCATAAGGAAAGATTTCATACAAGATATTTTCTTGTCTGTCAATAGCTATAAAAGCCCCATTTGGTTTTGCAACAATTGCATACGTTTTAAAAATATGGGTAAAGCATCTTGAATATTTTCCCAAAGGAATAATGATGTCTCCTTTTTTATTTTTATATCCGTATTCGCCTTTAATGGTGTCATGGAAAGACACTAAATAATCGTTCTTCTTAATGGCCTGCCCATAGCTTGCTAAACCACTAAATAGAAGTAAAAGAATTATCATATTTGCCGTTTGCTGGCGTATCATAAAATGGTTTTTATTGTTAAAAGAAAAAAAATCGCTTTGTGCAATAGTAATCATTGTATTTTCTGCGCATGAAGCCAGGCTTTATAAAGTTCAGCAGGAATTAGTAATGTGATCTTATTCCCGGGGTTTTTATCGTTCTTAAAAGCTGGTGCCATATTAATGGTGATGGGCTGAGTAACAAAGTGGCTGAGCGCTGCTATGCGTTTTGTTATCAATTCCATTCCTCGGCTCTTGTGTTGATCATGCTGTTTTAAAGCACGGTTATTTTCAATGCCAATACCATTATCAGTTATAGTAATCAGTAAACTTGTATCAAATTCTTTTAAATCAATTATCAATTCTCCATTAATAGTTGAAGGCATTATGCCATGGAGCAATGCATTTTCTAAAAGGGGTTGCATCATCATGGTTGGTATCATCCAATTATCTGTATCCACACTATCGTCAATATAAATTTTGTATGTAAACCGGTTTGTAAACCTCATTTGTTCTAAGCGTAAATATATTTTTATGTTTTCGAGTTCCTGTTCCAAAGGAATAAAGGATTGCTGCGCTGCTTCAAAATTTTTGCGAATGAGGGAAGCAAAATCGCTGAGGTAACGATTAGCGTTTTGTCTGTCTTGCACATTAATATAATGTTGAATGCTGTTGAGTGCATTAAACATAAAATGCGGATTTAATAAAGATGTAAATGCCTGTTGTTCTAAAGAAGCATTTTGCACCATGGCTAAATCCTTTGCAAGCCTGGTTTTTTTCCTTTCTTTCTGCCAGCGAATTACCATATAAATCGTTAGGAATTGTAAAACTATTGCCAGTGTTATCCAGAACCATGCTGCTTTCCAAAAGGGAGTAGCAATACTAAATTGCATGGTGAGTATTTTATCACTGATATTCCCGTTTACATCTACTGCCCTAACCTGTAATGTATGATTGCCATTGTTGAGTTGCAGCGCAAGCGTATTTTCATTTAAATTGATCCAGTTTTTATTTTTGTCTAATGTGTATTGCAGGTTTTTGAAATGACCGCTTAACTCTATACCCGCAAAGCCGATGCGTATACTTTGCTGATCATAATCAAGATTATATTTTTTTGCGATGATAGTATCACGCTGATTAATGCTTATGCCTATTATTTGTACAGGGATATCAAATTTAGGAATAGAAATATCGGCAGGTATTACAGAAATGCCATCGGCTGTGGCGGCATAAACAATATCATTCTGATACAACATTTCATTAACTTCATTATTGGTTAACCCATCGTTAACTGATAAATTTTGGATGGAAAATCTTATTCTACTATTTCGCAGCTCGTAATTAATTATACTTATTCCCTGTGCTGTACCCAACCAAACCTGTCCTGGTTTTCCTGATGTTATGCTTCGGCAGGAGTTATTGATGATGCCATCGCTTGCTGTAATATTAAGCAGCACTTTATCATCTTTTACTACTACAATCCCATTACCGGGAGTAGCTATCCATAGCAGGTTATCGGGTGAGGCACTAAGAGCTGTTATTCTTTCACCAAACAGTGGATTATTTTTGGCAAGAGAAACAACAGTATTTAGCGAATAATTATATTTATACAATCCATCAGTAGAGCCGAAATAAATCATACCGTCATTTGCCTTAACCAGTGCGGTTACTCTTTTAGTGAATGGGTTTAGCAGGGTGATTTTTTGTGTAATAGTGTTCAGCTTCATAACCCCTGAAAAAAGGCCTGTAATAATGATACTGTCGTTATAAATAATTGCCGTTTTTGCAGCATACGGTTTTTTGTTCGCAGGGTTTATTAATGGCTTAGAAAAATTTACGGTAATGCCATCTTCGGAAAAAGTAAAAACATTATTGCCTGCTATAAGTATTTTCCTTTGCCTGGAAGGTATTTTTTTAAAAATAGTGTTGACGGTAAATTTTTTCTCATCGGCTTCCATTACTTCTCCATAATAATTACCTGCCAGCAATGTTCCATCCTGTTTACGAGCAAGGCTTAAAAAATTGGTTCTGGTATAGCCCGCAGGCATTTCAAAATTTGGAAAGTGTTTTTTTCTATAAACGATAAGTCCTTTATCAACCGTAGATACCCATATATTTCCTTTGCTATCATTGTAAAAAGAATTGGGTAAATAATTGCCGCTGATAATATATTGCTGCTGCAAAGTTTTTTTGTCAATCACATAAATCTTACCTGAAAAACCTATGAGATAAAGACTGGTATTGGTAAATGAAAAATTGTAAAAAGGCTCTGGAATACTGATAGAATCCAACTTGAAGCGAATAGGATGAGTATAAAAATTGGAATAGATATAGCATTTTTTTTCATCACGATTGAAACTGTAAAATTTTCCATCATCAAGGGCAGGTATCCAATTAATAGCGTTCATGTTTGTGGTCAGACTGTCAATAATTTTATTTTTTTGCAGATGGTATATTTTTGAGTGATATTTTTTTAATGCCGGATAAAAAATTCTGCCCAATCTTAATTGAGAGCCATCATCATTTTCTTTTATCAGGAAAAGAATATCTCTTTCATTCTTAAGTTCAACCAATTTTTTATCCCTGAAAATATAAAACCCATTTTCATTATAATATATTACACCACCGTTTTGTAATGCGGAAACATACATGGCCTTTGTACCGGAAACCTTTGCTAAATTGCTATCTTTTTTTGCATTAATGAAACTGTTTTGTACTTCATCAAAATAAGCGGGACTTTGTTTAAAACAGTTTACCCAAATACGTCCATTTTTTTCTTTTACAACAGCCAGCACTTCATTATCGGGCAATCCCTGCTGTGTAGTAAATATCTGAAAATGCCTGCCGTCAAACCGTGCAATGCCTTCATCGGTCGCTACCCATAAAAACCCTTTGTTATCTTCAACACATCTGTAAATATGATTGCCAGGTAAGCCATCATTTACTGTAAAAGCAGTATAGCCTGCAGGCTGTGCCTTGCAGTTAATTATAAAAGAAAAAAGGATTAAAAGCGTTAAGGTAAATCGCACTTTGAATAATTGAGAGGATAAGGTATAACAACCTGCTTATTTACCAAACATTAAACTGAATGTTTTCATTTTTTCAAGAAAAATATCCAGTTGCCTTCTGCTGATGCTCCACTGGTTTCCGTCAGTCATTTTTACTACGCCGCCATCTTTTGTGTTGTATTCGTTTATATATTTCAGGTTTACAATGTACGATTTATGTATCCGGGCAAATTGTATTGAGTTCAGCAGGTCTTCAAAATCTTTCAGCGTTTTAGTGATTACTAATTTTTGCATTGTTTTCATGTGTATGATAGTATAGTTACTGTCGGCTTGTAACGACACCATATCATCCACTTCAATAAAACTTATTCCTCCTAAGTGTGGCAATGCAATTTTGTTAGGCGGTGTGTTTTTATTAACGGTTTGCAAAAAATTTTCGAGTAACTGTTGGTTTTGCTCTGCTGCGCCGGGATTTATTTTAGAATGTTTTACTTTTTCAACTGCTATTTGCAGTTCCTCAATATTTACGGGCTTTAATAAATAATCGAGTGCACTTGCCTTAATTGCCTGTATTGCATATTCATCATAAGCAGTTACAAAAACCACTTTAAAGCTTCTGGTGGTAAGGCTGCTTAAAAATTGGAAGCCATTTTCGCCGGGCATATTTATATCTAAAAAAATTACATCAACAGCATTATGGGCTAACCAATCTCTTGCTTTGCCGGCATTCGTTACTTTTCCGGTAACCTCTATGCCTTCGCAATCATTGTGAAGTAAAAATGCTAAGCTTTTAAGGTTATTAACTTCATCATCTACAAGTAACGCTTTTAACATGTTTTATGGATAGTTAATAAAGGTACAAATTGTATTTTCTGCTTTTAAACAATTGTGTAAGTGTAATGAAACAATTGTGTATGGCAAAAATTGAGTGAGTAAACGGAAAATATTGGTAAAACAATTGTTGAGTTTATTTTTCTTTTTCAAGAACAAGATAATCCCATGGCTTCATTTGAATATCCACTTCTTTATTTAAAACTAAATCCTCCCCGGTAAATACATCCCTATATCTGCCTTTCAGTAATTCATTAATAATATTACAGGCTGTATTTTCAGGAGATAAGTTTAAAATAATAATAACCTCATCATTATTATTATTTCGCAGAAATGCAAATATTTCATTTTCATCCTCATCGCTTAGTATATGAGTTATAACTTTTTTATCGCCGGCCCGCAATGCTGCATTTGTTTTTCGCAGATGTAATAGCGTTTTATAAAAACTGTGCAGGTCGCATTCCTGTTTCCACTCTATCTGGTCCTTATCAAAAAATTGCAGCCTTTTGTAATTGGGAAGTTCCTGACCACTATAGATCATGGGAATACCATTCCATGTACAACTGAATACAGCAAACGCTTTAGCTGCATCCCCATATTTCTCATACTCTGTTCCATTCCAACTATTCTCATCATGGTTGCTGGTAAAATAAACCCGGTACGCATTTTTATAAAACAAAAGATCATATTCCATCAAAAGCTCTTCAAGGCTTTTTAAATCAGCTTGTTTTTTACAGAACATCTCATTTTTATGCATCCACTTCCATGTATAAGTGGCATCAAAAACTTCATGGTAATTTGCTTCTTCACATTCAGCAAGCCAAAATAAACCTGCTTTAGTTCTTTTTAATTCTCTTATTGCTTTTTTCCAAAACCCGAGTGGAACTAAATGTGCCATATCGCATCTAAAACCATCTATATCACAAGTGTCAACCCAAAACTTCATAGCATCAATCATCGCCACCTGCATTTGCAGATTCTCATAATTTAATTTGCTTACGTCTTCCCAACCATTGGGATGAATAATTTGACTCTCCTCATTATAGCAGAAAAAATCTGGATGCTCTTTTATCCATACATTATCATTGCCGGTATGATTAGCAACCCAGTCAATTATTATTTTAAAACATAGATGATGTGCATATTTAACGAGATCAATAAAATCTTTTAAAGTCCCAAACTCCGGGTTAACATCTGTATAATTTTGAACAGCATAATAACTTCCTAAAGTTCCTTTTCTATCTTTATTACTGATTGGGGTAATTGGCATAAACCACAAAATCTCTATTCCCATGTCTTTAAGCCTGGGAAGATGCTTTTCAAATGCCTGAAAAGTCCCTTCAGGAGTATATTGCCTTACATTAACTTCATAAATATTTGTATTGTTGCTCCATGAAGGATGATCAAATTCCATATTCAGACTTTAAGTTTCGATTGACCATAGGCCATTCGT
>DASYOS010000229.1:0-14961 GCA_036007525.1 Chitinophagaceae bacterium | reverse complement strand
CGATGTTTCAAAAGCAACGGGAAAAATTATTCACATGAGTTCGGTGCATGAAAAAATTCCCTGGACCGGCCATGCAAATTATGCCGCTTCAAAGGGTGCAATTGTTATGCTGATGCAAACCATTGCACAGGAATATGGGCCTTTAAAAATAAGGGCTAATAGTATTGCGCCGGGTGCCATTCAAACACCCATTAACCACGGTGCCTGGGATACACCAGAAGCATTGGAAAATTTGAATAAGCTGATACCGTATCATAGGATCGGGCAACCAGAAGATATTGCAGCAGCAGCAGTTTGGCTGGCATCAGACGAATCGGATTATGTTAACGGTACAACGCTTTTTGTAGATGGGGGCATGACCTGTTATCCGGGTTTTGCAACAGGGGAATAATTTTTTTGTACCAGTTCCGATACTAACGGGATAATTCTATTTTAGCTGAATTGGCAGTTTGTCCTGATTTTAATCAGGATCGCACTCTTGCACAGATGTTCAATATAAAAAAGCTTGGTCGCGTCATATATTTGGGACTAAGTAGCAAAGGCCATGCTGATAAACGAATTTTTTATGGTGATGATGGAATCTTTGTAAGAAAAAAAACTTTTGAGGAATTAGGAGGTTTTAAAGAGATACCTATTATGGAAGACTATGATTTTTCAAACAGGATGCTTTCAAAATATAAAAGTTTGCCTCATCAAAGAACCAATGATAATTGTTGATGCACGGAGACATGTAAAGGATGGATTTTTAAAAACTAGAATAAAATGGATGGTAATTAAACGACTTTTCTTACTTGTAGTTTCACAAAATGGCTCAATGATTGGTATAAAGACATCAGGTAAAACAAATCCATAATAATTATAAAAGCTATGATAGAAAAGATTTACGATATAATAGTAATTGGCGCTGGCTCCGGCGGGTTAAGCGTTGGCTTAACTATGAACAAACTTGGGTTTAAAGTTTTAATGATAGCAAAACCGACAAGGAAATCGGTGGTGATTGTTTAAATGACGGTTGTGTGCCCAGTAAAGCATTGATACATGTCGCAAGAATTGCACATGCTGCAAAAATAGCATCCCAATTTGGATTGGAAGTGAATGGTAAGGTAGATATTAAAAAGGCAATAGAATACGTATATAGCCGCCAGGAAATTATTCGGGAACATGAAGATGCAAAAGCATTGCGCAATCAGGGGATCAATGTGGCGTTAGGAGAAGCAAAATTTATAAATGATAAACAGGTAGATGTAGATGGTATTGTTTATGAAGGAAAAAAAATTATAATAGCTACAGGCTCACTTCCGGTAAAATTAAAAATACCGGGAACGGAACTTGTAAAATATTACGATAACAAAAGTATTTTCCATATTGACGATCTGCCTGATCGCTTATTGGTTATTGGGGGTGGGCCCATTGGAATAGAAATGGCACAGGCTTTTTCGCGGTTAGGAACTAAGGTTAGTGTAGTGCATAACCAGCGTATGATTTTGCCGCATGATGAAACCTCAGTGGCAGAAGTTCTTTATAAAAAATTGCAGCATGAGGGTATTGATTTTTATATGGAGGCAAATACAGAACGTTTTTCCTCAGCCAATGAAGCAGTTTTAAAACTAAAAAACGGTGACACCACAAATGTTGTTTTTGATGCTGTGTTTGTAGGGATAGGCAGGCAGCTTGTTTTGGATACACTACAACTCAGTAATGCAGGTATCGAAGTAAAGGATAAAAAAATTGTAAGGGATAAATACCTGCGAACTACTAACAAAAATGTTTTTGTATGTGGAGATATTGCCGGCGACCTGATGTTTTCGCATGCAGCTGAATTTCATGCACGCATACTGTTGAATAATTTTTTTTCTCCTATAAAAAAGAAGTTGAACAACGACCACATGTCGTGGGTAACATTTACAGATCCGGAAGTGGCAACCTTTGGATTAAATGAAAAACAGCTAAAAGATCGTAACATAAATTATCTGACATTGGAACAGGATTTTTCAGGTGATGACAGGGCGATAACAGATAATTATCAGTATGCCAAAACTATTCTCTACATAAGCAAAGGAAGCATATTCAAAAAAGAAAAAATTCTGGGTGGCACAATGATTGCCCCCAATGCCGGAGAACTTATCCAGGAGCTGATATTAGCAAATACATCCGGCTTATCAATAAATAGCATTTTCAATAAGATATATCCTTATCCTGTTGCTTCAAGGGTTAACCAACGTCTAATTGTAAAGCACAAGCAGAAAAGCCTTACTCCGAGATTGATAAAAATATTACAAGTCGCTTATAAAATATTCAGCTAATGAGTTGGTGGGAAACATTTAAAGAATGGTTTTTAAGTTTAGGTGACAAGTACAATGTAAATCCTTACATCTTTGGCGGTATCTATCTAGGCGCTATTCCATTTTTCTTTATCTCACTTTACTGGACAATTAAAAATATTAAAAAGAAAAAATCAATTGTCCTTCCTGTTTTATTAACAGGCTTCTTTTTTATATCCGCTTATTTATACCTTATAATATCCGGTAAAAATATTCCTGTGTGGGTATATGTTTTTATTGGCTTAATGGTTGTTTATGGCATTTATTCTACAATTAAAAAAATAAAGGAAAAAACAAAAAGATGAAACCAAATGATAATAATGCAAAACTGCCGCCGGAGCAAAGACCTTTTAGAATTTTAATTATTTCGGGTTCTGATAGAAGGCAATATAATTGTCCGGGTGTTGACAGTAAATCCCGAATGCTGATGCTGCGTATGGCAGAACTTTTACCAAAGGAGTGGGAAATAGATTATGAGGATTTGGGAAATGTATATGCAAGAGCAAGAATACAGAGTTGTAATGCATGCGCATCTACCTCAATGGCCTTATGTGTATGGCCATGTAACTGCTATGCTAAAAACAGCTTTAAAGAACCGGACCTGATGTGGGATTTAGATATGTATGCCAGGCTGGATATGGCAGATGCATGGGCAATTATTGGCCCGCACAATTGGTATGCTGCTACTTCCAATCTAAAACTTATGTTTGACAGACTGGTGTGTATGAACGGGGGCAATCCTGATGAGAAAACAATAGATCATAAAGACCCGGAAAAAGCAATGGCTTTTGAACATTCCGAAGAATGGAAAGAGCTAAATATTAATCACCTGGAAGGAAGAACTGCAGGATTTTATTGTTATGGGGACCAGGCAGGCGAAGAAAGAGATGAAACAGGAAGACCAAAAATTTTAAGGCATCCTGAGTATCTAAACCCGAAGGATGAAGAGATATGGAATACAAGACATGCATATGGACCAATGGTTTTACAATGCCGTTATTCGGGAATAGAAGTGCCTGATCATTTGTGGACATATAAAGCATTTGGAAAGGATAAAAAATATAGTGAAAACCAGGCAGAGCATTTAAGCAACAACACTGAAGTATTAAAGCATTTTGATGATTGGGTAAATGCTTTTTCTGTTTTTGTGGAAAGCAAAGGGAAAGTGAAGCCCGGAAAGTATAGGGCTTACGGCTATAAGCCACCTTTCAATTTGTGGGATGAAATGAAATCCGGACTTCGCGCCTGGAAGCTGAGATTCGGTAAACCACCAAAAAATTCATCACCGGAGCAACAAATGAAATTGAATTTGAATAAGGATATAACTCTTCATCCGAAAAGATCTGAAGGGAAAAAATTAAGAGACAATTAGTTGCTCACAGTCTTTGTTTTATTAAACCCATATATTTTTATAACATGCAAAAACCTTTAGTACAACCATTATCAACCGTAAGTAATCCGGAGTTGGAGGAGTTGGTGCAATTCTTTAATGAAACACTTGGCTTTTGTCCCAATAGTGTGCTCACCATGCAGCGCAGGCCACATCTTGCAAAGGCTTTCGTAAATCTTAACATGGCTGTCATGCAAAATGAAGGCAGGGTAACAAGTTCACTAAAGCGGTTAATCGGCTATCTCTCCAGCTATACTGCAGGTTGCCGGTATTGTGAGGCGCACACCATACGTGCTGCGGAACGTTACGGAGCCGAACAGGATAAGCTGAACAATATTTGGGAATATAAAACTCATCCCACCTTCAATGATGCCGAAAAAGCGGCGTTTGATTTTGCTATTGCTGCCGGCTCTGTTCCAAATGCTGTTACAGATGAAGTAGCATATAATCTTCGCAGGCATTGGGATGATGGAGAAATTGTAGAAATTTTAGGGGTTATTAGCTTGTTTGGTTACCTTAATCGTTGGAACGATTCCATGGCTACGCCGCTTGAAAATGCAGCCACTACAATCAGGAAAAACTTATCTTGAAAAGAAGGGATGGAGTGCAGGAAAACATAGTTATTAGTAGCACAAACGGAATATGATTAAAAGCATTTTTGATAGTTATGGCACACCAATATTAATTGGACTGTTCATCATTCTGTTTATTGGTGAAACAAAATTTCAATTAAGAAAAAGAGTGCAGAAGAGATGGAAAAGGGCGTTAATTAATTTTATTGTTTCTGTTCCTGCATTTGTATTGCTGCGAGTAATTTTTTTCCCACGTTTTTTACGTTTGAATGTTTAATGTAGTTTATGTTTAGCCTTACTCCATTGTTTATTAAGATATGTTCAACATTTTAGGGTTTAAATATTGGTATACCAATTGTAAATCTTATATACATTCTACTATTAGCATTTCATTTTTGCAAATACAGTTGCTCCGCATTTAGATTATTAATTAATATTTACTACCATGTCAGATTTAAAAAGTCCTTCAGAGAATGACAATATTTTATCCGCACCAGTTCATCGCCGATCTTTTTTTAAATTTATTGGTGTAAGTGCAGTAGGGCTTGCATTAACCGGGGAGAGTTGTAAAATATCGCAGGTTAATGGAACTTCAACACTTGGTGATGGTGATTTTTCGATACTTAACTATGCTTATGCACTTGAACAGATGGAAGCTGCCTTTTACACAAAAGTTACGGAAAATTTTTATGCAGGCGCATCTGAGTTAGAAAAAGATTTCCTAACAGATATTAGAAACGATGAGATTGCCCATCGTGAATGGTTTAGAGAGGTTTTATTTCTTAAAAAACTTCATAAACTTGAATTTGATTTTTCATCAGTAAATTTTAATGACAGGATGAGTGTTTTACAAACGGCTAAAACAATGGAAGATACTGGTGTATCCGCTTATAACGGGGCTGGAAAATTGTTGAAATTCAGGCCGTTTTTAAAACAAGCAGGAAAAATAGTTTCTGTTGAAGCACGCCATGCCGCAACATTACGCGACTTGATAAGCTTTGGCGATTTTGCCGGCGATGACGTAATAAATTCACAAGGACTTGACCAGGCTAAAACACCGCAGGAAGTTTTATCAGCCACCTCAAAATATTTTAAAACAAAAGTTGACGGATCACATTTAAGAACCTCTTAATAATTATCATTATGAATATTTCGAACATAATTAAAGAAATTGAAAACACAGACGAAGAGATCTATCAGCGCATAGATCCAAGAAGAAAAACAATAAAAAACTTTTTAAGTTTTGGCTCTAAGCTGGCGCTCACATCTGTGCCATTTGCTTTGGGCGGATTGTTTAATAAGGCGTATGGGCGGGTTCCTGAAAGAATACTTGATATACTAAATTTTGCACTTACGCTTGAGCATTTGGAATACAGGTTTTATGAAACTGCACTAAGCAAATCAAATTTAATTCCCTCCAAAGACAATATAAAAGCTATTCGTGATCATGAGCGTGCACATGTAAAATTTTTACAGGATACCATAACTGCGTCAGGGGGAACTCCGGTTGCCGAAGGAAATTATGATTTTACAGGAAAAGGAACATTCCCCAATGTGTTTACGGATTATAAAGAATTTTTAACCGTTGCCCAGGCATTTGAAGACACAGGTGTGGGTGCATACAAAGGGCAGGCAGGTTTTTTAAAAAGTAATAATGATATTCTTCAGGCAGCATTACAAATTCATTCCGTTGAAGCCCGGCATGCAGCCCACATAAGGTTTGCAAGAAGGTTAGCAGGATATGACCCTAAAGTTAAACCCTGGATAATTGGAAATGATAACAGCCAGGGAACACCCTATGCACCGATTTATAAAAGAGAAGACCGGCACAGGCAGGTTTTATTTAATATAAATAATATTGGTGGTTATAAAACGGGCAATGCAGGCACATCCAGTTTTGATGAGCCTTTGCATAAGAGTGAAGTATTGAAAATTGTTACACCCTTCTTAGCTTAAATACTGATTCTATGAATTATGTATTTCTCTTTAGCAATTGTATAATTTAATTTATCAAATTGATTTGATCTAGCATATAAGTTTTTAAGTTTTAAGTTTAATTTTCTCATAAGCAGTTAGTTTTGTAACGGACCCTTTTTCTAAAGGGTCTTCTTTTTTTTTAAAGGTTTTATAATGGTGAAAACGTTGCCAACAATAATTTATCTGATACTTAAATACTTGGCAGTTTTATAATTGATAAATATCTAATCAGGATTAAATGCAGCTGCATTAATTGAACAAAGAAAACCCACTGCACCTCCACCAATAACAACAAGTTTCATTTTAGCCATATAGATTTAAAAATAAGTATTTTAGAGGAGGCATTGTGAAAATGAGCCTATTATCCAAATTAATGGTTTGATGTGAAAACGTTTTTATTAATAACACTCGCTCTACTTTATTCATTTTTTGCTATTAGCCAATCATCATTTACCTACACAGATCGTGAAGTACATTTTGATGCACTAAGGGAGCAAACAAAATTAATAGCTGCACCTGATGCTTTTATACATTTATGGAAATGGATGCCAACTGGTGGTTCAGTAATAATTTATGATACTAATTTGAAATACCAAAATATTCAAAAGCTGCCTTACAGATCGGAAAAAATCTCATTTATATACTTACCAAATTTTTATTATGCTCTAGTAACGGATTCCAGTACTATTAAAATATTATATGTAGGCAGAGGAGCAAAAATTATCGAAAAAAAATTGCGGATTGAAAAATATTTAAAATCAAATGGTCGCGAATTAAAAGATGGATACCAATATTATTTTATCACCTCAAATGATAAAGTATTTTTAATTCAGAAATCACACGACGATATTTTACAAAAAAGCTTGTTAGATATAACTGCATTTGATTCCAATTTTAATTACAAAAACAATATAGCATTCGAAATAGAATATATTGATGGCTACCCACAAGATGTTAATTTACTCCCCTTCGATAATAAATTAATTTTAGTTAATAAAACTATTACTAAAGATTTAAGGTTGCTTGCCGTTACCAAAATTGATGTGGAAAATAAAACCTTCTTCACTAAATTATTTCTCCCTAAAGATCTTGAGTATATATCACATAGGATAGTAATTGATGGAAATGATCTCATTTTACAAAGCCAGGTACAAGAAGTTGTTTCTAAAAGAAAAGTTTCGGAATTATTTTCTTACTTCCTAAAACTGGACAGTAATTTAGAAGTTAAAAATGATCTGTATTTAAATTCTAATAAAGTAAGGATAAATAATCCCAATTATTTTTATATACCAGCATTCACACTTACTTTACCCCATAAGGAAATTCTTTTTATTGACCATGGAAGAAATCAAAATAAAATATCAAATGGTCCAAAAGAGATAATCAGGTATGCATGGATAGATTCAACCTTTAAAATTTTAAAAGCAGTTGTTGAGCCCGTAAATATCAGTGAAAATTCTTTATCAATATTACTTAGTAATGGAAAAAAGCTTCAGATGTATAATCAAGAAAGAATAAGTAATAAAATATCATTGATAAATTCCTATGATATAAAAGATGGGATTGCTGGTGCTAAGCCATTGCAGTTAAGGATAAATGACAAATACTTGTTTAACCAAATGATTTTGATAAATAGTTCTTCATTTGTGATGCCTTATGTACATAATTATAATATAGGTCTGGTGAAAGTTAAAATTCCTGCTGATTGATTTTAAAAAATATTTTTGGGGAAATAGTAAATCTTAAAAATGAAAAAAATTACACTTCTTTTTCTTGTATTAACTTTTGTTACAACACAATCGTTTAAGCATGGTTTTTTTAAAAGAAAAAAACATGTGATTGTTTGGCAACCATCTCATCAAACTGATACAGGTAAAGACTTTAGTGAAGCTGCAACATGCGGAGCCATTGTAGATGCAGCAATGGAAACAAAACCCCATTTAAAGGAATACAAAGTATGGAGCCTGGGAAGAAAGGATGTTCATCATGCTGACTCCGGCAGCAACACAGTTATAGAACATACTACGGCTATAATTGATGGAAAAATCTCAGGATATGCTTATGAATTGCAGCAATCCAACAAAAAGAAACCTGATGTGTTTATAGCAGTGCATAATAATGGCGGCACAAAACGAAATGCAATCTGGGGTTATATACATTATGGAGATAAATATGAAAATGAAAACCGTGAATTAGCTGCAAGATTAATTAAAGCTGTGTCTGCTGTTACAACTCTTGAAAACCGTGGTGTTTTGCTCGACAGCACAACCGGCAGAAATAATTATCGCTGCCAAACTACCGGCAAGCGTGGTTTCTATAGCCTCGATGAAAATATCAACACAGCACCTTATCGTGTTCTCTTAGAAATTGGAGATAATGCTGTAAGTAGAGAATTATTGGTTAGTGCTGAAGGTCGCAAAAAAATGGGTGAGGCGCTAAAGCTGGAATTAGCTGCGTGGTTAAAAGAGAAAGATCAATAATAATCACTACACAAATTTTCATTTGCTTTTTCGACTGCTTCAATAGAAGTAAAAGATGATAAAATATCAGCCTTATCTTTTCTTATATACACATTATGTTCGTAATGAGCGGAAGGTTTACCATCCTGGGTTCTCACCGTCCAGCCATCAGTATCATTAATAACATTTTTCTTTCCAAGGTTAATCATAGGTTCAATGGCTATTACCATTCCTTCTTTCAATTTTGCACCCGAACCTCTTTTACCATAATTAGGAATCTGGGGATCTTCATGCAATTCCTTACCAAGCCCATGTCCTACCAGTTCCCTCACAACTCCATAACCATTTTTACGTTCTGTGTGTTCCTGAATTGCAGATGCTATGTCTCCTACCCTATTGCCAGCAACTGCTTTTTCAATTCCTTTGTACAAAGATTCTTTGGTTACTCTCATCAACTGTTTTATTTCATCCTTCACATTTCCGATAGCATAAGTATATGCGCTATCCCCATGAAACCCATTTTTAAAAACCCCAATATCTATTGACACTAAATCCCCATCCTTTAACTCTTTAGTGTTAGGAAACCCATGAACTACTGCATCATTAACTGAAATGCATGTGGCGAAAGGGAATCCATGATAGTTTTTAAAAGAAGGAACGCCGGCATTTTTTCTTATAAAATCTTCAGCAAGTTTATCAAGATACGATGTAGTAATACCGGGTTTAATATATTTTGCAATTTCAGCATGTGTCTCTCCAACAAGCAAACAACTTTGCCGCATAAGTTCAACTTCTTCTAAAGTTTTATAATTTATCATTATTTATTAAAAAACCCCAACATTTAGTCAGGGCAAATATTTTTTTTAAGACTTCCATAATATTTATGTACCTGTAACGCCGGGAGCAACTGTTTGTCTCCCCTGTATTCTTCCGCTGCTCATTAATCCATCATACTGGCGCATTAATAATTGTGTTTCTATTTGTTGCAGTGTATCTAACACAACACCTACCATAATTAATAAAGAAGTACCGCCGAAAAATGTTGCAAACCCCTGGGTAACACCGAAGCGTTGCGCAATACCTGGTAAAATGCCAACGATAGCAAGCAAAACGGCCCCCGGCAAAGTTATTCTATCCATTATGCTACCGATATAATCAGCGGTTGGTTGCCCTGGTTTTACCCCCGGAATAAATCCATTACTGCGTTTAAGGTCGTCAGCCATCTGCTTAGGGTTAAATATTAATGCAGTATATAAAAACGTAAACCCTATTACCATTACTGAGTAGATGAGCATGTAAACAAAATTACTGTGATCAGTAAAATACAATGACCAGCTTTGTCCTGAAGTTTGAAAGCCAGCGAAAATAGTTGGCAAAAACATAATTGCCTGGGCAAAAATTATGGGCATAACACCAGCTGCATTCACCTTTAGTGGAAGGAATTGTCTTGCGCCGCCAAATTGCCTGTTACCAACAATTTGTTTTGCGTAATTCACAGGGATTTTTCTAACACCCTGCACTAAAACTATTAAACCTAAAATGATGGCAATAAGAATTGCAATTTCCACCATGAAAATTAATAAGCCACCACCACCGCGGGTTTGTTTTGCATAAAATTCTTGCATAAACGATTCGGGCAATCTAGCCAAAATACCAATCATGATGATGATAGAAGTACCATTGCCTAAACCTTTATCAGTTATTTTTTCACCCAGCCACATTACAAACAAAGTACCTGTAGTTAAAATGATTACAGTTGATAGCCAGAAGAATGATGAGTATGCAGGCAATAATGCCTCCCTGTTAGAGCTTGTTAAAAACCCAATATATGCTGCTGCCTGAAAAGCTGTAACAATCACTGTAAGATAACGTGTCCATTGATTGATCTTCTTTCTGCCGCTGTCGCCTTCTTTTTGAATTTTTTGAATCTGAGGAACCAGTATGGTCATCAACTGCATAAAAATTGATGCAGAAATGTAAGGCATGATACCTAATGCAAAAATGGATGCCTTGGAAAATGCACCACCAACAAATGCATCCAGCAAACCAAGCATGCCGCTTTTGGTGCTGTTGTCTAAATTTGCGAGTTTGTTAGGATCAATTCCGGGAAGTACAATATGAGAACCAAGGCGGTAAACAAGTATAAGCACTAAGGTTGTAATTATCTTACTGCGTAATTCATCTATTGTCCAGATGTTTTTTAATGTCTTTATAAATTTCTTCACAGAATTAGAACGATTTAATTGTTTGCATTAAAATGCGTGAGCAAATATCGCTGACTTATTTTACTATTTCCACCGAGCCACCGGCTGCTTCAATTGCGCCTTTTGCTTTTTCACTTATGGCATTTACCTTAAAAGGAATATTTGCTTTCAACACCCCATTGCCTAATATCTTAACCCTTGCAGTTTGGTTAATAAGATTATTGATATAAAGATTTTCTAAACTGAATTCTTTAATACCATATTTCTCAACCAGCTGATCTATCTGACCAAGATTGAAAACCTTATATTCTATGCGATTGATATTTTTAAAGCCACGCTTAGGAACCCTGCGCTGAATTGGCATCTGGCCACCTTCGTGAGCCATTTTAATTTTATAACCGGCACGGCTTTGTCCGCCTTTGTTACCTTTTGTGGATGTGCCTCCTTTACCGGAAGCTTCACCCCGCCCTATTCTTTTTTCTTTGTGAGTTGAACCTGTTGCAGGTCGTAAATTGTGTAGTTGCATTGTACTTATTTTGAACTTAACGCTCCGTGTACCCGGAGCTCGCTGTTATAAATTATATTATTACGCTAATTCTTCCACCTTTATAAGATGACTTACTTTTTTTACCATACCTAATATTTGCGGAGTGGCTTCAACTTCTTTTGTAGCATTTAGCCTGTTTAACCCTAATGCCTGCAAAGTTAATTTCTGCCTTTCAGAACGATCTATACCGCTTTTTATTTGTGTTACTTTAATCTTTGCCATTATTATCCGTTAAATACTTTCTTTAAAGAAATGTTTCTTGTTTTAGCAACATTTATTGGCTCACGTAATGTTGCCAATGCTTTTACTGTAGCTTTTACCACATTGTGCGGATTTGCAGATCCTAAAGATTTTGCCAAAACGTCTGTAATACCACATGCCTCCAAAACTGCTCTCATACTGCCTCCTGCAATTACACCTGTACCATGTGCAGCAGGCTTTATCAAAACCTTTGCAGCACCTTCTTTACTCCATTGCTCATGAGGAATAGTGCCATGCATAACAGGAACCTTTATCAAATTCTTTTTTGCATCATCAATCCCTTTCAAAATTGCTTCCTGCACTTCCTTTGCTTTACCTAAACCCTGGCCCACATGACCATTACCATCACCTACCACCACCAATGCAGAAAAGCTAAATGCACGGCCACCTTTTGTAGTTTTTACAACACGGTTTATCGTAACCACTTTCTCTTTCAGCTCCAGGTCGCCACCTTTTATTTTTGAAATATTTGCCATTTATTAAAATTGATTTTCTAATTAAAATTGTAAACCACCTTCTCTTGCACCATCCGCAACTGCTTTAACACGCCCATGATATAAATAACCTCCACGATCAAATACCACATCTTTAATTCCCAGATCATTTGCTTTTCGTGCCACTGCTGCACCAACAAGTTTGCTTTTTTCAACCTTATTTACTTTTTGTGCAACAATATCTTTTTCTTTAGATGATGCTGATGCAATAGTATTTCCATTTTCATCATCTATCAACTGCACATAAATTTCTGTATTGCTTCTAAAAACACTTAATCTTGGCTTGCTGCCGCTTCCGCTGATTTTTTTACGGATACGATACCTTATTTTTTTTCTTGCACTAACCTTTGACATATCTTTTATTTTACTTCTCCGATCCTGTCTGCCGACAGCAGGTTTGCGGAAAATTTTTCTATTTATTACTTACCTGCTGCTTTACCGGCTTTTCTGCGTAATACTTCACCTGCAAACTTAACACCCTTACCTTTATATGGTTCAGGCTTACGTAAGCTTCTGATCTTAGCTGCCACTTGTCCTAATAATTGTTTATCAATACTCTCTAAAGTGATCATAGGATTTTGACCTTTCTCCTGTGATGTTGTTACTTTTAATTCTTTGGGGATCTCAAAAATAATATTGTGAGAATAACCTAATGCAAGATCTAAAACATTTCCCTGGTTAGCTGCCTTAAAACCCACACCTACTAACTCAAGCTTTTTACTATAGCCTTCCGTAACGCCATGCACCATATTATTTATCAGTGAACGATACAAACCATGCATTGCACGATGACGGATCTGGTCAGTTGGCCTAACAAATTCTATTTTATCATCCTTCACTTCCACCTTAATATCTCTATCAACAGCTTGCTTTAATTCTCCTTTAGGGCCTTTAACAGTAATAACATTTTCAGGGCTAACGGTTACGTTAACACCATTTGTTATTGTTACAGGATTCTTACCAATTCTAGACATTTATTTTTATTTTAATCTCGAGTCAGACACAAAATGTCAAACTATGTTTTAATAAATATTACACAATACTTCACCGCCAACTTTTTGAGCTTTGGCCTCTTTATCTGTCATTACTCCCTTTGATGTAGAAACTATCGCAATACCCAAACCATTCTTCACACGTTTAAATTCTTCAGGCTTTGCATACGTGCGCAAACCCGGACGGCTAACCCTTTCCAAACTCTGTATAGCAGGCAGTTTGGTGGTTGGATCATATTTTAAAGCTATTTTGATAACACCTTGTTTGTTATCATCTTCAAATTTGTATTTTAAAATATATCCTTTATCGTACAATATTTCGGTTAAACGCTTTTTTAAATTACTCGCAGGAATTTCAACAATCCTGTGATTAGCCATTTGTGCGTTTCTAACTCTTGTTAAATAATCTGCTATCGGATCCGTAACCATTTTGTAATTATTTTGTTCTTTTAATTTTTAATGCCTAATCTAAGTACTCAGTACTTAGATCTTAGTACTTAGATTTTACCAGCTTGCCTTTTTTACACCCGGTATTTTTCCCTGCAAAGCCATATCACGAAAAATATTTCTTGATACCCCAAAATGCCTTAAATATCCACGAGGCCTTCCCGTTAATTGGCAGCGATTTTTTAAACGAACAGGAGAAGCATTTTTTGGAAGCAAATCAAGCCCTTTGTAATCGCGGGCTTCTTTTAGCGCTTTATGTTTCTCTGCATACTGAGCAACCATTTTTTCACGCTTTCTCTGTCTTGCTTTAACTGATTCTTTAGCCATGTTATTTTTTAATATTTTTAAAAGGCATACCAAGTTCTTTCAACAATTCAAATGCCTCCTCGTTAGTGCTTGCTGTTGTAACAAAAGTTATATCCATTCCTGTTATCTTATTTACTTTGTCAATATCTATTTCAGGAAAAATAATTTGCTCTGTAACGCCTAATGTGTAATTACCGCGACCATCAAATGATTTATCGCTTATACCCTTAAAATCACGAACACGAGGTAATGAAACAGAAACAAGGCGATCTAAAAACTCATACATATTTACGCCGCGTAAAGTAACTTTTGCGCCAATTGGCATATCCTTACGAAGCTTAAAATTTGAAACGTCTTTTTTTGACATTGTCGCCACTGCCTTTTGGCCTGTGATCATTGTTATTTCATCAATAGAAATATCAATTAATTTTTTATCAGCTACTGCACCGTTTACACCACGGTTTAAGCAGATTTTTGTAAGCCTTGGTGCCTGCATTACAGTTTTATACGAAAACTTTTTCATCAGCGCAGGTATAACTTCTTTTTTATACTTGTCCGCCAATCTTGGAGTATATTTTTCTGTTGCCATTATTTAATTACCTCCCCTGAATTTTTTGTTGTTCTAACTAATTTTCCGTTTTCTCGGCTACGTTTAACTTTTGTTGGCGCACCTGCCTTTAGGTCCCACATCATTACATTTGAAATAGCAATAGGAGCTTCAATTTTTTGAATGCCGCCTTTAGTATTTTGTGCAGAAGGCTTAGTGTGTTTGGTAACAATATTTACACCTTCTACCAAAACCCTGTTTTTTTCTGTAATGATCTCCAATATTTTTCTAGGCTTCTTCAAATCCTTATCATCACCGGCTATTACAACCACGGTATCGCCTTTTTTTATATGGAACTTTGGTTTAAATCTTGACTTCATTTTTACTATTATTAAGCACCTTTTTTGGGGGTGCAAAGATACAATTATAATACCTCGGGGGCAA
>DASYOS010000228.1:0-5402 GCA_036007525.1 Chitinophagaceae bacterium | reverse complement strand
TTTCCCTTATGTTTATATAAGTAAGAATTTATTTAAAATAATGAGTTATGAACTGAGGGCATATCTTGTTTATCGCAGAACCATCAGCAGGCCCGGATACCAATTACTAAATCCATCACAGCGTTTTATAGATCCCTATCTATTTGAAACTGGAAATCCTTCACTTCGTCCACAATTCACTCAAAATTATGAAGCCAATGTTTCAGTGGATGAAAGGCCAATACTTGCTATAGGAGTAAACAATACAAAGGATATATTCACCAATGTTATTTACCAGGCAGATACCAGCCACACCATCAGTTACAGAACCTATGATAATTTAGGAAATAATAAGGAAGTTTATTTCCGGGCAATCGGGGCAATCCCTCCCGGCAAAAAATATTTTATTGTTGCTGGTTTTCAATACAATCATAATTATTACCAGGGATTGTATGAAAATAAACCGCTCTCCTTTAAAAAAGGCAGCTGGACAATATTTACTTATCAAACATTTAAGCTAACACCAACAACTAACCTGTCATTAAATGGATTTGCCAGGTTTAAAGGACAATTGCAGTTTTATGAGCTTAGTTCTTTTGGTGCATTAAATTTTAGCGTTAACCAACAGTTAATGAAGAAAAAAATGCTTATCAGCGCCAGCATCAATGATATATTATATACAAATAATAATGATTTTACCATTAACCAGGGTAGTATAAATGCAACGGGATTTCGCAAGGGTGATACCCGCCGTTTTGGATTAAATATCCGTTACAATTTTGGATTCCGAAAAAAAGAGGATAACAATCTTTTTAACCTGGAATCCCCGGAAAAAAATAATTAAGGCATTTTTATTTATGGAATTATTTACTTCTATGCCTCTTATAGGAAACTATAATACATGGAAACGAATAATATTTTATCCGCAAATATTCTGGATATACTTTTTGAAGGAAGAAATAAAGAGTATGGCGCCTACGAATTACGGAACACTTATGATAGAAGAATCTTCTCTTCACTTGGTGTTACAGCAATCGCATTAATAATTATTTGCATTTCAGTTACATTAAAAACAAGTGCCGATGATAAAATTTTTAAGAAATTGGATATTGATGTAGCCTTATCACCCAAAGACATAGTGAAAGAAAAAATTCAACCTGCTCCAAAATTACCTGAACCAAAACCCATAAAAACACTGGCCTATGTTCCTCCCATTATTGTTAAAGATAAATTTGTAATAGAACCACCTGTAAACGTTGAGGAATTGGTTGATGCAAGAATAGAACATAAAAAATCTTGAAGGTAAAATTGATGATGGAACCATTTCTCCACCGCAGGAAATTAGAAATAGCAAGGTTCTTGAAGCACCAATAAAAAACTATTCAGAAGATGACAATAAATTTATTCCTGTAGAAATTGAGGCAACATTCAAAGGCAACTGGAATGCTTATATAAAAAAGGAAATTGAAAAAAATATTGAAGAGCTTACTGAAGCAGGAGAATCAGGCACATGCGTAGTAAAATTTATTGTATCTAAAAATGGGAGAGTTAGCGATGTAGAAGCTATTACAATGAAAGGCAGCAAGCTTGCTGAGATTGCCGTGAACGCTATCAGGAAAGGGCCTAAATGGATACCTGCAAGACAAAATGATCGTGAGGTAAATGCTTACAGGCAACAGCCAGTAACGTTTACAATAAATGAGTAAGGTTTGATTAAGGGAAAATATTTAGGTAATAATATTTATATATTATTCCTTAGTATTTTAAATAATAGTCTCCCCTATCTTTTTGTGTGTTACATGATGTGGGTGTTGTATTTTCCATATTTATTTTTTAAAATAGCTATACACAAATGCTGCTGCAAAACCAATGATCATATATATAATAAGTCTAATTACCCTGTTTCGCATATACTTTATTTAAGGTGATATTCTTTTTTAATCAATGCAATTAAATTGTCAGCCATTTCCAATTGTCTTTTCAGATTACGAATATGACCTGTTCTTGCTATCGCACCACTAATTGCAATCAGATTTGTCAGTTCATCCCATTTTTTTAGGTCAGGATCAATTATTCTGAGTGTTTTAATTGAATCCTTCGACATTAATAAACCTTGCCTGTAAACTTGAGGGATAACATATAATTTGAACTCAATTTCACGGCCGGCATTCCTGTAAACCATGTACCGGTCCAGTGTAATATTGGTTTCATCAATTTGTTTCCAATATCTCAGTATCGCATCACTAATTTTTTTATTCCGAATAAATCGCATACCACCAGAATTTTTAAATTGTGAAGAGGTGCGGTCAGTATTGATCAATGTTAACCGCTGCCCGGCAACGCCCATTTTGGCAGCAAAGCTTGCCGGAATTTCCTTCGCCGGTTTATAAGCAGTTAAAAAAAATAAAACTGAATCAGAATAGAGAGCCGTCGAATCACATTTACCAATAGCTTTTTTTAATTCTACAGTATCTGTTTCCAGGTCTTCGGCCAGGGAAATCATATATTCCTTTTCCCGCTGATGTTCTACTTGGTGTTCCCGAAAATTCTCCGCAACAAAGCCTAAAAACACAGCAAGAAAAAGCATAAAGAATTCCAGCAAATATTCTCCCCATTTCTTTTTATGTGTTACGTGGTGTGGGTGTTTATGTACTTCCATGTGTAAGGTTGAGGGTTGAGGGTTTATGGTTAAAGGTTGTGAAGTTTCTTTTTCTTGAGTTGATTGTTCATTAGCTGTTGGGCGAGGGTCATTTTCCTTTTTCCCTACACCTCCTGCCTTACTCTCTTCTATATTTTCTTCTTCACTCATTCCAGGTTATATTCTTTTTTCAATGTTTCTAGTAAGTTTTCTGCTTGTTGTAAGAATAATCTTGCATCTCTACGGCTTGCTTTATTAATGGATTTCATTGAATACATCTTGTAATTCCATGCATGAAGATCACGTTTATCATAAGGTAGCAACGCAGGGTTTTCTGTAGGCATCCGGACATTATTATCTGTATCCAATATGCGATCAAAAACAAGGGCATCAAAGATGAAGGCAGAAGCTGCCCTGTAGTCTTGGACCAATGTTTCTTCTATCTCTCCTTGCCGCTGGAAATTTCTTAGGCTTCCATCATACTTGCCAATGCTGTCAACTACTGCCCGGTTGCGAATCAGGCGAAAGGCACCTGAATTTTTTAATTGCTGCATTGTGCCGTCATTGGGAATAAATCTAAAGGCGATCAACCGCGCCGGCGTTACTGCATAATAATATATAATGTTCGTGTGAACAGTATTTGAATTGCTATTTAATAAGAATGTTAACGAATCCAGCCTTCGTTCTCTTATAGTTCGTTGATTAATAATGTTCTTAATCCTTGCAGTATCAGCCTTAATATCATTCATTAACGACCTGATGAATTGTTTTTCCCTATGATGTTCAACAGAATTCTCACGAATATTCTCGGCAATAAATCCTAAGAACACGGCAAGAAAAAGCATGAAGAATTCCAGAAGGTATTCGGTCCATTTTTTTGGATGTGTTACGTGGTGCGGATGTTTGTGTACTTCCATATTTTCTTCGTTGTGTTGTGTGTTAAGTGTTGTGTGTTGAGTATTTCCTTCAGAAATATTTCATTTTCTGTTGACAGAGGATTTTCGTCTGTTGGCTGATTTACTTTTTTTTCTTCACTCATTTGTTAAATGATACTCTCGTTTGATAAATTCTTTTATTCGGCCAGCCATCTCTTTTAACTTTTGAATTCTTATAGCTATTGTTCTGTTTAATGTTTTAATTCTGTTTACTTCAATCAGGCAACTGTAATGATATCCGGATCAGCTTTACGCAGATAAATGTTTTCAGCAGGATTTACAATGTCACTGGTACTGTCAATTATTTTTGCAAAGTCAGCGGCATTCATCAACGGTATGGATTTTTCCCGAAGTGACGTTTTACTGATTAAACCGTCCTGGTTCAAAAATTGAATTATTTCTGCGGTTCTGTAATATCCAACCATACTATCCGAAACGCTTTTATTCTTGATCAGCCGCATGCCGCCTGCATTTCGAAGCTGCACAATTGTTCTGTCATTTGGATGTACAAGGCCAGTAGAACTTCGGGTAATGCCTCGCAAGTACATATAGATACGATTAGCTGGTTCTTTAATATTTAATTCCAACATTAATTCTTGCAATGACTCAGCTTGCCGCATTTGTTGCCTCAAGAAATCAATGTTTACCTGCAAATCACGTTCATCTGCCGTAAGGTCTTCATAAAACGATTTGATGTATTGTTTTTCCCGATTGCTTTCTATGATATGTTCTCGCCAGTTCTCAGCAAGAAAACCTAGGAACACTGCGAGAAACAGCATAGCAAATTCAAGTAAATATTCTCCCCATTTCTTTTTGTGCATTACGTGATGTGGATGTTTGTGTACTTCCATATTTTCAGTTTGTAATTCTTTTACTTCAATAGTTTGCTTTTGTGAACCTGCCTCACCGGCAGGCAGGATAATCTCATCCACATTTTTTTGTGGTTTAGGTTTGTTCTCAGTGGACTGTTCTTTAATATTTTCTTTTTTAGCCATATAATAAATAAAAGTATTGTATAAAATAATAATTCTATGTAATTTGTAACCAACTTTTACTACCAAATACTTTCATTATTAAAACTTACAGGTATGAACAACAAAAAATCTAGCAATCCCCGCCGTGCATTTTTAGGAAACATTGCTGCTGGTGCCGCAACTTTTGGTTTATTGAATATTCCTTCATCTATTAAAGCTGCTCCCTCCCTTTTTGAAGAAAAAGATGATGCTGACGAATGGTTTAAACAATTAAAAGGCAAGCATCGTGTGGTTTACGATTCGCCGGAACCCAATGGTATTATGCCTTTTGTTTGGTCAAGAGTTTTTCTTTTAACCAATCAGGCTACAGGCACACCTGAAAAGGACACGAATGTTGTGGTTGTTTTGCGTCATTCTTCCATTCCGTTTGCTTTTAAAAACAGCATGTGGTCAAAGTATAACTTCGGTGAAACGTTTAAGGTTACGGACGTGAGAACAAATAAAATTGCAACAAGCAATCCTGTATGGGAACCCAAGGCAGGCGACTATAAAGTACCTGGATTTGGCCCTGTAGCAATTGGTATAAATGAGCTTCAGGCAAGTGGCGTTATGTTCTGTGTTTGTAATGCTGCTATGACCGTAAATTCGGCAGTAGTTGCGGATAAAATGAAGTTAAATGCAGCAGATGTATTGAAAGAGTGGACAGCTAATGTTTTACCCGGAGTTCAAATTGTTCCTTCTGGTGTATGGGCATTAGGACGGGCACAAGAGCATGGTTGCGGTTATATTTTCGCCGGATAACTTTTATTTTTTCATCGCAATATCCTTTGCATTTTTTATTGGTAGAAACGGACCGTACTTATGTTGACGTTCTGA
>DASYOS010000227.1:0-6957 GCA_036007525.1 Chitinophagaceae bacterium | reverse complement strand
CGTTCTGTAACCAATGATCCTTGACCCCGTTTTTAATGTAACTGCGTCCGCATGAATACATATGAACAGATCCCCTTTATTTTCATTAGCAATACGTGCTTTTTCTCTTACAGATTGCGTAATATCAGATGTTCTTGTAGGGACTATTTTTACCCCCGGCAACTGTTTCTTTAACTCTGCAACTAATTTATTGGAAATAGCAAGGGTTATATTTTTTTCCAATGAACCTAAGGTTCCTTCATATTCTCCTTTAGAACCTACGTCTGATCCGCCATGGCCTGCATCCACAATAATCGTCCGGATTTTTTTAGGTACCTGTGCAGAAATATTTAAACAGGAAAATAACAATATAAAAGCAGCAGATAAAGTAATAACACACTCCTTTATTTTAATCATGGGATATAGATATTTATTAACGCCTTGTGAATTCCAATCCGATAGCTATCGGATCAATCTTCACAAACTATTAAAGCCATTATAGCTATTTTTGTTAACAATAGTGCTATGAACAACGCAAACAAAGTTAGCTCAAAATATAAATTATTATCACTTGCTGCTGTTGTGCTAATAGTATTGACTGTTCAAAGTAAGAATAATGTACTGCTGCCATATTCATTTCACAATTATTTAACTGCTAAACCCGATACAATAATACCTGTAAAAAGAATTGTACCATCTAAATCAGCTCTAAAAATAAATGCAGATACAGTTCCTGCAACAAATAAAAATGCAAGAATTGATACTACAATTGTAGTGCAGAAAGATACTCTTGATCTTAAAATTTCCAAGGACACTTTAGATGCTGTTGTGGAATATAATGCTGAGGATTCAATGATATTAGATGTGCCTGCAAAGAAAATTATTTTATATGGCACAAAAGCAAGCACACAATACAAGGATAATGATTTAAGTGCACCTCTCATTGAATTTGATCAGGCAACAGGAAATATTACTGCATCAATAAAAAGAGACAGCTCCGGAAAAGTAATTGCAATGCCTGTTTTTAAACAAGGTGATATGACAACGCAAAGTGATCTGATAAAATTTAATATGAAGACCGGGAGGGGTATTACAAAAAGCACTTACACCCAACAAGGTGAAATGTATGTTTATGGTGAAACGATAAAAAAAATAAACAATGATGTTTTTTATGCTCAAAAAGTACGCATAACAACCTGCGATTTAGATACCCCGCATTTTGCATTTATTAGTAACAAAGCAAAATTTATAAGTAAAAAATTAGCAATCACAGGGCCAGTGCATCCCGAGTTTGAAGGAGTGCCAGTGCCGGTATATCTTCCATTTGGAATTTATCCTTTAAACCAGGGGAGACACTCCGGTTTTCTTGCACCGCAATTTGCTTCAAACGAGCAATTAGGTTTGGGTTTAGAGGGATTGGGTTATTATAAAGTTGTGAGTGATTATTGGGATGTAATTTTAAGGGGGAATCTTTATTCATATGGCGGATGGACGGTGAATATTAATCCCAGGTACACAAAAAAGTACCGGTATAATGGTAATCTCTCGCTAAACGTTCAACAGTTCAAACAAAACTTTAAGGGTGATCCAGATTTTTCAAAAAACAGAAGCTATAATGTTCAATGGAGTCATACCGCAGATAATAAAGCCAGGCCTGGCGTAAACTTCAGCGCAAATGTTAACGCTGGCAGCAGCAGTTTTAATAGATATGTTCCTGACAATCCTTATAAAAATTTCAGTAACCAGCTTAGCTCTTCCATTGTATATTCAAAAACAGGTACATTGGAAGGACTCGGTGAAGGATGGAAAGATAAACCTTACAATTTAACCGTATCCGCCAATCACAATCAAAACACAAATCAAAAACTTATCAATGTTAATTTGCCTGACGTTGCATTTAACTTAAGCACTTTGTATCCCTTTAGAGAAAAAGAAGCAGTTGGCACGCCAAAATGGTATGAAAGCCTGGGCATTGGGTATAATGGCAATGCAAAAAGCCTGTTTTCATTTTATGATACTACAGAAAATATTTTCCGTCATATACTTGATACATTTCAATACGGAGCACATCATTCAATACCTATAACGTTGTCGTTGCCGCCGGTTGGAGCTTTTCAATTTGCTCCATCAGTTAGCTACGATGAAACCTGGTATCAAAGAAAATTTATAAGAAGTTGGAATCCTGTAAATAAAAAAGTAGATACAATTATAACAAAAGGATTTTACACAGCCAGACAAATGAGTTTTGGCATGGGAGTAACAACCCGGATATTTGGTTTGTATTCTCCTAAAAGTAAAGATGCTAAAATACAAGCCATACGGCATGAGATGACACCCTCTCTAAGTTTTAATTATAATCCGGATTTTAATGGCAAAAATTATTATTATACGCAGATAGATACTTTAAATAATAAAGCACAGTTTTCTGTTTTTGAAGGAAACGTTTTTGGCCCTTATGGCTCAGGTAAATTTGGAGGTTTAGGGTTTGGTATTGATAATAACCTGCAGATGAAAGTGCGTAATAAAAAAGATACAGGAGAAAATGCAATAAAAAAGATATCAATTATTGATGGACTGAGTATAAATGGAAATTATAATCTTGTTGCAGATTCTTTTGCTCTAAGTAATTTTAGCCTAAATGCACGAAGCTCATTATTTAATAATAAACTCAGCATTACTGCAGGCGCTCAAGTGGATCCCTATGATTTTGATGGTAATGGCAGAAGATTGAAAACATTACTTTGGAAAAGAAAACCATTATCATTTGGGAGATTGGTTGGCGGAAATGTTTCTTTATCAAGCCAGTTTCAGGGAGGAGATAAAAGCAAAAAAACTTCAACTGTTCCTGAACAAAGAACAAATGATTATGCAAGGGGATATACAGCTGATGAATATCAGAATGAACTTGCATATATTAGAAACAACCCGGGTGAGTTTGCCGACTTTAGTATACCGTGGTCGGTGAATCTAGCTTATGCACTTCGGTTCGACAGGGTTTTCAAGTCTGATTACAGTGGATTTAAAACAGACTTTAACCAGGATGTTACTTTTGGCGGTACATTAAACCTTACACCAAAATGGAAAATGGGAGTGAACGGTTTTTATAATATTACACAACACCAGCTGGGTACAATATCAGTTTCCATATCAAGAGAAATGCATTGCTGGCAAATGTCTATTAATCTATCCCCAGTAGGGAGATACAGATTTTACAGTATCAATATAAGCCCTAAATCCGGATTGCTAAGAGATCTTCGGATTAACCGTACCCGCTCTTTTTATAATTGATGCGTAACATAATAGCTTTCCATCAATTGATGCATATTTTGTTTTAGCGTTTCATAATTATCAGTAGGAGAAACAAGCTCAGGTTGTAAAAAATGCAGTTCTATTTTAGTTGGCCAAAAGAAAAATGTCTTATTAGCAGGCAAGGCTTGTTTAGTATTAAATAATATGGCTGGTACAATAGGCTTTCCGGTTTCTACCGCTAGTCTAAAAGCACCATTATGAAATTCTTTAATTGGCATTTCAGTTTTGTTGCGTGTTCCTTCAGGATAAATACACATGTGCATGCCCATTGCCAATACATTTTTCATTTTAGTAAAGCTATCACGCCTGCTATCCTTATCATTTCTGTCAACAAGAATAGAACCTCGTTTATAGATCAGGCCAAATAAAGGAATACGAGACATTTCTATCTTAGCAATTGTTTTATTTGCGCCGGGTATAAAAGGAGTTGCTACAGGTACGTCCATAAAAGAATTGTGATTACAGATAACGATATAATTGGCTCCGTTTTTAAAATTTCCTTTGCCTTTTACTTTTAATCTGCACCCAACAAGAAGAAAAAATATACTTATCCAAACTTTGGAAATATTACGGAAAACTGCTGTTCGCTTTGGTTCCTTAATTAAACCTATAACCCACATTAAAAGTGCAACAGGTAGCATAGTAATTACAAACACCAGAATTGCCCAGAATGCAAATACTCTTCCTAAAATTTTTTTACTCAAATTCATTTAAAAGATTAATTCAGTTTCCAGTCAATTGGTTGCAATCCTTCAAGCATTAAGAATTCGTTCGTTTTTGAAAAATGTTTACACCCAAAAAATCCTTTATCAGCACTAAAAGGAGAGGGGTGAGCAGCTTTTAAAACATGATGTTTTGTTTCATCAATTAAAGTTTGCTTATCCTGGGCAAATCTGCCCCATAATAAAAACACAACTTCTTTTTTTTGTGTCGATAACTTTTTTATTACTGCATCTGTAAGATCTATCCATCCTATTTTACTATGACTCCCGGGTTCATTTTTTCTTACCGTTAAGGATGCATTTAATAAAAGAACTCCCTGCATAGCCCACTTTTCTAAATTCCCATCTACAGATGGAGCAATACCCAGATCGGTTTGCAATTCTTTAAAAATATTTATTAATGAGGGAGGCTTTGTAACGCCTTGAGGTACGGAAAAACTTAACCCATTTGCCTGCCCTGGATTATGATAAGGGTCTTGCCCCAGTAACACAACTTTTACTTTATCAAATGGTGTTTTATCAAAAGCGTTAAACAATAAATTACCGGGAGGAAATATAATTTTGCCTAAGGCCTTTTCTGTTTTGATAAAAGTTGTAATTTGTAAAAAATAATCCTTTGTAAACTCATCTTTAAGTGCCACCTTCCAGCTCTCCTCAATTTTTACATTCATTGCTCAGATTTATATAAAAATACAAAAGCATAAATAAAATACGGCTATAAGTAGGTTATTATGCTCCAAAGAAACATCAATTATTATTCAGAGGATTTAATATAAAAGAATACGCAACAAAACGATCATCATGCGATAGGGAAACAGGGATATCTAAATCCCTGGAGTTTGTGAGTATAACCGGATATCCAACAGAATTTTTTCCTATCTCCAAATTATCTGTAAAAAGAGAATTTAATTTATTCATCAACAAAACTTTTGCGGCCTTTGATTGGTGATAATGGTTTGTTTCATCAATTGCCTGAATGCCCCACCAAACATTTTCAAAATCCAAAGTATCGTTAACCACAGTAGCTATCCACTCATCACTAATTTTTGAGCGAAAATAAAAACTGTGTGATTCATGTAAAACTTTGCCGCAATAAAATGCTTCACTTGTTTTCGGGGTTTGCCATAGGCTATTTTCCACTTCATTAAAAAGTTCAGTAGAATTTTCTATTTGCTGAATGACAAATTTTGTTGGAGTAAATTTTAATTCTGGTATAAGTCTTTTGAGATACTTATATGAAGACTCTTTAACAGACCATAATAACCATACATAATTTACAAAGGACAATTTTGAAAATTGTTGATTGGGATAAAGTTCCTGCTCCGGGATTGAAAGTATCTTAGAATAAAAATTGAATTGACCTGTTCTATGTTTATTAACACGGCTTAATGCAACGATATCATTGCCCGCACTTTTCATGCAGATTGATTGGCTTTTTTCATTATAACATCAATACAATTCCCAACTTTGTACATTTCTGCGGCTGATTCAAAATCAATTTCAATATTATATTTTGATTCTGCGTCTATTATTATATCAACAAGGTTAGCTGAATTGATCTTTAAATCCTTTATAAGGTCGGTATCATCATTAATCCCTTCGAGCATTTCTTTATTCTCAGTATAGGGTGCCATCACTTTTTTTAATTCAACCAGTACGGTTTCTCTATCCATTACTATTATATTTTGAAATTATTAAACAGGTGTTCACATCACCAAAGCCAAAATTAGCTTTTGCTACAACATTAATTTCTTTTTTTATCATTGATGTGGGTAAATTCTTTTCGTTTATTAAATCAATAATTTCCGGATTGGGGTCTTCCAGGTTAATATTTGGATGAACAAATTGGTGTACAATTTGCAAAACCGCTGCCACCGTTTCAATTGAGCCGGCAGCACTAAGGCAATGCCCTATCATGGATTTTAATGAATTAACGAAAGGAAAATCATTTCCGCTTCTATTCAAGGCCTGCACCCAGTTATTAATTTCCAGTTTGTCTGCAATGGTTGCCGTAAGATGCCCGCTTATTAAATCGATTGATGCTGCAGGAGTGTTTGCATCTTCTAAAGCGTCATTAATGCATCTTATTACACCGGCAGAACTTGGAGCAGTCATGGTTCCGCCATTGCGTTGCCCACCTGAATTATTACTTCCGCCCAATATTTCTGCATAAATTTCAGCATTACGTGCCAGCGCAAATTCAAGGTCTTCTAAAACCAGGGCACCTGCGCCGGAGCCGGGCACGAAACCATTTGCAGTTATGCTCATTGGGCGGGATGCTCTTTCGGGTTCATCATTAAATTTTCTTGCTAAAACACGCATGGAATCAAAGGCTCCAAAAATATAAGCATCTACATATTCACTGCTACCAACAAGCATACGTTTTGCTTTGCCATATTTTATGCATTCATAACCCATTAATATTGCCTGGGTTCCCGTGGCACAAGCAGATGAGTTGCTAATAACTTTATTGCCCAGCCCTAATCTGCCCGAAATATAGGCTGTAAGTCCGCTATTCATTATCTGCTCTACAACCCTTGAACCCAGTTTTTTTGATTCCTTTGCGTCTACCCTGGTGATTGCATTTTTTATTACATCAGTATCTGCAACGCTACTGCCGAAAACACAGCCGGTCTCCCAAAGTGTGTCTTCACTAACAATTTTATTACCAGCATCCATCCATGCATCAAGGGCTGCTTTTATCCCAAAGGCAATACCTTTACCTTTTAAACCATAGAGACTGGTTTCAGTGATATAATTTTTAAGTAAATCCCAATCAAATTCAGGCGTACCACTGACCTGGCAATTAAAATTCAGCTCTTTATATTGAGGGATAAATTTTATTCCTGAAACACCGTTTTGAATCGCATCTAAAAAATCAGGGATGTTGGTTCCATTAGGTGAAACCACTCCCATACCGGTTATAACCACACGACGATTCATGCTG
>DASYOS010000226.1:0-26196 GCA_036007525.1 Chitinophagaceae bacterium | reverse complement strand
ATCACTGCAGCATAATCTCCGCAATGGGAAATGGAAAAATGATATTCTTCATCAGGCAAAAAAGGTTTTCTGGTATCAGCGATCTCTATTAAATGATAAGGGAAATCAGGGTAAAGATGCTGCAACAAATATCTACCCGCAAGGTGTTGCAATTGTTTATGCGGATGCGTTATTTCCCTTTGCAAGGGCACTTTTTGTAAGAAGAATTTTTTTTCTTCGGCTATATGCCAAATAGCTATTTTTGCAAAATCATTAATATGTTCATATAAAACCGGCATCTTTTAAGGCTTAAAGTTACAACCTGCCTTACGGCACACAGGTTGCAGTTTATAACATAATACTCAATAATCCCAAAAATAGATTGAATGATCCTCTCTGATAAACGTATTCTTGAAGAAATAGAAAAGGAAACTATAAAAATTAAGCCATATAGCAGGGAATTTTTAGGCAGCAACAGCTATGATGTGCATTTAGGTAAACACCTCGCCACATATAAAGACAAAACTTTAGATGCAAAAAAACACAATGAGATCAACCATTTCGAAATACCTGAAGAAGGATTTATTTTGCAGCCCGGCGAATTATATTTAGGCGTTACACAAGAATATACTGAAACACATGTTCACGTTCCATTTCTGGAAGGAAAATCCTCTACAGGCCGCTTAGGAATTGACATACATGCAACAGCGGGCAAAGGAGATGTAGGTTTTTGCGGCAACTGGACTTTGGAAATTTCCTGCAAAATACCCGTACGCATTTATAAAGGAATGCCCATTGGACAATTAATTTATTTTCCGGTTGATGGCGAAGTAGAAGTAAAATATAATTCTAAAAAAGATGCTAAATACAGCGGACAACCCGACCGGCCTGTGGAAAGTATGATGTGGAAGAATAAATTTTAAGTAGTGAGTAGGGAGTTGTGAGTAGTAAGTTGCAAGTAGTAAGTAGCATGTAGTCTGTAAAACACCGCTATCATTATATCAAATCACTCACATTCACAATTCACTACTCACAACTCACAACTCACCTCTATATCCTTCCATATTTTTTATAAAATGCAATAAGGTCAGCAATAACCTCATCATAGCTGGTCATTCCTTTTGGTTGTTGATTTGCTCTTAAATAATTTCCGTAAGCCCAGCGTATAACCGGTTCTAATGGATTTTTATAGCGCAGTGAAAATTCCCTCCATTCTTTTATATCTGCTTTTACTTCAGGCAGCAACTGACTTGTAAATCCTTTTGCGGATACCGAATCCACAAAAAATAGTTGCCTGTTAGCATAAATGAAAAGATCCAGATAAGCAGAGTAATGAAACAATGTGTCGGTAGATGAGGTGGCCGCAAGATATCCTGCAAAATTTGCTTCCTCCTCTTTTGCATACCCAATTTGATGAGCTATTTCATGTGAGGTTGTATAAGGCAGAATAAATTTTGGAACACGTGTATTTACCTGTGCTTCCCCTGAAAATGGGTTGTAATATCCCGTGAAGCCAAAATAATTTCCAAACAAACCAAACATGGAAGATTTTACAGACCGTGGTTTATAAGATAAAAACGGATATAATTTTTCTGCCTGTTGGTAACATGCAAATGCCCTTTTAAATAATTCTTTGTTGGTGGGATAAGAAGCATTCCTATTCACCAATGCCGTTTTGCTGGCATTTACTTTTAATAACAGCAATTTTTCAATAGCTATAAGATCAGCGGTATCTTTTTTAGATAATTGCAAATTCAACTGTTGCGCAAGATCTTTGCGATTGTAATTTATACCCCAAAAAATATTGAAAATAATATAGACAAGCATTGCGGTAATTATCAGCCTGTAGCCTGCATTTGCAAACCATCTTTTGTTTAACTGCCTCCTGAAAAGTTTTGCTGAAAAACGCCACAACTTCCATAATAACCATACAATCACCAATATATAAAAAATATCCCCCAAACTAAAGGGTAACCAACCGAAGATCAACCTCAAAAAATAAGCAAAAGCCATATACAACTTTGTTGAGTAAAGCACTTCAACCCATTGAGAATTAGCAGAAAAGATTTTAATTAATATGATTATCCCAATTAAGGAAATTATCCAAACCAGTCGCAGTTTTGTTACTGTATTTCTTATCTTCATAAAGAACGTAAAGATAATGGCAAGTATAATAAGCTGCGATTTCATGGTTCAATTCTCACTATAAATACCTACCTTTGCCCGCCTTAAAATGTGTGAAATGGGAAACCGGCGTGAATACGATATTGCGTTTGTAGGATTAAAGCCGGGCTTGCATGAATTTCATTACGAGGTGGATGATAAGTTCTTTCAGGAATATAAGCAAGCAGAGTTTGTAAATTGCCATGCTAAAATAAAATTAACACTGGAGAAGAACACTTCTTTTCTCATGTTGAAATTTGAAGTAGGCGGAAATATGGATGTTGTTTGTGACCGGTGCGGAAATAATTTGGGGATGGAGTTGTGGGATGAATTTAACTTGATAGTAAAACTTGTTGAAAATCCCGATGAGATGAATGAGACAGAAGAAGACCCTGACATTTATTATATCTCAAGAACCGAAAGCCACCTTAAGGTTGCCGACTGGATTTATGAGTTTATAACTTTAAGCATTCCGATGCAAAGGAGTTGCAAAGAAGAGGAAATTGGTGGCCCCCAATGCAATAAGGAGGTTTTAGAAATGCTTAAAAAAATGGAAGATGTGAATAAAGGAAATAATCCTTTATCACAAGGACTTGAAAAATTTAGAAAAAACATAAATTAATTATATTAAAATTTAGGTTATGCCAAATCCAAAACGCCGACATAGTCAGCAAAGAAGTGCAAAAAGAAGAACACATTATAAAGCAGATGCACCAACATTAAGTGTAGACCCAACTACTAATGAAACACACGTTCGCCATCGTGCCCATGTAAGCGAAGGAAAACTTTATTATAAAGGCAAAGTTGTTGCCGAGAAAGCGCCAATAAAAGCAGGAAGTTAATTACATAGCGTTTGCAATTCACAAACGTTTGATATATTTATTATTCCAAAATCTAAGTTTTGATAATTATCAGCCTTAGGTTTTGGAATTTTATTTTTTTGATAAATCAGAAGGCTAATGAAGATTGCACTGGATATGATGGGTGGTGATTTTGCACCTTTAGAAGCTATAAAAGGTATTGAAGCTTACCTGCAAAACCTGCCTGAAGGCAAGCAGGATAAAAACCCTGCAACCACATTGCTACTTATTGGTGAAGAAGGAAAACTCAAAAAACTTCTTGATAGCCATAATATCCCGCCAGATAATATTCAGGTTATCCATGCATCACAGGTTATTGAAATGAATGAGCATCCTACAAAAGCACTAAAAGAAAAAAAAGATTCTACCATTGCAATAGGTTTTCATTTGCTCGCTACAGATAAAGCAGATGCATTCATAAGTGCAGGCAATACAGGCGCAATGATGGTGGGTGCATTGTTTAGCATTAAAGCAATTGAAGGGGTGCTGCGCCCTACGATTGGCGCTTATTTGCCAAGAGAAGATGGCAAACTTGGATTACTGGTTGACGTGGGTTTAAATGCAGACTGTAAACCGGAAAACTTATCCCAATTTGCTTTGCTGGGCTCACTGTTTGCGCAGCATATTTTAAATTTTAAGGAGCCACGGGTTGGGCTTATTAATTTAGGAGAAGAGGAAGGCAAAGGGAATATTTTAACGCAGGCTGCTTATCTCCTGTTGAAAGAAAATAAACAAATAAATTTTGTTGGCAATATTGAAGGCCGCGACCTTTTAACAGGCAAAGCAGAGGTAATGGTTTGCGAGGGCTTTACCGGTAATGTACTTTTAAAATTTGCAGAATCTATTTATGATATTGTACAACGCCGACAGATAAATGATGAACATTTTAATCGCTTTAATTTTGAAAATTATGGCGGAGTTCCGGTATTGGGGGTAAACAAACCGGTTATAATAGGCCATGGAATATCACATGTCACTGCATTTAAGAATATGATACTGATGGCAGAAAAAATGTTGGATAGAGATCTTATTGTTAAGATTAAAAGTAGCTTGAAAGAATTTGCTTAAAAATTATGGCGTGCCCCCGATAAGGCGGGGTCGGGCTTTCCGCTACAAGCTGCTTTGCAGGCTTTACGCTTCTATCCCTCACGCAAAAAACAATATTCATAATTATATTTTCATTTATTTTTGCTCAGGGTGTGGCGGAGTTGCATTCATGTCCATCCAGAAAACTTCCCAAATGTGCCCATCCGGATCTTCAAAACTCCTGCCGTACATAAAACCATGGTCTTCGGGAGGTCGTGCTTCTTTACCACCGGCTGCCAATGCTTTATCAGCTAATGTATTTACATCATCTTTGTTGTGGGCTGAAAGCGCCATCAAAACTTCAGTTGTTTTTGCTGCATCAGCAATTTCTTTTTTTGGTATAAAAGTTTTAAAAAATTCTTCCTTTAATATCATTGCATAAATCTCTTCGCTTATTACAATGCAAGCAGCTTTTTCATTAGTAAATTGTGGGTTGATGGAGTAACCAAGCTTTGTATAAAATTCTTTTGATCTATTAAGGTCTTTAACCGGAAGGTTTACAAAAATTTTTGTTGCCATTGTTTTAAGTTTTTACTGTTTACAATAATATTAAATACATAACTATGATTGCCGTGCAGCCTTTTCTAAATCGGCAATGATAATTTTTTTCATCTTAAGCATAGCATGCATCGCTCTCTTAGCTTTTCCGCCGTCTTTACTGCTTATAAGTTCTATTAATTGCTTAGGTACAATTTGCCATGATAAACCGAATTTATCTTTAAGCCATCCACACTGGCTCTCCTGTCCGCCATCCGATGTAAGTTTGTTCCAGTACTTATCAACCTCCTCCTGTGTTTCACAATTAACAACAAATGATACAGCTTCTGTAAACTTAAAAATAGGTCCCCCGTTTATAGCAGTAAAATTTTGACCATCCAATTTAAATGCAACAGTCATTACAGTTCCTTCGGGTATGTGTGCTGCTTTTGCACCTTCGGCATTATAGCGGGTTGTTGTTGTAATTTTTGAATTTGGAAATAATGAAGTGTACAAATTCACAGCTTCTTCAGCATTTTTATCAAACCAAAGAAAGGGTGTTAATTTTTGGCCGGTTGAAATTTTAGATTGATTTTTTGTTTCCATGATATACTTTTTTAATTACTTTCTGATAATTCTTTTACCTTCTGTAATCCGCCTGGAAAAGTTTTTAAGAAATAGTCTTTAAACTCCTCAACAATATCCATTTCAACTTTTAGTGTAGTAACCCCCTCGGTTTCATCTAAAGAATAGTTTTCCAAAGCACCTGCCCAGACTTTTACTTTTTCGCTGGTGGTATCTTCTACACCATCTTTTACTTCTCCGAGGTGTTTAAAACTCATGAATTCGTTAGGCTTTTTAGTTTCAATTTTGCTAACCATGCCGCTACCTTTTCCATCGAGAAAAAGCACCTTACTTCCTTCATTCCAGTCAGTAATTGCTTTGGAACCTTCACAAAAAACACTTGTCCATTGTGTATAAGTTGCATCATCCCAAAGTACATTCCATACTTTTTCTTTGGGAGCATTAATGTCAATTGAGAAATTTAGCTTTTCCATTTTGTATTTTATTTTATCAATAATAATCAGAAAACAAATTGGTTTAACAAATTTTGGTAGAATTTTTGAATAAAAGGGTTATGTCTAAAAAAAATTTATTTTCCTTTTTTGTTTTAATTACTGTATTTAGCTGCGGTAAAAAACGTATTCCTGAAAAAACTATTCCGGAAGTCGCTGTAGTTGTTTCACCAAAAAATGATTCAGTTGTTGTTGTAAAGAAAAAAACTTTTACGCCAAAGAAAAAAGATATAATCCCCAATTCAATTGTGGTAAATGATAAGGCAGCAAAGAAAGCTATAGATGGCCGACTTTATTATGATCTGTTAGGCCACAGATATTGGAAAAACTATAAGGACGGCAAATATTATCTCTTCAACCAAAAGATGTATGATAATCCTGCATTTAAGCCTCCCAAATAATTATTTATTTTGCTTCTACAAAATTTTTCAAATTCTTGCCTGTGATCTCTGTCCATCCCTGTACAAAATTCTCTTTGGCAAAATCCGGATTGTTTTGAGGGAATGTTTCCAAACCTTCATGAGTGAGCTTTACCCGTGTTGTATCACCTTCATCAAATAATTCCCAGGTTACAAAACTGATGCCTTCAAAACCGGCATACTTCCAGCTGTGTTTTAATTTCTTGCCGGGTATTACCTCTGCTATTTTGCAAACATGCAGGTATTCCACTTCATCTTTGCCACCTTTAAATGTAAATTCAAAACCAACTTCGGGTTTAAATGCTGTAAGATCAAAATACCATTGCTTCATTTCGTCTTTATCGGTAATCGCTTTCCATACCTTACTTGCAGATGCATTGTAAGTTTGTTCAATTACAAATGGTTCTGTTTTCATTTTTTAAAGATTTATTTTTTGCCTCTTAGTATGTATGCTTTTTTTATTGAATCCAGTTTTGGAAAAGTATTTAAAAAAGATGAACGATCAATTTTTAAAGCTTTTAATTGTTTCATTGTGGCTTCTCCATAACCTGAATAAAGTAAATCCACTACTTCCATACCCCTTATTACTTTCCCCAACGGGGGATAACCTGTTACACCTTCCCTGATTGCTGTATCAAGTTTCAGGTTATCCTTAAGGTTTATAAATAATAAAAATTTACGGGACTCTTTACCGCCCCGGGCAAAACTTATAGCACCTCGCACATTGCTTGCAACAACTTTTTCATCAGGTATAATAAATGCTCCCCACTTATTTGTCACGCTCGTATCCGCGATTCCAAATTGCGCAACGAAGTTTGGGACAACTCTATAAAATAATGTATTGTCATAAAGATGATGTTTTAATAACTGGTAAACCCTGTCAACTGCCAATGGGGAATACTCTCTGGTTAGTTGTACATCAAATGAACCTTTTGAGGTTTCAAATCTTGCCGTAAAAGTATCGGGTGATCTTTCAGTAGTCCACTTAGATTTAAAAGAAGGTTTGGTACAGGCATTTAATATAAATGCTATTAGAATAAATGTGAATAGTCTCATAGTTTAAAGCTAATATAAATTTTAACAAATGAAGTATCCCAGGGATTCGTGGTTTGGCTTTGTGTTTTGACATTAGAACCTCGCCTTGCACAGGCTCCCTCAAAAGAAGATTCTTTTTATTCAATTCATAAAAAATATTCAGATTATATAAAAATCTCAACAGTTATCTTTGCGCACCCCGCTTAAATAGCGTGGCAGGCTTTTATGAAATACGCAAACGAAATAAGCAAACGGCGCACATTCGCCATCATCAGTCACCCTGATGCCGGCAAGACAACCCTCACCGAAAAATTTTTATTATTCGGCGGCGCAATACAAACAGCAGGAGCAGTAAAAAGTAACAAAATAAAAAAGCATGCTACCTCAGATTTTATGGAGATAGAAAGGCAGCGGGGAATTTCCGTGGCAACTTCCGTTATGAGCTTTGAATACAAAAATATGCTGGTTAACCTGCTGGATACTCCCGGCCATAAAGACTTTGCTGAAGACACTTACAGAACCTTAACAGCAGTGGACAGCGTAGTACTAGTGATAGATTGCGTAAAAGGGGTGGAAGAGCAAACAAAAAGATTGATGGAAGTCTGCCGGATGAGGGATACTCCTGTAATTGTTTTTGTAAATAAAATGGACCGTGACGGCAAAAATCCTTTCGACCTTTTAGATGAAATAGAAAGTGAACTGAGCATAAAACTACACCCGTTAAGCTGGCCAATTGGCATGGGCAGGGATTTTAAAGGCGTATATAATTTATTTGATAAGAGTTTGCTGTTATTCAACCCAAACCAAAAAGCGACCGATGATGATTATGTTCCTATTAATATAAATGATGGGAATGATGATAATGATTTATTACAAAAAAAGATTGGTGGGAAAGACGCAGCACAACTAAGAGAAGATGTTGAACTGATTGAAGGTGTTTATGGTCCGTTTGATAATACACCTTACCTGGAGGGCAAAGTAGCGCCGGTATTTTTTGGCAGCGCCATAAATAATTTTGGCGTAAAAGAACTGTTGGAAACTTTTCTGCAGATATCTCCGCTACCTTTGCATCGTAAAGTAACTACAAGGGTTGTGGAGCCGGGTGAAAGTAAGTTCAGCGGTTTTATTTTTAAAATTCATGCCAACCTTGATCCCAAGCACAGGGACAGGATAGCATTTTTAAGAGTGTGTGCAGGCAAGTTTGAACGGAACAAATATTTTCACCATGTTCGTTTAGATAAGGATGTAAGGTTCAGCAATCCCTATACTTTTTTAGCAAGAGATAAGGATGTGATTGAATCAGCATATCCCGGAGATGTGGTGGGATTATTTGATACCGGCAATTTTAAGATCGGTGATACATTAACTGAAGGTGAAAATTTTTATTTTACAGGCATTCCTTCTTTCTCTCCCGAGATATTCAAAGAGGTTCAGAACAAAGACCCTATGAAAACAAAGCAACTGGAAAAAGGATTGCTGCAATTAACTGATGAAGGTGTCGCACAATTGTTCACGCAGTTTGGCGGCAATAAAAAAATAATTGGCTGCGTGGGTGAATTACAGTTTGAAGTAATACAATACCGGCTGCTACATGAATATGGAGCATCTGTTCAATTAAACAATTTACCGTTTTATAAGGCCTGCTGGTTAACCAGTACAGACCCAAAAAAGCTGGAAGAATTTATCCGCTTTAAACAGGCCAACATTGCAAATGATAAGGATGGGCATTTAGTGTATCTCGCCCAAAGCGAATGGTTCTTAAACACCGAACGTAAGAATAACCCTGAAATTGAATTTCATTTTACGAGTGAGATACATAAATAGTTGGTAGTTACAAGAATGTTACACCCAGGTAATTGTGAGGTGTAATTTTCTTTAATTCTTTTTTTATTGCTGAAGAAACTTTCAATGAATCAATAAAAGAATGAATACTTTCTTTATTTAAAAGCTTATTGCCTCTTGTCAGTTCTTTTAATGCTTCGTAAGGCTTTGGATAATTTTCTCTTCGCAAAATTGTTTGAATTGCTTCTGCAACAACTGCCCAATTGTTATCAAGATCTTCCTTAATTTTTTGTTCATTCAATATTAATTTACCCAATCCTTTTTCAATTGACCTTAATGATAAGATAGTATGTGCAAAAGGAACCCCAATATTTCGGATTACGGTAGAATCTGTAAGGTCTCTCTGTAACCTTGATATGGGGAGCTTTGCTGAAAGATGCTCCCATAAAGCATTTGCAATACCCAGGTTACCTTCTGCATTTTCAAAATCTATCGGATTTACTTTGTGCGGCATGGCACTGCTGCCTACTTCATTTTTATTTATTTTTTGTTTAAAATAATTCATGGAAATGTATTGCCAAACATCACGGCACAGATCGATCAGAATTGTATTAATGCGCTTGATGTTATCGAAATGTGCAGCCAGCATATCATAGTGTTCTATTTGTGTTGTGAATTGCTGACGTTGAAGTCCTAATTTCTTTTCAACAAATTGATTTGCAAATTCAGCCCAGTCATCTTTAGGATATGCAGCAACATGGGCATTAAAATTTCCGGTAGCTCCTCCAAATTTTCCTGTAAAGGGAATATGCTTAAATTGATCGAGTTGGTTTTTAATCCGTTCTGCAAAAACCATTATCTCTTTTCCCAAAGATGTAGGGGATGCAGGTTGTCCATGGGTATGGGCAAGCATGGGAATATTTTTCCAACCTTTTGCCAATCCAGTTAAACTCTCTTTTAAATGTATAATTGATGGCAGATATTCCTTCTCAACAGCATCCTTCCACAACATGGGGATGGCAGTATTATTAATATCCTGGGATGTAAGGCCAAAGTGAATCCATTCTGTAATATTTTCAGCCCCTTCTTTTTGAAGTACTTCTTTTAAAAAATATTCAACCGCTTTTACATCATGATTTGTAATTGCTTCTATGCCTTTTATTTTTTCAGCATCAATTATTGAGAAATCATTTTTTATCTTTTGTAAATGCTTTGTTACTTTGGGGGAAAGAACCAAATATTTTTTTTCTGCCAAAAAAAATAAATATTCAACTTCAACAATAACCCTTTGCTTAATTAATGCAAGCTCCGAAAAGTATATTGAAAGATGATTGGATTGTTTGTTGTAACGTCCGTCAATGGGTGAAATGGCTGTAAGTGGCTGAAGCTCCATATTGTAAAGATAAAAAATTGCCGTAAGTCTCTTTAAATTAATGACGATCTCTATGGATATGCTAAATTTGCTGCCTGTAAATACAAATGTTTTGCAAAGAAAGATAAGAGTTGGGGCAGTAAACTATTTAAACACCAAGCCCCTGATTTACGGTTTTGAACAAGGGTTCATGAAAGAAGAGATACAACTTATCACAGATTACCCTTCAAAGATTGCTGATATGTTGTTACTTGATGAAATTGACATAGGATTAGTACCGGTATCAATTATCACAGAATTAAAAGAACATCATATTATTTCTGATTACTGTATAGGATGTGATGGTGAAGTTGCAAGCGTTTGCTTATTCAGTGAAGTACCAATGGGGAAAATTGAAAGTATTTTGCTCGATTACCAAAGCATGACTTCAGTTGAGCTTATTAAAATATTAATAAATCAGTATTGGAAAATTGCTCCTGTTCTTATTCCAACTTCCGAAGATTATAGAAAGAATATTAAAGGCACAACTGCAGGCCTTGTGATTGGTGACAGGGCATTGGAACAAAGAAAGATCTCAAAATATATTTATGACCTCGGATTAGAATGGAAAAAATTTACAGGATTACCATTTGTTTTTGCAGCCTGGATAAGTAACAAAAAAATAGATAACTCTTTTATTGAAAAATTTAATAAAGCCAATAATATAGGTTTGCAAAATATAGAAACAGTGATAAGTGAAAACCCTTATCAGGCTTTTGACCTAAAGGAATATTATACAAATTATATAAATTATATGCTTGATCATAAGGCAAAAAAAGGGTTGAAATTATTTATTAAATTTTTAAAAGAAGAAAAGGAGCAATCCGAACCGTTTAAATAGCTATCAATTCGATATTTTTGAGTTTATTATAATGTAATTATGAAAGTAGTAATATTCGCAGGTGGTTTAGGTACAAGGATAAGTGAAGAAACGGATGCCAGGCCTAAACCAATGGTTGAGATTGGCGGGAAGCCTATTATCTGGCATATAATGAAAATTTACAGCCATTTTGGGTTTAATGATTTTATTATATGCCTTGGATATAAAGGTTATGTGATAAAAGAATATTTTATGAATTATTTTTTACATAACTCAGATATTACTATTGAATTAAAAAATAATAAAGTACAAATCCATGATACCAGTTCGGAATCTTTTACCGTTACTTTGGTTGAAACAGGTGTTGAAACAAAAACAGCCGGCAGATTAAAACAAGTAGAAAAATATATAGGCAACGAAGATTTTATGTTAACTTATGGTGACGGAGTATGTGATGTGAATCTAAATGAGCTCATAAAATTTCATAAAGAACACAATAAAATTGGTACGGTAACATCTATACAATTGGATTCCAGATTTGGGGGGATGGATGTAAATGAAAGTGGAGAAGTGGTTTCATTCAGAGAAAAAGCACATGATGATTGTAAATGGATAAACGGTGGCTTTTTTGTATTAAAACCCGAAGTATTTAAGTACCTGGATGGTGATATGGGGGATATGATGTGGGAAGACAGGCCGCTGGAAAGGCTTACAACTGACAATGAATTAGTGGCATACAGGCATAAAGGGTTTTGGAAATGCATGGATGCGTTACGGGATAAAATTGAATTGGAAGAATTATGGAAAAACAATGAAGCCAAATGGAAAGTTTGGTAAACGAAAAAAATCTTACAAATATTTACTGTGGCAAAAAAATATTTGTTACGGGGCATACCGGTTTTAAAGGTTCATGGTTAATAACATGGCTCCATTTATTAGGCGCTAACGTTAAAGGATATGCCTTACAACCTCAAAATGAAAAAGATATTTTCAATATTGTTTCGCCACATATAAATATTGAAAGTGTTATAGCCGATATAAGGGATAAACAAAAATTACAGCAGGAGATAATTTCTTTCCAACCTGATTTCATTTTTCATCTCGCTGCACAGCCTTTGGTAAGGCGCTCTTATGAAATACCTGCAGAAACTTTTGAGGTGAATGCAATCGGCACGGCAAATCTCTTGGAAGTAATTATTCATTTAGAAAAAAAATGCTCCACAGTTATAGTTACTACTGACAAAGTGTATGAAAACAAAGAACGTAAGAGATCTTATAAAGAAAAAAACAGGTTAGGAGGATACGATCCGTACAGTGCCAGCAAAGCCTGTACAGAAATAGTTGCAAAATCTTTCCATCAATCATTTTTTAATCCCGATAGCTATCAAGAAACACATAAAAAGGCTTTAGCAACTGCAAGAGCTGGCAATGTGATCGGGGGCGGAGATTACAATAAAGACAGGATAATTCCTGATATTATCAATCATCTAAGTTTGGGTGAACCTATCCCTGTAAGAAATCCAAAAGCCATAAGGCCATGGCAACATGTACTGGAGCCATTGAGTGGATATTTAATATTGGCAGGTTTACTTAATAATTCAGAAAGCTATCGGGACAGAAAAATATCTACAGCATACAATTTTGGCCCAAAGAAAAAAGATCATCTTACTGTCGGAAGATTAGTTGACATTGCCATTGATTGCTGGGGTAGCGGAGAATGGAAAGATATTTCCAGTAAATCAGAGCCACACGAAGCCGGTATTTTAAAACTTAATATCAATCTTGCAAGAAAAGAATTGAAATGGACCGCGAAATTAAAAAGCGAAGAAGCAATTCAATGGACAATTGATTGGTATAAACAACCGGAAAAAATGCTTTTTGATTATACCATTGCACAAATTAAAAGTTACCAGCATAAATGAAATTCGAAGAAACTAAACTTGCAGGAAGCTATGTAATAGATATTATTGCAGCCGCAGATGAAAGAGGATGGTTTGCAAGAACTTTTGATAAAGGTGAATTTAAAAAAATAAATTTTGACGGAGAATGGGTGCAGATGAATCATTCATTAACAAACCAAATGGGGAGTATTAGGGGAATGCATTATCAATTACCACCCTTTGCTGAAGTAAAACTGGTAAGATGTATTTCCGGGTCAGTGTATGATGTGATCATTGATCTTAGAAAAAACTCGGCTACATTCCTCCAATGGTTTGGCATTGAGCTTTCAGCAGAGAATAAAAAAATGATCTACATCCCTGAAGGATTTGCTCATGGGTTTCAAACATTAGCTGATAATTGCGAACTGATATATCATCATTCCCAATTTTATAAACCAGGATTTGAAGGAGGAATAAAGCATGATGATCCCATGATCAACATTAAATTGCCTGGTAAGGTTACAAATATTTCTACAAGAGATGATAGGCATAATTATCTCGATAAAAATTTTGATGGTATAAAAATATAATAATGAACTGCAGATTTTGTACAACTCCTTTAACGCATGTTTTTATTGATCTAAATAATTCGCCTGCATCTAATTCTTTTTTAACCAAAGAACAATTAAATGAGCCTGAAATATTTTACCCGCTAAAGGTTTTTATATGCGAGAAATGCTTTTTGGTGCAGGTGGATGAATACAAAAAATCCAATGCCATTTTTGACAGTAATTATGCTTACTTCTCTTCGTACAGCACAAGTTGGTTACAACATGCAAAGAAGTATGCTGATATGATGACAACAAGATTTGGCTATAATGAAAATTCTTTAGTGATAGAAGTTGCATCAAATGATGGTTACCTGTTACAATATTTTAAAGAAAAAAATATACCGGTAATGGGGATTGAGCCAACAGCAAATACTGCAGAAGTAGCTATGACCAAAGGGATAAAAACAGTTATTGAATTTTTTGGGGCAGAACTGGCAGATCGTTTTGCTAACGATTGGAATGTTAGAGCCGATCTTCTTTTGGGGAACAATGTATTGGCACATGTACCCAACATTGTTGATTTTGTTTTAGGCATGAAATTAATTTTAAAGGGTGATGGAGTTGTTACTATGGAATTCCCTCACCTTATGCAATTGGTAGATAATAACCAGTTTGATACTATTTACCATGAGCATTTTTCTTACCTCTCACTATTTACAGTTAAACAAATTTTTGAATCGCAGGGATTGCAATTGTTTGATGCAGAAGAAATACCAACGCATGGAGGTTCGCTTCGAATTTATGCAAAGCATATAGAAGACGAAAGCAAAGCTGTTTCTGAAAATGTTGCATTACTATTACAGAAAGAAGTGGATAAGGGTTTGAATACTCTGGAATACTACAATAACTTTCAGCAAAAATCATTAAAAGTAAAATTAGACCTCATAGATTTTCTTATAAAACAAAAAAGGGATAATAAAAAAGTCGTCGCTTATGGGGCAGCCGCAAAAGGAAATACGCTTTTAAATTATTGCGGAATAAAAAATGATCTTATTGATTATGTTGTTGATGCCAATCCTCATAAACAAAATAAATTTTTACCGGCTAGCCATATTCCTGTAATGAATGAAGATGAACTAAAAAAAGATAAACCTGATTTTGTAATCATTCTTCCATGGAATTTAAAAACTGAAATAACTGCACAATTGAATTACATAAAAGATTGGGGAGGCAAATTTGTTGTAGCCATTCCTGAACTCGAAATTTTTTAAAATGAAGGTTTTAGTAACAGGAGCAACTGGATTTGTTGGGCAACATGTAATAACTGGGTTATTAAAATATGATCATCAAATTATTGCTGCTGTAAGAAACAAAAATTCTGTAACACATCTTCAGAATAAAATAAAATTTATTGAGATTGATCTCGATAATATAGCCTCAGATAAAAATTATTTTTCCGAATCAGGTAATCCTGATTTGCTGATACATATTGCATGGCAAGGACTACCCAATTACAAAGAAGCGTTTCATTTAGAAAAAAACCTACCCTCGCACACTGCTTTTTTAAAAAATATGGTAGATAATGGCTTGCAAAACGTAGTGGTAACTGGGACTTGTTTTGAATATGGGATGAAGGAAGGCTGCTTATCTGAGGAGATGGCAACTGATCCCCAAAACGCCTATGCTCTGGCAAAAGATAAATTGCGGATATTTTTAGAAGAATTACAAAAAGAACATCTCTTTAATTTAAAGTGGATTCGCTTATTTTATATGTATGGCAAAGGGCAAAACCCTAATGCATTACTTTCGCAACTGCAAACTGCATTAGAAAGAGGAGATGCAATTTTCAACATGAGCGCTGGTGAGCAATTAAGAGATTATTTACCGATTGAAACAGTAGCTGAATACATCGTAAAGATCGCTTTGCAAAATAAAATTATCGGTATTATTAATTGCTGCAGCGGAGTGCCAGTTAAAGTAAAAACATTTGTAGAAAACTATCTTAAAAAAAATAAAAAGAAAATAAATTTAAACCTGGGATATTATCCCTACCCTGATTATGAAGCAATGGCTTTTTGGGGTGATGATAAAAAATTAAAAAAAATAATAAACGATGAATGACCCGGTTAAGCAATTTGTTGAAGAAAGAGAAATAAGAATAAAAGGGAATGCTGATAATGAAGAATTAATGGCTGCTGCTAAACAATTTAATGATGCATCAAATTCTGCTCAATATTCATACAATTTTAGCTGGATGGGAAGGCCTATAATTCAATATCCACAGGATATGATTGCAATGCAGGAAATAATTTGGGATGTAAAACCTGATCTTATAATTGAAACGGGAATTGCACATGGAGGATCACTGATTTATTATGCATCATTACTTGAGCTTATCAGCAACGGGGAAGTATTAGGAATTGATATAGACATCAGGGAGCATAACAAAAAAGAGATTGAAAGGCATAAAATGTATAAACGTATTAAAATGATCCAAGGCTCTTCGATTGATAATAAAATAGTTGAAGAAGTAAAAAAATATGCCAAAGGGAAAGAAAAAATTTTGGTTGTACTGGATTCCAATCATACTCACGATCATGTTTTACAGGAGCTGAATGCTTATGCACCTTTGGTGTCTCTTAATTCTTACATTGTTGTTTTTGATACAATTGTTGAAGATCTTCCTGAGGGATATTTTTCTCAAAAACGACCTTGGGGAATAAATAATAACCCTAAAACAGCAGTTTCTGAATTTTTAAAAAGTAATAAAAACTTTCTGATTGATGAGCAAATCGATAATAAACTATTAATAAGTGTGGCGCCTAAAGGGTATTTAAAAAGGGTAAAATAAATCAAAAAAATGCCTGTAATAAGTTTTTGTTTAACCACATTTAAGAGGCCTGCTATATTACAATCTACTTTACAAAGTATACAAAGGCAAAATTATAATGATTATGAAGTTATAGTTTCTGATAATGACGTGGAGGAGAGTGGTAAAATTGCGGTGGAGCAGATGAATGATATCAGATTTAAATATTTTTCCAATGGGAAGAATCTTGGCATGAAACCAAGCTTTAACAAAAGCCTAGAGAGATCATCAGGAGAATATATTGTTATGATGGCTGATGATGATCCTGTGTATTTTGATATGGCTTCTACGCTTATTAAGTTATCTGAATCCTATCCGGGATTTGGATTGTATATGGGTGGATGCGATTGGTATTGTACGGATCATGAAATGGCAAAATTATATAATCTCGATATCGGCACTAATTCCTGTTTATCAAATTCAGAAGATTTAAATAGTATCAAAGGATACGATAATGATGAATTTGTAAGGAACTTCTTTTCTTTTAAAATATTTCCACATTATTTATGGTCTACCTGCATGGTAAAGAGAAGCATTATAATTGATAAAGGCGGCATACCCGATTACGGAACACCTTTTTTAGGAGATTATGCTTATTTACCAATTATGGCGTCCCATTCAGGGTGTGTTGTAATAAACCGATCGTTAGGATGCCAAACCATACATGCTGAAAATTTCGGAAGGCATCAAAATGAACAAATAATTATTGCCGCTGTTAATTATCCCAAATATGTAGCAGAAAGATTAAATCATTTGAAATCGTGGCCATTGATAGAAAAACAGCTTTTGAATTTTACCGGGTTATGGGTAGTAACTCATTTATCTTTTTTAAAAAATTATTTTAAAAAAGATAAACAAAAGAACGATTTGAGATCAGTGGAAAAAGAAATTTTCAAAATTAATTACATCAGAAAACATAGATTAAAATATTATTTAAAATCTAACATTCCTTTTATTCATGATCAAATTGTTTCAATAAAGAAGAAACTTAAATAAATACTAATGGTTTGATGAAAAAATTCAGCATCATATTACCTGTAAAAAATGGTGGCGAATATGTAAAAGAATGTGTTAAAAGCATACAAAGTCAAACATTAAATAATTTTAATTTATTGGTTTTGGATAATTACAGTACTGATGGAACTGTAAAATGGATTGAATCGCTCAATGATGAGCGTATCTTAATTTATCCTTCAATAAAACCTTTATCAATAGAAGAAAATTGGGAACGAATTGTAACAATTAATAAAAATGAATTTATTACACTTATTGGGCATGATGATATTCTAAAGCCAGATTATTTAAAAATGATGGAAGACCTTATTAATAAATTTCCAGATGCTACTCTTTACCAAACTCACTTCTCGTATATCAATTCCAAAGGAAAAATAATCAGGAACTGTAAGCCAATGAATGAACTTGAAACAGGACCTGAGTTCTTACGATCAATTTTACAAAACAAGATTGATATTGTTGGAACAGGTTTTTTGATGCGCTCAAAAGACTATAATGCCCTGAGCGGAATACCAACTTCATATCCAAATTTATTATTTGCTGATTTTAAATTGTGGCTTAATCTAACATCAAAAAATTATAAAGCTACTTCTACTTTTGAAGGGTTTTATTTCAGATTACATCAAAGCACTACTTCCGCTTCTTCTGATGTAAAATATTTACAGGCATTTGAAAAATTTATTTATTTTTTGGATACATTAAAATTAAAAGGACATGTTTATCAGAAAGTAATAACCGAAAATGCAAATACATTTATCATACATTACTGTAAAAGTATATCGCACCGTATTTTGCGCACACCAAAAAAACTACGGGGAGATATATCTGTAAACGCTGTTTTACAAAGCGGGAAATATTATTCAACCATGTTAACCTCTACAAATAAATTTAATCCGCTTTCAAATTTGGCTATCGGATTAGCAAAGGTGATAGACAGCAACACAATTACAAGAAAAATATTTATTCTATTCAAAAGTGTTTACAGCAAACCTCTTCTAAAATAAAAAGCCCCATGTTATGGAGCTTTTAAAATTTGTAACTATATTTTTTAAACGTCAGTATCGGTTTTTATAGATTTTGTAACAGTAACCTTATCAGAACGGGTATCAGATGAAGTATTATTACCACGCACCAAAGCAACGATAAGCAATAATAGTACAGCGCCACCAACAATCCATACCCAAGGCTGAGTATACCAGGTTTCTGTAGTTGTAGTTGTTGCTGTAGTGGAGCTTGAACTGCTGCTTGTACTTCCGCCTGTACTATCCTGTGCAAAAGCCATTGCCTGCATAAAGGTTAGCATTAAAAAAGTTAAAAAAGTTTTGTAAGAAAATGCGCTAGTTAACTGTTTCATTTTTTGATTGTTTTAGTGTTAGTAAAAATAGTATTCATTTTTGATTAAACAATAATCACCCATCTTCAATAACCAAGCCAATGTGTGAAGAGTTTATTTATTGCTGTATCCCCTGCATACCATTTTGCATTCCCTCCTGCTCGCCTTTTAAATTTTTACGCTTGAATAACGACACATCAAACTTACCAAAACGCCAGTTAAAATTTAAACGTGCTACCTGTGGATCTCTGCTGCGAATATTATCCTGCACAAAATAAATTGATTCAGAATGTGTATTGTACTCTCTTGTCTTAAAAATATCACTTATGCTTAAAGTAAGCGAAGCTGCATTATTTTTCATAAAGTCTTTTCTAAATGCAATATCAAATCCATAATTTGGTTTTATGAACCCGTTGGCTGTTGATAATTGTCCGCCACCAAACATCATACCTCCACCCCCATGTCCGCCTCCGCGTTGGCCGCCGCCACTACTTGGCAAAATTGTTTTGCTTTGATAATTTGCAGTAAACTGTATTGAATAATTTTTAGGCAGTTTAAAACTATTATTAATTTTACCAAACCAGCTTACCTGCTCCTGCTGCAGATTGCTCTGAATATTATTCCCGTTAATTTTTGAATTGTATAAGTTAACATTCGCCGTTATATCCCAAATTTTTGCAGGTCTTATCTTCCCCGTCAATTCCAATCCATATGCAAACGAATTATTAGCATTTGCAAAAGTGCTGAAGATTACAGAATCGGTTTTTACAGGGTTAGGGTTTTTATCTCTATATTGATATCTGGTTATAAGATCATTTGTATTTCTATAATATACAGATCCAAGAAAACTGTTGCCTTTTGTAAGATCAACATTGTAAGAAAACTCTACCAAATTGGTGAACTCAGGAATAAGAGCCGGGTTACCAATACTAAGATTAAGTGAATCGCTGAAATCTACATAAGGTATTAATTGAAAGAAATTCGGGCGGTTTATCTTTCTGGAATAATTTAATTGAACACTTTGCTTATCATTAATTTTTTGTGTTAAAAACACACTTGGGAAAAAACTGAATGGATATTCATTTTTAAACGTAAGGTTTTTATCTATTTGTGTGCCTGTATATTTTGAATTTTCTACTCTTGCACCTAGCTGGTATGTAAAATTTTTAATCGATTGAGAAAAAGTTAAGTAACCTGCGTATACCTCATCTTTAAATTTATAATTATTGCTTAGTCCCGGTACGGAAATACTAAAGCTGCTGTAGTTTCTTAATGCTCCTCTTGCACCCATTTCAAATTTCATTTTTTCTGTAATAGGATTTACAAAATCTGTTTGCACAGTAAAAAATTTTGTATTGCCTCCGCCAAATATGTGCTCTTGCTGCATGGGGCCCTTTGGGCTATTATTGCTTAAAAAATATTGTGTTTTATACAATCCATTATTATCATTCTTACTATTATTATAATTAACATCAGCAGTCACCTCTTTACCGGATTTTGCGAAATTATGCTTATAACTAAAAGTTGTACCATAATTGCGAAAGGAAAAACTTCCATCACTGCTTCTTAAACCAGTCTCCTTTGAAGTGTAATTCACAAAATTTGTATCCCTTTGTATGTTGATCATGTCTTCACTGTTAAACTTTCCTCGTACATATGTGCCTGCAATTGTAAAAGTGTTACGTATATCAGCAAAAAAATCCAACCCTCCTCTAAAAAACCCAAAAGTGCCTTCGTTTTCCGGTGCACTGTTTTGGGATAAATATGCTTTATTATTATTAGCAAGAAAATCAGTACGTGTGGTTTGTACTGTACTGAGTGATTTCATTTGATTAAACATAGTATTTGCAAAAAAATTGAGTTTCCCCTGCTTGGCATTAAAATCTCCACCAACACCAATACGGCCATAAGAGCTGATGTTTGCCCTTACATTACCGCTATAACCCGCTTTTCTGGCTTTCTTTAAAACTATATTTAAAATTCCTGAGCCACCACCGGATGCATCAAACTTTGCTGAAGGATTTGTAATTATCTCTACACTTTGTATCGCATCTGCAGGTATCTGATCAAGCGTAAGCGTGGATGGCCTTCCATCTACAAATATTTGCGGAGAAGCATTTCGCAACGTAACATTACCATCAATATCCACATTGACAGACGGGACACTTTTCATAACATCTACAGCAGTTCCGCCAACACTTACAAGATTTTTGTCAACATTAAATATTTTTCTGTCAATTCCCATTTGCAACATACCGCTTGTGCCAGTTACAACAACTTCTGCAAGCTGTTTAGCATCTGTTTGTAATTTTATGTTACCTAAATCTTTATCAACCGCATTCATCATCTGGCTCATATCGCCTCCCATCTTAATTGTAAAAGACACTTTTCGTTCAAATGTTTTATACCCAATACCGGTAATCAACAATTTAAATGACGCCATAACAGGTAGGTTTTCTAAAGAAAAATCTCCGTTTTTACCCGTAAGCATTCCAGCAATTACCGCATCTTTTCTTTTTTTAGTAACTGTATCTAATTTATTTTGTATTAATTGCACCGAAACAGATTCTAAAGGTCTATTGGTAGTTGAGTCAATTATTTTGCCGTAGAAATGCCCCACATTCATACTTTGTCCTCCTAAACCACGGCCTCCGGGCATTTGTGCCAATAATACTGACATTGTCATAAAGCAAAAAACAGTTGCGAAAAATTTTTTCATCTTTTAATTTTTTTTGATTCAGCAGTAATTAATTTGCTGATAGGGCACAAAGGTGAAATAAAAGCCGCTATAAAAATGGCAATTATATATGAGTGGTAATAAGCAGGTATCAATAGGCTTTCAAGCGTAAAAACTATAAAAGATAGATACGATTTGGCTTAATAAAGTATGCCAAATAAAAAATCCTAAATTTTTAGTTCAGGATTTTTCAGGGTGGATGACCGGGCTCGAACCGGCGACCCTCAGAATCACAATCTGATGCTCTAACCAACTGAGCTACAACCACCATTAATTAGCGGCAAAAATAATTAAAAATCCTTTCCCGTGAACCCTAAAATAATGTATTACCTCATATTTATAAAACCTTTGTTAATTAAAACCAGCTACCTTCAACTCAAAATCAATTTGTTTTATTTTTACGTATGTATAGCATAATTAAATTTATTATGAGCAAAAAATTTATCCCTATATTATTTCTATTAATTGGTGCCGGAGTGTTTTTCGCATTTAACAGCATGGGAAGAAGCGACGGCGACAATGATAACCCAAGATCCAAAAATGAAAAAATACTTCGTAACGTTGGTATTGTTTTAGAGCAGGGACATTACAGCCCTAAGAAAATTGATGATAATTTCTCAAAACTTGTATTTAAAAAATACATTGAAGACCTTGATCCCGATAAATACATTTTTCTGCAAAAGGATCTGGATGCCTTTAAAAAATATGAAACAACTATTGATGATGAGATCCATGGGTCTAATCTTGAGTCGTACTATTCCATCAGCAATATTTATGTTAGCCGGTTAAATGAAATAATTAATTCCACTAAAGCAACTCTTTCTAAACCTTTCACTTTTACTGCAGAAGAAGATATTGTAATGGATGGTGCAAAGCGAACATATTCTAAAAGTGATGCGGAAAGAAATGATTATGGAAGAAAACGCCTTAAATATCTTGTACTCAGCAGATACTCTGACCTTATTGATGAAAGGAAAAAAAATATTGGTACGCCCGGCTACGTTACAAAAGCGGACAGCACTTTGGAAAGAGAAGCAAGAACACAGGTAAAGAAACAAATGGATCGCTACTTTTCTAATTTAATAACTCATAATACACAGGATGCAATGTTCAGTGATTTTGTTAATGCAATAACAAACACGATGGATCCGCATACTTCGTACATGGCTCCGGTTGACAAGCGTTCATTTAACGAGCTACTAAGCGGAACTTTTTATGGTATTGGCGCACAGTTAAAAGAAGATGACGGCAAAATAAAAATTGCCGGATTAGTTAATGGTATGCCCGCCTTTAAATCCGGACAGATACAGGTAGAGGATGAATTAATAAAAATTGCACAAGGAAATTCAGAGCCGGTAGATGTTACTGGTTATTCAGTTACAGACGCTGTAAAATTAATCAGAGGCGCTGCAAAGGGCTCTGAAGTTAGACTTACTTTAAGAAAAACTGATGGTTCTATTAAAGTGGTTAGTTTATTAAGAGATAAAATAGATATTGATGATACTTATGCAAAAAGTGTTATTATAAACGGGGCACATAAGATCGGATATATTTATCTACCTGAATTTTATGCAAATTTTGATGACCCACAGGGAAGAAGGTGTGCTGTAGATGTTGCAAAAGAAATTGAAAAGCTAAAGGCAGAAAACGTAGAGGGAATAGTCATGGACCTTCGGGGAAATGGAGGTGGCTCTTTATATGATGTTGTTGACATGGCAGGTTTGTTTATTGAAGATGGCCCTATTGTTCAGGTAAAAGGCAGGGATGAAAAACCAATGGTTTTAAATGACAGAGACAAAGGCGTTTTATATACAGGCCCACTAACTGTTATGGTGGATGAATTAAGCGCTTCTGCATCCGAAATTTTTGCAGCAGCCATACAGGATTATAATCGTGGAATTGTTATTGGCAGTTCCTCTACTTACGGTAAAGGAACAGTGCAGAGAAGTGTTTCACTGGATCCTGAAGCAGAAAATATCTTCTTTAAAAAGGCCGCTACCGATGGTTTAGGAGATGTGAAACTAACTTTCAGAAAATTTTACAGAGTAAATGGTGGTGCAACACAGTTAAAAGGTGTTACTCCTGATATAATTATTCCTGACAGACTGGAATATATAAAAATTCGTGAAAAAGATAATCCCGATGCATTAATCTGGGACGTGATTTCGAAAGCCAACTACAACCAATGGAAGCCTGGGTATGATGCCGGATCTTTAATTAATAAAACCAACCAGCAACTAAATAATGATCCCACTTTTAAGTTAATAAAAAATGTAACTCAGATCCTGGAAAAAAATGCGGACAGAACTTACTCATTAAACTTTCTGAAATACAGAGAAGAATTAAATCAAATGAGAACAGTGGCGAAGCAATTAGATACATTAAGTAAGCTAAAGGTAAATCTTAATGTTACTAACATAGTAGCGGATGGTGCCAGTATTCAAGGTGATAAAGACAAGGTAGAAAGGAATAAGCAACTATTAAAAAGAGTTAGCAGCGATATTTATATTAATGAATCCGTTAAGATCATGAGTAATATGATTGGGCAGGCTGCACTTGCAAAAGCAAAATAATAACAGAATATATTAAGAGTCAAGGCATCCTTTAGGGTGCCTTTTCTATTACTGTGAATTTTGAATGAGAATAATTTTACTTATACCATCTACTGATGATTTACTGCCCATACATCCTGTTAGGGTTACAACAACTGATTTATCTTTATTAAACTGATCTTTCAATTCTTCAGATACAATTAATTTTCTGTTGACAATTGCACGTAATGCATATAATCTTACTACTGCATTAGTATGTTTGGTGAGCAAGAACAATTGATTATCATTAGCTATCATTATCAATTGATTTAATCTCATAGTTTGAGTTGATGGAGTTCCTGCGAAACCAACAAGTTCCGACTCATAAATGTTATGTTTGGCTATTTCAGCTGCAATTTCTTTTACTAAATCATAAGGGGGGGATGGGTATACCGTGCCGAACAAGCATAAAGAAAACAGGATTATAAATAATTTTCTCATTTTATAAAGCTAATATATTTATTAGATAACTCCATGTACTGTTACTTCCTTTCATACTTCCAATTACGCCCCTTTCCTTCCGCTATCCATTCCAAAGCGGTTTCCATACGCCGGTTTCTTGTGTCTTCAGTTTTAGCTTCTGTTATCCACTGCACATATTCTTTTTTATGAGAAGGGGGAAATTTTTCAAAAGCCTGTAAAGCTTTTTTATTTTTGCTCAAGGCTTTTGTAAAATAATCAGGGATTATCAGATCTTTATTTTCTGATTTTTTTCGTGGCGGAAGTTTTATTCCATCATCATTTAATTTGGCAGCTTCTTTTATCCAACTGATCAAAGTTTTATCAGACGGAAGATCTTTTAAACTTTTAATTTTGCCTGCATGCCCCATAGCACTTTGCTGATTATCCTTTAATTTTTCTGCATCTTTCATTAAAGAAGCTTTCCAAAATCCAAACGCTGCATGTTCCTTAAATGCAGCCATACTGCAAAAAGGGCCTTTATAATCAAAGCTTGGCATGCCCCATTTAACTGTTTCTTCTATATCAGGGCAACCTTTGTGAACAAGATCACGAAGGTGATTTAGAATTGGTTGAGCAAAAGGTTTTGCTTTAGTTATGTATAAATCAATACGACTATCTTTTTTACCCATGTACAGTTATTTATTACTAAGATAAATAAAAAAAACTGACCATACGATCAGCTTTACTTATAATTTTAGATATTTTATTTACCTCAATTACCTGCTCTGGCTCCATCCTCTTGTTCTCCTAAAGTTTGCATGGCTGGCTGGTCTGCGGTTCATAGGATTTTTTTGAACTACAGGCGCCTGCACAAATCTTGTAGGGCTGGGGAATGGATGATCTTCAATAACCGGAATATTTTGTGTGATTAATTTATTTATGTCTCTCAAAAATTCTCTTTCCTCAACATCACAAAAAGATAATGCAATGCCGCTCAAACCTGCTCTACCTGTACGGCCAATTCTATGTACATATGTTTCAGCAACATTGGGTAATTCAAAATTTATTACATGGCTCAGATCATCCACATCAATTCCTCTTGCAGCAATATCTGTGGCAACTAATACTCTTATCTTCCCATTTTTAAAATCAGTTAAAGCTTTTTGCCTTGCAGACTGTGTCTTGTTGCCATGAATTGCATCTGCTTTAATATTTGCCCTGTATAATTCTTTAGCAATTTTATCTGCCCCGTATTTTGTTCTTGCAAAAACCAAAGCGCTTTTTATAGTGGGGTCTTTTAATAAATGAATAAGCAATGAACGCTTATCATTTTTTTCAACAAAATAAACTGCCTGTTCTACTTTTTCTGCTGTAGATGAAACTGGTGTAACTTCTATCCTTACAGGATTGGTTAATATACTTTTTGAAAGGCTTGAAATTTCTGCCGGCATTGTTGCAGAAAAAAACAATGTCTGCCTTTTTGCAGGGAGTTTGGCAATAATTCTTTTTACATCATGAAAAAATCCCATATCCAGCATACGGTCTGCTTCATCCAAAACAAACATTTGTATGTGCTGCAGGCTAATAAACCTTTGCTCTATAAGATCCAATAATCTTCCGGGAGTGGCTATTAAAATATCAACCCCTCTTCTTAATGCGTTGGTTTGATGATATTGCGAAACACCTCCAAAAACCACCATGTGTTTTAACC
>DASYOS010000225.1:0-1555 GCA_036007525.1 Chitinophagaceae bacterium | reverse complement strand
CGGCGATGTAATGCTTGATACATATTGGTGGGGAACTGTGGATCGCATTTCTCCTGAAGGCCCTGTTCCGGTGGTTGCCGTTACCAAAAAAGAACATCGTATTGGCGGTGCAGGAAATGTGGCACTTAATTTACAAGCATTGGGATCAAACGCAGCACTGATAAGCGTATTAGGAAAGGATGAAGAAGGAGAAAAATTAAGATCTCTGTTAGAAGCTAATAATATTAATTGTGAACATCTTTTATTTTCCGGCGACAGAATTACTACAAATAAGATAAGGATAATTGGGCGTAACCAGCAAATGATGAGGCTTGATGCCGAACATGCACATGATCTTAACAACAAAGAAGAAGATGGCCTGGTAAAGAAAGTTGAAAAATATATTTCCACTGAAAAACCTGACATTATTATTTTACAGGATTATAATAAAGGAGTATTAACCAAAAAAATAATTACAAAAGTTATTGATCTATGCAATGCAAATAAAATTATATGTGCAGCAGACCCAAAAAGAAAAAACTTTTTTGCTTATAAAAATATTACACTTTTTAAACCTAATTTAAAAGAAGTAAAAGACAGCCTCCATATTTTAAATGATGAGATAAATGAAAAAGCGCTTTCAGCAATACATTTGCAATTAAAAGAAAAGCTGGATCATAGTATTTCACTTATTACACTGTCAGAAAAAGGGATGTTTTATCAAAATGAAAAAGTTTCAAAAATTATTCCTTCTCATTTAAGAAATGTTGCAGATGTGAGCGGTGCAGGAGATACCGTTATTGCCATAGCGTCTTTAGTGTATGCTGCTACAAAAAATATACAGCTTACCGCAGAAATTGCAAACATTGCGGGGGGATTGGTATGCGAAGTGGTGGGAACTGCAGCCATTGATAAACAAAATTTGGTGGAGGAGTGCAAACTTCTCTTAACGTGATCACTAAACACTGCTAACTTCTTTTATCTTTATACTATGAAAAAATTTTCAATAGCCATTCATGGCGGTGCAGGTACAATTTTAAAAGAAGATATGACACCTGAGCTCGAAGAACAATACAGACAAGGTTTGCAGCAGGCATTAGATGCCGGGTTTTCTGTTCTTGAAAATGGTGGCACAGCAGTTACGGCGATAAAGGTTGCAGTGGTGCATCTTGAAGACAATCCTTTATTTAATGCCGGCAAAGGAGCCGTTTTTACAAAAAAGGGCATAAATGAAATGGATGCTGCTATAATGGAAGGCAAAACGTTAGAGGCTGGTGCAATTGCAGGTGTTCGTAATGTTCGTAACCCAGTTGAGCTGGCAGAACAGGTAATGATGCATAGCGGCCACGTATTTTTGAGTGGCAAAGGAGCCAATGATTTTGCTATTAAGCAAGGCATAAAATTAGAACCCGATGAATATTTTTTTTCGCAGCTTAGGTATGATCAATGGAGAGAGATCAGAGACAGTGATTTGTACACCCTCGATCATAAAAGTGATAAACTTATTGGGGCTGTAAAGGAAAGAAAATTTGGAACTGTTGGTGCTGTGGCCTGCGATAAGGATGGAAATATTGCA
>DASYOS010000224.1:0-2088 GCA_036007525.1 Chitinophagaceae bacterium | reverse complement strand
AATAAAAATCTTTTCATTCTCCGTTTTCAATCCCTGTGGTGGGATAAGTTATCAATTGCATTACCTTCTTTTAATAAAGAATTTCTGTAGAATTTTTACATAATCCTCATCAGTGCGGATATGCAATAGGTCCGCTCCTGCTTTTTTAAAAATATTTTTACAAAGAGTACTTTGCTCTAAAAAATGTTGCTGATAATTATATTGCACCATCTTATCACTTGTATCAAGCCATTTTGTTTTACCAGTTTCCAGATCCTGTACCTGTATCATCCCAATATCCGGTAATTGCATATCCATTTTATCATACACTTTTAACCCAATAACATCGTGCCTGCTGCCGATAACCCGTAAATTATCATCATAATCATCATCCAAAAAATCGCTCATTATAAATGCAATGCTTTTTTGCTTTGAAGACCGGTTAAAGTATTTGAACGCCTCATTTAGGTTTGTTCCTTTGTGTTTTGGCTTTGCTGTCAGCAGTTCCCTTACAATATATAAAGCATGCTGCTTTCCTTTTTTAGGAGGGATATATTGTTCCACTTTATCACTAAAAAATAATACTCCAACTTTATCATTATTATTAATGGCACTAAATGTGAGTACAGCACCAACTTCTGTGAGCATATCTTTCTTTCTCTGATGCACCGTTCCAAACAAAGAACTTGCACTCACATCAACTAATAAAATAACTGTAAGCTCTCTTTCTTCTTCAAACACTTTTGTAAAAGGATGAGAATACCTTGCGCTTACATTCCAGTCAATAAATCTAACATCATCTCCATGAGCATATTCTCTTACTTCTCTAAAACTCATCCCTTTTCCTTTAAAAGCAGAATGATACTCACCTGTAAACATGTGTGTAGTAAGCTTCCGGCTTATTAACTCCAGCTCTTTTACTTTCTTTTGTATTTCTGCGATGGACAGCATTAGGGTACATTCACCACTTTAAGAATTTCTGCAATGATCATTTCAACAGTTACATTTTCTGCTTCTGCTTCATAGGTTAATCCTATACGATGGCGCAAAACATCTCTGCATATATTTCTAACATCCTCCGGAATTACATACCCCCTCTTATTTAAATACGCATATGCTTTTGCTGCTAACGCAAGATTTATACTCGCCCTTGGCGATCCGCCAAAACTTATAAGTGGCTTAAGTTTAGGAAGATTATATTTATCAGGATAGCGTGTGGCAAAAACAATATCCAAAATATATTGCTCAACTTTTTCATCCATATAAACCTGCCTTACTAATTCTCTTGCAGTTAAAATTTCCTGTGTGGCAACAACTGCATTTATAGTCTGTTGCTGCATAACCTGTACATTTTGCCGGATAATATGTTGTTCTTCCGCCTTTGTAGGGTAGTCAATAATCACTTTCAACATAAACCTGTCAACCTGTGCTTCCGGTAAAGGATATGTTCCTTCCTGTTCAATAGGGTTTTGTGTTGCTAAAACTAAAAATGGTTCTTCAAGACTGTAAGAATTATTTCCGATGGTAACCTGCCTTTCCTGCATCGCTTCAAGTAATGCACTTTGCACTTTTGCGGGGGCACGGTTTATCTCATCTGCTAAAATAAAATTGGCGAATATTGGGCCTTTTCGAACTACAAATTCATTTTTTTGCTGGTTGTAGATCATTGTTCCTGTAACATCCGCCGGTAAAAGATCAGGCGTAAACTGAATTCTGCTGAATTTTGCATTAATAGTTTGAGCCAGCGATTTTATTGAAAGTGTTTTTGCCAAGCCCGGTACTCCTTCCAAAAGAATATGTCCATTGCTTAAAAGGCCGATTAGGAGTCTTTCCACCATGTGGGTTTGCCCAACAATAACTTTCCCAATTTCATCATGTATCTTATCAATGAAGGTGGCGGAATGGGTAATTCTCTCATTAAGTAAACGAATATCTTCTGCTGTTTGTAGCATAATAAAAAATTATGGTGTTAAAAATTCTGTGGACTGCAAAATACGAAGTACCCATAAACAAAAACACTGCCATGCAAGTGCTGATAGGAAAACTATGTTAATTTTAACGCTAAAATATAAATTATGGTAGACCATCAATTAATTACAGCCAGCAATC
>DASYOS010000223.1:0-2033 GCA_036007525.1 Chitinophagaceae bacterium | reverse complement strand
AACTTAGGCAGCAATCCTTTGCTGAGCTACAATACAAGGCCTGCAGATTATGGATTTGATGTTGGTAGTGGAAATAAAGCAACCTGTTTAAATGCAATGTTCCAGGTGTCATACGAGTTAAGAGAAAACCTTTTTATTGAGAGCTCGTTATTGTTGAGAAATTATAAAACTAAGGATGCCGGTGAAATGAATACAACTTTGGTATCGCTTGGCATAAGACTTAATATGTTTAAAAGAGATTATGATTTTTAGGATGAGGATCTGTAAATACTTTTCGCAATTCGTATTCCTTGTCAGTGTTTTGCCAGGCTGTTCGCCTCTTCGTTTTTTGGCAATGTGGACAAAAATAGTTGGTGATTTTATTGATTTATGATGTGAACTTTGGGTATCAACTTGAAGAGGAAGCAGGCTCTGCTGAAGAGCAACCTGCCAGTAATAAAGTTGATGCTAAACGATAAAAAGGAGTTGATTTATTCGACTCCTTTTATTTTATCGGATAGCCCCAATAACTTAAAAAAACTTAGCAGGGAGGTGTGTTTTTAAAGTGCAGGTACCATTTAATAAAGTTCCTCTTTGCTTCTAAACGTAGTCCGCTATGCAATAATAATTTCTCTTTCAGGTGCTTAAAAAAACTTTCTAATCTGTTGGTAGTGGCTGGTATTTCAGGGTCATTAAGATAGCTAAAAAGATGTGGCAGGGCATTGATGATAAGCGTGTAGGCCTGGTGCAATCCTTTGTGTGTATACCAGTAATTATTTTTTAAAGAGTTAATGGATTCTTCCAATAAAGTCTCCTTATGAATTTGATGCCAGTTGTGTAATTGTAATAACCATAAAGAGCATTGCTCCTGTGTTTTTATACCCGTAATTTGATTAGATATAAAAAGCAGTTCTTTACTTGCCAGTAATTTGGGCCGGGCACTCAAATAAGCCCTGCACTGGCGTTTCACATGAACCACACATCTTTGAATAACTGCTTGCGGGTAGACTTTTGTTATGGCTTTTAAAATGGCTTTACGACCATCGCAGGTTACACTATATACCTGTACACCCAAGGACTTAAGCGCTTTTAAATCCTGGTAAATTTCTCTGAATTTTTCCTGGCTGGCGGTTCTGTACAATTGAACATATCGTATATCATGATCATAGTATAAAATTAAACACAAGCCATTAGGAAGGAAAGTACCATCAATAAGCAAATGGACCAATCCCTTGCTTTTAACTGATATTTGTGGTGCCTGGGCTAAAAATTTTTTGAATAAACGGCTGATGCTTCTGTTACTCATCTGCATCTCTTCTGTCAGTGTACGATAAACCCTTCTGTCTATTATCCATTTCTTAAACCAAACAAACCGGTTGCTTACACTTACTGCCTTATTATCCCATTGAAAAAGAAGCCCGCAACTTTTACATTTATATCGCTGCTTATTGTTTTGTTTGCCCCAGCTAATAACGGTATTGCTGCCACAACCCCAACAAGATTTTTTTTGTCATAATATCTGAAATTGAAAAGGGTTTCAATTTAGTTCATTGAAACCCTTTTCCCTGCTAGATTTCAAAAGCTTTTACCAACTATTTTTGTCCACTTTGTCCGTTTTTTAAAAGTAATTTTTTTGGGGTGTGTTAAGGTAGCAGGGAGTATTTAGCATCGTTCGTATTACCAATAGTAGTTAATTTTTTATTGCTACAAACATTGTTCGGTTATGATAGTGAGTATAATTATCAGGCAATACATCGCCAGTATAATTAAACTGCTCAAACACACTATCAAATCCTACATTATGTATTGCCTTTGTCAAATCTTTTTTACATAACCAGAACGACTTACTGTTATTGTAGGATGACCAGGATAATTTTTCAATTTTACTTTTGCTTAAATTTTCATTCCATTCTTTATACCATCTTCCTCTGTACCCCTCATTATATGTTAACTCTGATAACCTGTAATCCATTGGAGAATCATGCTGCTTAACTATTTTTTTTATAGGAACAATAATATATTTACTTAAAAAAGGATAATCATATCTTATATCC
>DASYOS010000222.1:0-1737 GCA_036007525.1 Chitinophagaceae bacterium | reverse complement strand
TTGCAACGGTTAAAGAGCTATCCAGCAACTGATCAATTTTTTTTGAAAATAAAAATCCAATTATTAACGCCGGTAAAACAGCAACAGCAAGCTTTGCATAAAATTTCCATTGAGAAAAATTAAAAAACTTTTTATAATATAGTACCACAATGGCTAAGATTGCTCCCAACTGAATTGCAACAGTAAAAACTTTCGTAAAGGCATCTTCCGGCATCTGCAATAATTTTTCAGTAATGATCATGTGCCCGGTGGAAGAAATAGGAATAAACTCAGTTACCCCTTCTACGATTGCAATGATTATAGATTCAATTATTGTCATGTATAAGTGTTAAATGTGCAACATAAAAAAAGGCGATGAATAAATCATCGCCGAATAGATTTTTATTTTAAAATTTATTTAGGCTTTTTCATTATTGCAAATATTTCAATAATAAGACCAGCAATAATTAATATTGGCGCAATCGTAATACGGGTTGTACTATAAACATCTTTGTCCTGAAAAACATTTGGGTCGCTGCTTTTACCTCCTGCCATAAGGAAAAACCCGATTGCCATTACCACAACTCCAATGATCATCCATTTGTAATTCTCTTTGCCAAATAATGTATTCGATACAATTTCCTTGGTATTAGTGGTAGTTACTTTTTTAATTTGAGCCATCTTAATAATTGAATTGTATAAAAATAGTTGTTGTTTAATAAAGATCGTCCAGCTTCATTTTTAAATATTTTAAAACAGAACGATGAGTGCTGAATAGAGATATTAGCAACCCTAAAACTATCATGCAGGCAAATAGAAATAAAAGGCTGCTGTTATCATGCAGTACTTTAAAATAAGGAACAAATTTTTCGGCAACGGCAATAAATCCAACCATTAACCCAATTGCAATACCCGCAGCTATTAATCCATTTATAATGGCCCGCATGTTTAAAGGCCTGGCAATAAAGCTTCTGGTAGCACCAACCATTTGCATTGTTTTTATCAAAAACCTATTGCTGTACATTGCCAGTCTAATTGTATTATCAATGGAAATAATAACGAGTATTGAAAGTATGATCGCAATAACAAGAACCCAGATAGCAGCTGTTTTCACAAATTTGCTGACATAAGTAACTGTATCTGTAGGATATTGAAATTCTGAAATAACGTCGTGATAATTAGTCGTAAGATAATTCCCAAGTATGGCGAGGCTGTCTTTTTGCATATAATCAGCTTTCACAAAAAAATCTATACTTTCCGGCAAGGGATTATTATCTAAAAATTTTCTCCAGGTAGTATCATTTTCTGTATCCCATTTTTCTACTGCCTTTTCCCTTGTTACATATTCTACATCCTTTGCATAAGGTAGCGAGGAAATATAATTTTTTACTGTATCAACTTGTTTTTTGTTTGCCGTTCTTTCAATCCAGGCATGCACCTGTATGCTTTCTTTAAAATATTCACCTGTCTTACGGATGTTTAGAAATATCCATCCTACAATACCGAATAAAAATAGTACAAGCGCAACTCCAATTATTGCATATATGTAAGAAGGTTTACCCCGTTTTGCAGATGCCTTACCAAATTGAGCCATATTAGTATTTTGGTTACAATAATTTTTAAAGAGAGCAAAAATAATCGTTTTTATATAGGTTTAGTATTTTTGTAACCATAGTAATTGCACTGATATATTTTGTTGCGCTATCGTATTGCGTATAGCAAATGCAGGTATAACATTTCTTTCACAGTTTATTTTGC
>DASYOS010000221.1:0-14184 GCA_036007525.1 Chitinophagaceae bacterium | reverse complement strand
GAAGCCGTTGAATGTCATTTTGATGAAGGAAATAAACCAAAACTGATTCGTCTCCACCAGATTAAAGAAGAAGTTATTGCTGTATGAGATTGCCAAGAGATATTTCCTCTAAAGAATTGATCAAACTCTTGAAGAAATTTGGTTATCAAATTACCCGGCAAAAAGGAAGTCATATCAGGGTTACAACTACACAGCGAGGCGAACACCACATAACTATTCCAAATCATGATCCTATAAGATTAGGAACTTTATCGTCAATAATTTCTGCTGTTGCTAATCACTTTAAAAAAACAAAAGAAGAAATTGCTGCAGAAATTTTTTAACTGGCATCAATCCATTTGATAATTATGCAAATCAGTGAAGGCAAAAAAATTTACTTTCTTTCCGATTTTCATCTCGGTGCTCCTGATCCTGAAACCAGCTTAATCAGGGAGAAACGCATTGTAAAATTCCTTGATGAGATAAAAAATGAGGCAACACAAATCTTTATTCTGGGTGATCTTTTTGATTTTTGGTATGAATATAAACGGGTGGTTCCAAAAGGATTTGTAAGAATTTTAGGTAAGCTTGCTGAGCTCACTGATTCAGGAATTGAAATACATTTTTTTGTAGGCAATCATGACATGTGGATGAAAGGTTACTTTGAAAAGGAACTGAACATTAAAGTACATTATCATCCTGAAGAATTCGATTTGAACGGAAAAAAATTTTTCATTGGTCATGGGGATGGGTTAGGCCCAAAAGACCATCGGTATAAGTTTATAAAAAAAGTTTTCAGAAATAATTTTTCGCAATGGCTGTTTGGAATTTTGCATCCAGGCTTTGGAATTGGAATAGCAGATTACTTCAGCAATAAAAGCAGAAATGCCACAGGAAAAACAGATGAAGTTTTTTTAGGAGAAGACAAAGAATGGCTCATTATTTTCAGCAGGCAGATGCTGCAAACGAAGCATTATGATTATTTTATTTTTGGTCATCGTCATTTGCCAATCGATTTTAGACTCAACGATCCCGAAATAGACGGGACAGGCATCAGCCGTTATATTAATTTAGGCGATTGGATAAAGTATAATAGTTATGCTGTTTTTGATGGGGAGAAAATGGAGTTGAAATTTTATCCGGGTTAAGAATTTTATTTACCTACTATTTCTGATAACTCCTTATCCCATTTCCCTGTTTTCCCATATTCCACCACACGTCCTGCTTCCTTTCCGTTCTTCATTACAATAATGGTTGGAACATTAGTGATGTTCATTGCAGAAGTAATATTACCAAAAGATTGCTTTTGCCTGTCAACTCCAAAAAATGTTATCCGGTTATCTGCAATGCCCGCTTTTTCCTGTAGCGTAAAAAATTTAGGCAAAATAAACTGAGTGTCTTCACACCAGGTGCCGCCAAAAATTATATACTGAACACCGCTATCCTTTCTTAGTATCCTCACAATTGCAGTATCAGGTTGGGTATAAGCTTTTTGGCTATTTGCATACCATTTAAATGTTGTATCCTTTTGTATCAAATCTTTATTGATAACACCTTTAAGTATTTTGGATCCTGGATGTTTGGGATCTGCTATAACCTCATATTGAGTTTGCGAAAAAGATGCAATGCTTAGCATTACCAGAATGCCTGCAAATAAAAATTTTGTTCTCATGGATACAAAGATATTTTATAAGCTTGCTTTTAATTCATTTAAAAAAGATTTTAACTTTTGTAATGAGCGAATCATTTCAAATTTTTCAGCAGCTGTCTTATTGCTTTTTAAAAACTCTTTTGCACCTTCAATAGTGTATTTTCTTTGCCTTAATAAATGATGGATAAGTTTCAAATTTTTTACATCTTCGGGCCTGAAAAACCTGTCGCCCTTTGCATTTTTCTTTGGCTTTAATATATCAAATTCATTTTCCCAATATCTAATCAATGATGCATTTTCATTAAACATTTTTGACACATCTCCAATGGAATAATACAGTTTTTTAAAAAGTATCTCATCTTCAGGAATCTCTATTAAATCAATGTCTACAATATCTTTTAGGTTTTTTCTTCCCCGTGTAGGTTTTACTTTGATAGAAGAATTAAGATCTTTCCCAGGTTCGGCTTTCCCTAATCCTGATTTTTTATTACCTTCCTTTTTTTCAGAATCCGGGTCATTAAAATCAAAGGTTATTTGAGGTAATTCCATTAGTCTAAACTTTTAGCGCTGCCCTTTGCAGCAATTTTTAATAATCTGTCAAACTCTTCAGGAGTAAGATCGTTATAAAAAAAATAAACCGGGTTAATTTCCACTCCATTTATATGAACTTCATAATGACAATGCGGACCAGTGCTTTTACCTGTGCTCCCTACCCACCCAATCAATTCTCCGCGTTTTATTTTTTGACCCCCTCTTACTTTTAATCTTACCATATGGCCATACAAAGTTTCGTACCCGTAGCCGTGATTAATAATAATATGATTGCCATAACCACTTTCTGAAAATGCTGCTAGTTTCACAACCCCATTTCCGGTAGCATAAATTGGTGTACCCTGAGGAGCCGTAAAATCCAGCCCTTTGTGCATTTTAGGAGTTCCATATACAGGGTCGATCCTCATGCCAAAGCCAGAAGCTATCCTGTTAAGATCCCGATTACTTACGGGCTGTATGGCAGGAATACTTGATAACTTTTCTCCCTGGTTTTTTATCAACTTTTCAATATCGTTGTAGCTATCAAACTGATAATTTATTCTGGCACTAAGATTATTTAATGTTTTCGCAAGTTCATTACCAAGTTTATCATCATTCATTGCCGCTACTTTCTCCACCTCTTTTTTTTGCTCTATCAATTTTGCCCTTGCGCTATCAGGTAATGGATTTGCCTCAAAAATTGAACGATAAACCTGGTTGTCCCTGTTTTCCAAAGAAGCCATTTCCTGCTGTAATGCCTGTACTTTATTATTCAATACATCATAATTTTCTTTCATCGTGTAATATTGCGCTCTTGCCAATTTTGCTTCAGGTGAGGGAATAAATCTGAATGCAATTGAAACCAGGATCAAGGCGGTTACAAGAGCTGCTGCAATAAAACCAAAAAAGCGAAGAAGCATTACCCTTAGTGGGGTAACCAGCTTTTCATAACGAAGGGTATGAGTATTATAATAATATTTTATTTTTTTCATGCTGCAGTAATCTTTTGTATCAGATTATTTAAATAAAACTTGCAGTTGTAACTTGTTGCCAGTGCTTATCTTTGCGGTAATCCCGTATAGACGGGACAGGCATAGCAAATATAACGGCTTAATAAGCAAAAATCAACCATAAATACAGCTTCGGCATGATGACGAGTTCTGAAATACGGCAACATTTTCTTGATTTTTTTAAATCGAAAGGGCATGCAATTGTCCCATCTGCGCCAATTGTAATAAAAGATGATCCTACGTTAATGTTTACCAATGCCGGAATGAACCAGTTTAAGGATTATTTTTTGGGAAATAAAAAAACTGAACATACAAGAATTGCTGATACACAAAAATGTTTACGGGTTAGCGGAAAACATAATGACCTGGAAGAAGTTGGAGTAGATACTTACCACCATACAATGTTCGAGATGCTTGGTAACTGGAGTTTTGGCGACTACTTTAAAGAGGAAGCTATTGCATGGAGTTGGGAATTACTGACAGAAATTTATAAAATAGACAAAGACCGTTTATATGTTTCAGTTTTTGAAGGAGATGAAAAAGAAAATTTACCCAGAGATAATGAAGCCATTGGCTTTTGGAAAAAATGCTTGTCCGACTCTGGTTTTAGAGGGGCGGAGATTGAGGATAGAATAATTATGGGCAATAAGAAGGATAATTTTTGGGAGATGGGAGATACCGGTCCTTGCGGGCCATGTACAGAAATTCATGTAGATAGCAGAACTGATGAAGAAAGAAAGAATGTTGATGGGAAAAGTTTAGTGAATAATGATCATCCGCAGGTAATTGAAATATGGAACAATGTATTTATTCAATACAATAGGAAGAAAGATGGCAGCCTTGAACCATTGCCCGCAAAACATGTTGATACAGGAATGGGGTTTGAAAGATTAGTAAGGGTTTTGCAGAACAAGCAAAGCAATTATGATACAGATGTATTTACAGGTACTATTAATGAAATTGAAAAATTATCAAAGAAAAAATACACCGACAACGATAGTAAATCTGATGTTGCTTTTCGTGTTATCGCAGATCATATACGTGCCATTGCTTTTCCCATTGCAGATGGGCAGTTACTCTCAAATACAGGAGCAGGTTATGTTATAAGACGAATTTTAAGAAGAGCGGTTAGATATTATTTTTCTTATTTAAATGTAAAACAACCATTACTGCACAAACTCATTCCGTTACTGGCAAAGCAGTTTGAAAATGTATTTCCTGAATTGGATAAGCAGAGAGATTTTATTGGAAAGGTTATCAAGGAAGAAGAAGAGGCTTTTTTGAAAACATTAGCAGAAGGTCTTAAAAAAATTGATTTATTTATAAGTTTTGCAAATGCTCGAATTTTTAAAAGAGCTAAACACACTGATTCTGTTCCGAATGCTCCAGAAGGCAGAATGTTCACTAAGCAAAGTTTTCCGGATAAGTATATCAATCTTCTCAGCCAGGAAGGAGTAAGTGAGGTTGAGGTTTTAGAGTTAATAAAAGAAAATTCAGTAATGGAAGGTGAGAAAGCATTTGAGCTTTATGATACTTATGGATTTCCTATTGACTTAACAATTCTGATTGGTAGTGACCTAGGATTTACTGTAGATATAGATAGCTTTAATATCGAGATGAAAAAGCAAAAGGAAAGAAGTCGTTCGGCAAGTGCTATTGATACGGAAGACTGGATAATTGTAGATGAAAAAGGTTCCTCAAAATTTGTTGGCTACGATTCTTTGGAAACAGAAAGCAAAGTTTTAAAATACCGTAAAACCAAATCCAAGGATAAAGAAGCCTACCAAATTGTTTTAGATAAAACACCTTTTTATGCTGAAAGTGGCGGTCAGGTTGGTGATAAAGGATCTCTGTTTTTTGATGGAGAAGAAATTGAGGTGATAGACACTAAAAAAGACAATGATCTTATCATTCATTTTACAGAGAAATTACCTGCAACAATATCAACCAAAGTAATTGCAAAAATAAATGCAGGCAAAAGGGCGCCTACACAGGCCCATCATACCGCTACGCATCTAATGCATGCAGCATTGCGAAAAGTTTTAGGAAACCATGTTGCACAAAAAGGAAGCTTGGTTAATGAGGAATATTTGCGTTTTGACTTTTCTCATTTCGCTAAGGTTACTGATGAAGATTTGTCAAAAGTTGAAGCTCTGGTAAACGAAAAGATCCGGGAAAATATTCCTGTTGTAATAAAAGAGATGAAGAAGGCCGAAGCTATGGCAACAGGTGCTATGGCTTTGTTTGGTGAAAAGTATGGAGATATGGTAAGGGTTGTAACTATCGATCCGCATTATTCAATAGAGCTTTGCGGCGGCACACATGTGGGAAGCACCGGAGAGCTTGGTATATTTAAAATAAAACAGGAAACAGCAATTGGTGCCGGCGTTCGCCGTATTGAAGCAGTAAGCGGTAAAGCTGCTGAGGATCTTATTAATGAACAATTCCTTTTAATTCGCAGCATTCGTGAAAGTCTAAAAAACCCGAAAGATATTGGTAAGGCAATTGAAAATTTGACTTCGGAAAATGGAGAATTAAAAAAGAATATAGAGATGTACGAAGCTCAAAATATAGCGTCCATCAAAAAAATGCTTTTGCAAAAAGTTGAAAAAATAAATAACATAAATTTTATTGGGGAAATTGTAAATGTTTCAAATGCAGAGGCTTTAAAACAAATATGCTTCTCCTTAAAAAATGAATTAAAGGATTACATAATTGTTCTTGCGGCTAACATACATGGCAAACCTAATGTTGCTGTAATGTTAGATGATACAATTGCTGCTTCTAAAAATTGGGAAGCTCCTAAAATAATTAAGGAACATATTGCCCCGTTAATTAAAGGCGGAGGTGGCGGACAAAAAACACTTGCTACTGCAGGAGGGCAGGATTCAACACGTCTTAATGAAGTAATTGAAAAAGTAAAATCATTGCTTTAATGAACATTGTTTTTGAAACTCCGCGACTTATTCTCCGCCAATTCACTAAAGATGATTCTAAACTTATCCTACAATTAAATAGTGATCCGCAAATTGTGAAATATGTCCATGAGCCCATTCTTACAGGACTTAAAGACGCAGAAAAGATAATTCTAGATACTATCCTGCCACAATACAAAAATAACCTCGGCAGGTGGGCAACTTATACAAAAAATAACAATGAGTTTATTGGCTGGTGTGGCCTGAAATATCGAGCGGAGTTAGATGAAATTGATCTTGGCTACAGGCTTATTAAGAAAGCATGGGGGATGGGGTTTGCTACTGAGGCTGCAAAACATACGCTGGATCATGGTATTAGCAAATTAAATATAGACATTATAACGGGCAGGGCACATGTAGAAAATATAGCATCAATAAAAGTTCTTGAAAAAATAGGAATGCAATTCATTGGTAAAGGAATTATTGACGATTGCCCTGTAAGAACATATACTGCTTCAAAACCATCAAACTAGCGCTAATAAAAATATTATTTGCGAAACTTTTCGTATTTAGGAAAATATTTCTATATTTGATCTACTAAATATTTCGTACATAAAAACTATACAAATGAAAAAGATTATTTTATTAGCGTTTTGCTGGCCTATTTTTTCTTATCCTTTATATGCACAAAAGGAAAAGAACAAAGAAAACTCCAGAGAGATCATTATCATAAAAAATGGTGATAAAGAAAGAAAACTCACTATTGAAACTAAAGACGGTGAAGTTTTCATAAATGGTAAGCCCTCTTCTGAATATAAGGATGATGATATTTCAGTGATCCGGCAAAAATTCAGAAGCGATAAAAACTTCATGTATGCTCCCACTCCGGGAAATTTTAATTTATTTGATAATGATAAAGAAAAGAAAGCTTTTCTGGGTGTAACTACAGAAAAAGTTGATGATGGTGCAAAAATCATGAGTGTTGCAAAAGGTAGTGCGGCAGAAAAGTCCGGTTTAAAAGAAGGAGATGTTATTACACATGTAGGAAATAAAAAAATTGTTGATGCTGATGATCTTATTAATGCAGTGAATACATACAAACCTAAAGAGGAGATTAACCTTTCTTATAATAGAAATGGGAAAGCTGAAAATGCAAAAGCAATTTTGGGAGAAAGAAGTTTTTCTCAGGCTTTCGCTTTTAATAATAGTAATATGAATGCCGGAGATTTTAATTTTAAAATGCTTAACCCTGCAAAATTACCCACATTACCACATCAGCCTTTTGCTATGGCTCGGGGCTTTGGAAGAGGTAGATTAGGAGTGAGAATTGAAGACACCGATAATAATAATGGAGCAAAAGTTACAAATGTTGAAGAAGAGTCGGCAGCCGATAAAGCCGGGATAAAGAAGGATGATATCATTACACATGTAAACGGCAAAGGAGTAAAAGATGTAAATGAAGTAAGAAAAGAAATTGCCAATGCCACAGAAAAAACTTCTTATAATATAAAAGCTAAAAGAAATGGTGCAGACATGAATTTTGAAATAAAAATTCCTAAAAAAATTAATAAAGCAGACCTATAAATTTTTATACAGCGTTTATCAAAAAGCTGCTGCAGGGCAGCTTTTTTTATATCTTAGACTGAAATATTATTCCACATAGCAATGGTGATGCAGTAACTTTGTGAATATATCTACAAAAAAATAATCAATAATTGCTCAATGAAAAAAATACTCATTATCATTTTTTGCATGGCTTTTTTTTCCTGCAATAATGTAAAAACAACCGGTAAATTCACACTAACCGGCGAGATAAAAAATGCGGATGATCAAAAACTATATTTAGAGGAAATCCATTTTAGTCAAAATGCGCCTGTAGTAATAGATACATCATTACTGCAAAAAGGTAAAGTTAATATTACCGGCATTGGGCCTGAAGAAGGTTTGTACAGGATACGGTTGGAAAACGGACCAGGATACATCTTTATAAATGACAAAGAAGCAATATCATTTACCGCCGATGCCGCAGATGAAGGATACGGTTCACAAATTTTTAACTCGCCTGCCAATGCTTCGCTAAAAAAGTTTTTAAGCAACCTGGATTCGTTACAAGGCTCAATGCGTGCAGCAAGCAATGGTGTAACTGCATTAATGGGAGCTCATGCAAAAGATAGTGTTATCAAAGCATCAGAAAATAGTCTTGCGCAAACTAATTCGTATTACAATAATTTTATTTTAAAGTATATTGATACAACGGCCAGCCCCATCCTTGCCTTATTTGCTTTAGGATATACACAGCAGATTAAACCCGATACCATAGCAAATACTGTTAACGCTTTGGCAAAACGATTTCCTAATCACCATGGGCTGAATGATTTTGTAACTCTTTACAAGCAATCTCTGGCACAAAAAAATAATACCACAAAACCTATAGAAAGCACAGTGGCACCTGATTTTACAATGCCGGATGTAAATGGAAAACCCGTTTCCTTAAGTTCTTTTAAGGGCAAATTTGTATTGGTAGATTTTTGGGCAAGCTGGTGTGGCCCATGCCGGGAAGAAAACCCGAATGTGGTTGCTGCTTATAATAAATTCAAGAATAAAAATTTTACAATTCTCGGCGTGTCTCTTGATAAGGAAAAGGCTAAATGGCAGCAGGCTATTAAGGAAGATGGACTTACATGGACTCATATAAGCGATCTTAAATTCTGGAACAGCGCAGCAGTGCCATTGTATAATATAGAAGGCATTCCTTATAATGTTTTGTTAGATCCACAAGGAAATATTATTGCAAAGGAATTGCGGGGAGCCGATCTGGAAAGTAAATTACAGGAAGTATTGAAGTAAAAAATTATGCAGCCAGTTTCAGGAGCTCTAATCATCTTCATTGGCAAGTTTACCCTGAGCTTGTCGATGGGCACTCTTTTACTTCATAACTTTATTCCTTCTTTCTTATGAATTATGTTGCCCACGCTTATCTTTCATTTAATCAGCCCGAGATATTAGTAGGAAATATGATAAGTGATTTTGTAAAGGGCAAAACAAAATTCAATTATTCGCCCGGCATACAAAATGGTATAACACTGCACAGAGCCATTGATGAATTTACAGATGCACATCCTGCAACAAAAAGGGCTAAAGAATTTTTTCGCCCTGCCTATCGCTTATACTCGGGGGCTTTTGTGGATGTAGTTTACGATCATTTTTTATCACTTGATAAAAAAGAGTTTAAAGACTCAATATACCTGCAAAGTTTTACCGAACAGGTTTACAGGGTTTTGGGAGAAAATATTTCTATTCTTCCTCAACCTTTTCAAAACTTCTTTCCGCATATGAAACAACATAACTGGTTATTTAATTATCAGTATCCTTATGGCATGGAAATGAGTTTTGGCGGATTAGTACACAGGGCAGCATATATTAAAGAATCTGCAACAGCATTTACAGTGTTTAATGAAAATTATCAAGATCTGAAAGATTGCTACGAGAACTTTTTCCCTTCACTTAAAAAATTCTCTTCCCATTATGTAAGCAACCTTTTACTTGCCTGAATCCATCTATATTTGTAACTGATTAACTTAAAATGAAAAGGATTATTACATTATTATTATTGGTAATTGGCCTGCAAGTATCTGCACAAAAGCTACCCGCGGTAGATAAATCTTCAATGGATATGAGTTATTATCCTATGGGCTACCCGGTTCTTAAAATTCAAAATAAACTAACAGAATCGTTAGTGATGAGGGTAATTTATAGTCGTCCACAGGTAAATGGCCGTAAGGTTTTTGGTGATTTGCAAAAGCTGGGCGAAGTATGGCGACTTGGGGCAAATGAGGCAACAGAAATTGAGTTTTTTAAAGATGTTTGGATCAACAATAAAAAAATAAAAAAGGGGCGTTATACTTTATACTGCATCCCGTATAGTGATAGGTGGACATTAATAGTTAATAGAGAAACAGATACATGGGGAAGTTTTAAGTATGATTCAACTAAAGATGTTGTACGGATGGATATTAATACACAAAAAAACAATACTACTGAAGCGCTTACAATCCTTTTTGAAAAATCAGCAACCGGTGCAAATATGCTTATGTATTGGGATGATGTAAAAGCAGTATTGCCAATAGTTTTTAAAAACTAATTACACTATGAAACTTGCTACCAAATTAATTCATGCGGGTCTTGAGCCGGATCCTTCAACGGGAGCTATAATGACACCGATCTATCAAACGTCAACATATGTGCAAACCGCACCCGGCGACCATAAAGGCTATGAATATGCAAGAACTCAGAACCCCACCAGAAGCGCACTCCAAAATGCTTTGGCAGCAATTGAAAATGGAAAATTTGCATTGTGCTTCAGCAGTGGCATGGCTGCAACTGATGCAGTTATAAAACTTTTAAACCCGGGTGATGAAGTGATTGCTGCCAATGATATGTATGGAGGAACTTACCGGCTCTTTACTAAAATTTTTGAAAAATATGGCTTGAGGTTTCATTTTGTTGATATGCAGGATGCAAATAATATCAAACAGCATATTAACGCAAATACAAAACTCATCTGGACGGAAACACCAACAAACCCGATGATGAATATAACAGATATTAAAGCCGTTGCTGACATTGCAAAACAGCATAATATTATGGTTTGTGTGGATAATACTTTTGCGTCTCCATATTTGCAAACTCCATTGGATCTGGGAGCCGATATTGTTTTACACTCAGCAACAAAGTATTTAGGCGGACACAGCGATGTTGTGCATGGCTGTTTAATTATGAATGATGCAGCATTGGAAGAAAAAATTCGCTTTATTCAAAACAGCTGTGGTGCTGTTCCGGGTCCGCAGGATTGCTTTTTGGTTTTACGTGGTTTAAAAACATTACACATCAGAATGCAAAGGCATTGTGAAAACGGTGAAAAAATTGCAAACTGGTTAAGGAGCAATCCTAAAGTGGATAAAGTTTACTGGTGCGGCTTTCAGGATCATCCTAATCATGATATTGCTAAGACTCAGATGCGGGGTTTCGGCGGCATGATGAGCTTTACTTTAAAAGATGATAGCATGGATGCAGCCACTAAAGTTTTATCATCAACTAAGTTATTTTCCCTCGCAGAAAGTTTGGGCGGAGTTGAAAGTTTGATCGGGCATCCTGCAAGCATGACACATGCAAGCATCCCCAGAGAAAATAGAATAAAAAACGGGCTCCTGGATTCTTTGATAAGGCTTAGCGTAGGCATTGAAGATGTAGATGATCTAATTGAAGACCTTGACAATGCAATTGGTAAAGAAACCCAACAACAAAAAACAAATCCTGAAAGAAAGGCAGCAATAGTTTAGGTATGAAGCTTTCTGATAAAGCCTCTTTAAAAAACTTTCTTGATAAAAAAGTTGCTGAATATAACCAGCGTTCTTTTATTAATGCCGATCCCATTTGTATTCCTCATTCCTTTTCCAAAAAACAGGATATAGAAATTTCCGGTTTTTTTGCTGCAATCTTTGCCTGGGGAAGCCGTGCTACTATAATAAATAAGAGCAGGGAGTTAATGCAACTAATGGATAATGCTCCTTATCAATTTTGTCTGAACCATGATTTATTGGATTTAAAAAGATTAATGGGATTCAAGCACCGGACATTTAATACTACAGATCTTTTATATTTTATTGAATTTCTGAAACATCATTATTCAAAAAATGATTCTTTAGAGTCTGCTTTTTTTAATAAGCAAACGTTACAAATAGAAGCTTCGGAAGCCTCCCCTATTGGGGGAGGTTTGGTAGGGGCTGCCCTAAACCATTTTTACACTTATTTTTTCTCTCTGGAAGATTCACCAGCCAGAACGGTTAAGCACATTGCTTCTCCTCAAAAAAAATCTACCTGCAAAAGATTAAATATGTTTTTGAGATGGATGGTACGCAGCGATAAACGTGGTGTTGATTTTGGAATATGGAAAAGTATTTCGCCTGCCCAATTAATTTGCCCAATAGATGTACATGTGGCAAGAGTTGCCAGGCATTTTAATTTGTTGAATCGCAAAGCAACAGATTGGGAGGCTGCACTGGAACTAACCAATAACCTTCGTAAATTAGATAAAACTGATCCTGTAAAATATGACTTCGCTTTGTTCGGTCTTGGTGTAATGGAAAATTCTCAAAGAGTTTATGGTTGAAAAAGAATTGATACAGTTGATAAATAAACAAATGGATACTGATATTTCAGTAGATAGTCACATGGGGGTACTTAAAGAAAAGCTTATAAAATTTATAAATGATCTTATTCAAAATAATTTTCAAAAATTAATTGCCATCCTATACAAAGTAGACGTAGATGAAAGCAAATTAAAAAAGCTTTTACGGGAAGGTATCGGAAAGGATACTGCTGATATTATAGCCACGCAGATTATAGAAAGAGAAATACAAAAAATAGAAACACGTAAACAATTTGAAAGAAAATAAGGTTGCTCAATTAACCCTGGATGGTATTGACTCGTCTTACTTACCGCTTAACAAAATAAATTGTTAAACGCAGGTATTATCAATAATACGCGTCTTATCTTTATACTATAAAAATTATAAAATGAAAAACAGGATTATATTACTTGTAATGCTAATGTTTATGGGGGTAATAAGTGCTCATGCTCAGCAACAAGGACAGCGCCGCACTGCTGAAGAACGCTCAAAAATGACGGTTGATAAGTTAAGTGACAGCCTGAAATTAATTCCAGCCCAAAAAACTGATATAGATTTAGTTTACCTGGAATTTTATAAAGCTCAGGATAAATTAAGAGAAGGATTAGCACCCGGCACCAGGCCTGAAAAAGCAGATATAGAAAAGATTGCGGAAGTAAGGGATGCTAAGCTTAAGATAATTTTAAAAGAAGATCAATATACCAAACTCAAGGCTATGGAGGCAGCAATGCGCCAGCGCTCTCAGCAAAGACCTCCGGGACAGTAAATCTAAAAATATTATAAAAGCCCTGAACTATGTTCGGGGCTTTTTATTTTGTGCAATCGCATTTTAATATCAAGCTTGGCTACATCAGTAAATATGTAACTGATATTTTCATCTTCTAATAATCTTTCATAAAAGGTTGTAATGAGCAATCGATATCCGCTCTTGTAGCAATATCTTTTTTATTATTATTCACTGATCAGATTTTCTTTCAGACAATTATTTATTCTATCCTTTAATGTCTCATAATCCGTATAACCTCTTGCCAATAAATGAAATTTACTTTCACTTTGTTGTATAAGTACGGCGGGATAAGCTGCTACCTGTAATTGTTTGCATAAGGCAAATTCATAATGTGCCTTTTCTTTATATTCTTCGTTATGAAGTTTTTCATAAAATTCTTCTGTGGGTAAATTGTATTTCTCTAACAGATGTCGATAAGCTTCATCATCCGTAAGGTCTCTACCCTCATAATGCAATGCATATTGCAGGTCTGCAGCAAAGCTTACTTGTTGATCAGGGTAGTATTCTTTAAAAACGCAAAGAGCAATAGAAGGTTTTTCTGAGTTAGGAAACCAGTCGCTTTGATTGGGATGATTGATGTGCCATAGATAATCTTGCCCAAATTTAATACCTGTTAATTCCTCTACATTTTTATATGCGTTCCTGATGTAATCTGCGGTGGCAGCTATATGCACAGGTTCTTCGGGTAATATCATTCCGCCTGATAAAACTTCTATCTCTAATTTGGTTTTGAATTCAGAATTTATCTTCTTCATTACTTCGCTAAAACCATAACACCAACCGCAGTAAGCGTCGTAACAATAAATTAGGGTTGGTGTCATTATTTAATTAAAGTATGCTTAATAATAAATTTAATATACAAATCTATATTCATTAGTATTTTAAAATATCTTTAATGAGTTTTTTATTTAAAAATTGACGTCCTTAATATTAGACGTATCAAACCGTAAATGAAAAAAATCCTTTTAGTTGAAGATGATCCGGAAATTTCTGAACTGCTTACATTGCATTTCGACAGTAATTTATATAATCTTACAGCAGTTGGCACAGGCCAAGATGCTTTAGAAAAAATATCTGAAGAAGAATATGATTTAATTATTCTTGATATTCAGTTGCCCGGGAA
>DASYOS010000220.1:0-2421 GCA_036007525.1 Chitinophagaceae bacterium | reverse complement strand
CTTACATCCCTCGGGTAAACAATATAAAAGATGGGCTGACCTGTTAGCGCCAATGATGAAGCAGGTTCTTTAAAGTTTATCTTTGTCCTTCTTTTTATTTCATGTTAACTAAAACTATCTCTCTTTATAAAAGTGCTTATGGCGGCTTGTCACGCAGTACATGGTGGCTCTCGCTTGTAATGCTTATTAACCGCAGCGGTACAATGGTAGTTCCTTTTATGACGATGTACCTTACACAACATATTGGTGTAAGCATTAGCAAAGCGGGCTTTGTAATGGGGCTGTTTGGCTTAGGGGCAATTATTGGCGCATTGATCGGTGGAAAAATCACAGATAGGGTTGGGTCGTACTACGTTCAGATATGCACGTTAATTGGCGGTGGTATTATGTTTATTGTATTAGGGCAAATGAAATCGTATACTGCCATTTGCGTTTTTACATTTTTACTGGCAATGATAAATGAAGCCTTTCGTCCGGCAAACTCAGTGGCAATAGCGCATTACAGTAAAGAAGAGAATCGCACAAGATCCTATTCTTTAAACCGGCTTGCAATAAATTTAGGCTGGGCATTTGGTGGAGGCTTGGGAGGGCTCATCGCATCTTATAGTTATGAATTATTATTTTGGGTAGATGGAATTACTAATTTATTAGGAGCTGCCTTGTTATATTTTGTTTTAGCACCATCCCGCAATGTGGCTACTGAAGTAAAAATGAAAAAGAGAAAGGTATCTGGTAAAACAGCATATCAGGATAATAATTATTTAATATTTATTTTTCTGCTTTTTTTATTTGCAATGTGTTTTTTTCAACTATTTACAACAATCCCGGTTTTTTATAAAGAACAGTTTCATCTCTCAATATTTTTTATTGGGATGATAATGGCGATGAATGGGTTGCTGATAGCTTTGTTTGAAATGATAATGATTTTTAAACTGGAAGGCAGGCGGCCGCTTCTTCATTTTATTTCCTCCGGTGTTGTATTAATTGCCATTGCTTATTTAATGCTTAATATCCCGGCAATTGAAAAAGCCGTATTGGCAATGATAATTATGCTGCTGTTTACATTTGGCGAAATAATTTCAATGCCGTTTATGAACTCTTACTGGATATCACGAACACTTCCATACAATCGTGGCCAGTATGCCGCACTGTATACCGTTGCCTGGGCCTCTGCGCAAGCTATTGGCCCTTTTGCGGGTTCATTAGTTGCCGAAAATTTTGGATACAGTGTGTTATGGTATGTTGTGGCAGGTGTATGTGTGTTGATCGCTTTACTATACCGGTTGCTGCATAAAAAAAATGATATGAGAGCTTTAACTTAAAAAGAAAACTGATTGTAAGGGATTAACGTAATTTTTATAAATATAAAAAAATGAAAAGGATAATTTGGATACCTGTTATTATTTTGCCTGTGATTATTTTGGTATTTTGTTCAGGCTCTACATCAGTGGGTAATCACAAATCGAATACACTTTTAGCTTCAAATAAAATAGTGTTGATTGAATTATTTACTTCACAGGGATGCTCCCGCTGCCCATCTGCCGACAGGCTCCTGGGATCGTATGCTAATAGGAAAGATGTTGCAGCTTTATCATTTCATGTAGATTATTGGAATCGTTTAGGATGGAAAGACCCATTCAGTAATGCCCAGTTTTCTCAACGGCAGAATTTTTATGCTTCCGCATTTAAAGGAAGTGGGGTTTATACACCTCAGCTAATTATAAACGGTGAACGGGAAATGGTAGGAAGTGATGAAAATAAAATAGATAGAACTATTAATGAATTGCAAAAGCAGCAATTATCTTCTCAGATAATTATTGACGAAATAAAAATAGAAAACAACAAAGTTTCCGTTATTTATTCTGTTAGCGGAAAAATTACTAATTCAGTAATGAATGTTGCACTGGTTCAAAATAAAATTTTGACGTCTATTAAATCAGGTGAAAACCAGGGTCTTATGTTAACTAATTATAATGTTGTTAGAAGTTTTAAGTCCATCAATTCTTTTGGCGCTGAAAAAAACACCACAATGATGGATATAGTTTCAGGAATAGATAAAAAAGAATTTAGCCTGGTTCTGTTTTTACAAGATGCCTCGTCAAATAAAATCTATACCGCAATCAAGTCATCTCTATAAAAAAACCCGCAAAAATTTGCAGGGCTTTTACTTTTACTAATTTTTTTTACATGTTTTTTACAGTGGTTACAGAAGTGACTTTGGTTGTCATAGGCATTTCCTGACCGCCGGCGCCCAAATTACCTTTTCCTTCAACTGTAGTTTTTCTTTCTTTTATAAGCCCGGTAGTAAGATCAACAATACTTTCTGAAGAGATTTTTGAATCCATGGTAATCGTAAGTTCTGCACCCTGGGCATTTACTGTTTTATTAATGCTGGATATTGTATTTATGATAATGGTGCCT
>DASYOS010000219.1:0-1956 GCA_036007525.1 Chitinophagaceae bacterium | reverse complement strand
ATAGTGCTTCAATCAATTAAAAAGTAATTCTATTTCAGAAAAAATTAATGATCCGGGGCTAACCCATTTAACATCTTTATCTTTTTTAAACCATGTCATTTGCCGCTTGGCATATTGGCGTGTGTTTATTTTTATTTGTTCTATAGCATTTTCTAAAGAAGCCCTCCCTTCAAGATGATCAAATAACTCTTTGTAGCCAACAGTTTGCAGTGCATTTAAATTTTTAAAATGCAATAAACTTTTAACCTCATCTAATAAACCATTTTTCATCATCTCGTCAATTCTGTTGTTTATGTTTTTATGAAGTTGCTCTTTCGGTAACTCTAATCCGATTTTAATTATTTTAAAATTTCTTTCCTTTATTTTTTTAGATTGAAAATCAAAAATTGACCTTCCGGTAGAAAACTTTACTTCCAATGCCCTCATCATTCTTTGAGGGTTTTTTGTTTCTCCTTTTGAAAAAAATATTGGATCATTTTTTTCCACCTGATCTCTCAACCATTCCATTCCCCCATTATTATAATTTGTTACAATAGATTCTCTAATCGCAGTTTCAATTACGGGGACATCGTCCATTCCTTCACAAAAAGCTTTGATATATAGCCCGGTGCCACCAACCATTACAGCAACATCACTGTTTTTAAAAATATCATTTACTTTTTGTAAAGAGTATTCTTCAAATACTTTGGCGTTTACTTCATCCAGTATGGAATGTGAATTTATAAACCCGTGTGTAACTAATTGTAACTGTTCGCTGGATGGCTTTGCAACACCGATATTTAATTCTTTATAACACTGACGGCTATCGGCTGATATTATTTGTGTACCAAAATGCTGTGCTAATTCTATAGCAAATGAAGTTTTGCCAACAGCAGTTGGTCCTACAATAACTATACAGGTTTTATTTTTCATGGAAGGCCGAATTTCGCCTGTCCCGCAAGATGGGAAGCCCGTCAAATTATTTATTATACTCTTCCTCTCCGGAAGCATCTTCTATACTATCTGTATCATCATCTGCATCTTCAGATACTGTATCACCTTCCTCCCCTTCTTCACCCATGGCAAGCAACGCTTCTGCATTCAGATCATACTTTTCCTCTATCTCGGAAAGCTTTTCGTTAATTAAACCCTTGGTTCCATACTGACTGGGGCCAATGCCTTCGCTTCTTGCACATGATGGATAAATAACCTTATGACTTTCTTCTTTATTTACATTAATCAACTCGACCATAAACGTCCAGTTCTTATTAAAATCGTAGATGTAAATAAATTTTTGATTAGTATTCTTTACCTCGCTGCCAATAGTTGTTTCACTCATCACCAATGGCTCCGCAATATAATTTTTATCATATTTTTCAAGTGTGATCTCTTTACCCCTCAGCCATTTATCATTGCTTCTATAAAACGTTGCCTTGTGTTTATTATCAAATTCATAGCTTTTTAAAATGGTCTGATGCAGATCAAAAAAATTATGTGTGTGCTTAATCACAATATCACGATACACACTGTCATCATCTTCCCAATAAATTCTAAATTTTAAAATTGCCATACCACTAAATTAAGAAACAAGCAGCAGGAAACAAGTGTATGTTGATTAGTTCTGATTATTCTAAATGTCATTGGTCATTAAGTCAATAGGTCATTGTATCGTTCTAAAAAAATTACAACTTTTAAATAATAATTGACCTAATGACTGATGACTATTGACTTTTTATTGTTATTCCCATTTCCTTTGCCTTCTCAATCATAAAATCATGTGCAGCATTATATTCATTTGGTATAATACCATCCAGGATAGCTTCACGAATAGCTGATTTTAAATCTCCCACTTTGCGGCAAGGTGAGAGATTAAATTCTTTCATTATCATTTCCCCGGTAATAGGTGGTTGCCAGTTTCTCATCTTATCACTCTCCTCTACTTCTGCCAGGCGTTTGCTCACCATTTCAAAATTTTCC
>DASYOS010000218.1:0-3708 GCA_036007525.1 Chitinophagaceae bacterium | reverse complement strand
GTGAAAACCTCTATCTGCTTATGAAAAATGAGAAATATAAATTCAAAGAACAAGAGGAAGCTGAAAAAGCTGAGTATTTTAATTACCCGTGGGGAAACTTTAAAAATACCCATTAACAACAATGAGATAAATAAGGCAACCACGCCAAAAGTAATTCCTAAATACTGCAGGTTATAACGCTGATTTTTCTCTTTCTCTTTTTCAATAGCTTCCATTTCTTTTTGTTTTTCCAGAGCGGCTACTTCCTGCTTCGTAATATCTTCTTTGTCGAGTTGTTTGGTTAATTCGATTTGCAAGCTGTCACCCAGTTTATAATAATGCACAGCTTCCGGTAAATTGTTTTGTTTTACCAAAATGCTTTTCAGGCTGTCAGTATGTTGAATGCTTTCCGGAAGATCATTTTGCGTAAGTGCTATCTGTAATGATTTCTTATAATTTTCACCTGCACTATTCAAATCATTATCATGTGCGGCTATTGTTGCAAAAACATAAAAGTATTGTTTACGGGTTTCTGCGGATGTCTTGTCAGATAAATACTCTCCGGCTTTATTGATAAACAATCTTGCAGAATCAAAATTCCCTATTTTACTATTAGCGAATGAAAGAATTAAATTATCATCCAATTCCGAACCTGGAAGTATAAAAAAATGTTGGCGGTATTTTTTTAGAAAGTCAGCTAATTCTGCTTTGTTTTCAGAAACGCTTATTGCAAGTATAACCGGAACCGTAATTTGATTGTAAAGCCTTTTGCTTCCTTTTACTGAATCTGCCAGGCGGTAAGCCTCTGCTACATGATAATTACCCAACATCGGCTGATCAGACCTAAAATAATTGCTTGCAGTACCTGCATGTATTAAAGCAAGTATATGAGGATGCCCCAATTTGCTTATCAGCTCCAGTTCTTTCAATTGATAATCAATTGCCTTATTATAAATTTTAAGATCGCGGTAAATGGAACTGAATATGCCATTACAAAATCGCAATAGGAACACACTTTTCATTTTGGATGCAATCTCATTTGCCTGGAAAGCAAGTTGCAAAGCCTGTAAATGATTATTCATACTGTTATATCTAGATGCTGCTTCTAAAATAATAACAGTGCGCAATGAATCATTTAAGTCTTTGGTGAGGCTTATCGCCTCATTTAGAATTTGCGCAGCTTTATTTTGATCGGGTTGATAAGTAAAATAATATTCTGCCTCACGAGTTTTGGCAAGCGCTTTATAATAATTGAGGTTGTGCAATTTTGCAAATTCGTAAAGCCGGTCAATCCGCTTTTTCTTTTCTTCGTTTCTTACAGGTCTTATTAATGAAAATAACGCTTTGGCAATAAGTTCAGGATTCTTCGTTTGATGTGTAAATATCTCCATTTGCTGCTGGTATTCTACCGTAGCTTTTAAATTAAAAGGTTCATTATGCAACGAGTGATAGATGAAGAGTGAAATGAGTGCATCCGTTTTTTGTTCAGGTGTTTTGGCTAATTGCAAATCTTTTTCAAGAACCTGCAAATTTTTGTATTGACTTTGTAAAAGGGTTTGTGCAATTGAGGAAAGCATGCCGACAGTAAAAATGCATAAGAGCAATAACTTTTTCATAAGCAGTTAATAAAAAGCATTATTTGTTGAACGTGATAAACACATTTAATCACTTATAAAGATATAAATCTTACAAGAGCATTTTTAATTTAACCTATAGAATTAGCAATTTTCACTCTATCACCTTTACCTCTTTAAATAATTTTATTTGCGAAGTCTCTACTGCAGTGCGGTAATCTTTCCATTTTGTGCTAAAAAAATTATTAGTTCTTTTAACTACATCATTTATCAAAAATTCTGCTTCTTCTGTAAGGCGCATTTCCTGTGCGTCAGGAATTTTATTTCTGCCTGCAATAGAAAAATTTGCTTCCTGTAACCTTCCATTCACGGTAACCTGGTAAGGAGTACCATATCCTTGCTTTTCCTGTTTTTTACCAAAAATATAATCACGGATATTTTTAATCGAATCATTCATTGCCTTATTCATTTTCCGTAGATTATCAGCCTCTTTTCCCTCTGCGCCTGCTAAAGAAGCTTCTACTTTTTTGACGGTTTCTTCGGCATCAGTTAATTGATCTGTAACGGTTACTAATTTAGCTGTGCTTTTTTCTAACCTCTTTAATACAACCATTCTTGCATCATATAATTCTCTTGATACGGGAACATTAGGGTCACCCTTAACCACCATCATCGTAGAATCTGAAGCGCCACGTAGACTAATTACCATTTTATACGTACCGGGGTAAACCGGTTGCCCCGGCGGCTCTGGTCCTCTGGCACCACCACCACCACCGAATCGGCCGCCACCGCCGCCTCTGCCACCTGTTTGAGAGGGATCACTTACCTGTTTAACTCCTTTCATTTCAAATCCCCAATAATTTCTGTTGAAACCGGTATCAGCTTTTACTCTTAAAGTTCTTATCAATTCATTTTTATCATTATAAATTCTTACTGTTGCCGAATCAGATGGTGCTCTTAAGCCAACTCTTATCTTTGAAGAATCTATTTCCATTTTAGTCATATCCTCACCACCTGAACGGGGCATGCGCTTTTGAGTGCTGTCAATAATTAGGGCAGGCTTTTTTGTTGCTAAATTAGGGTCAGTTTTTAAAGAAGGTTTTACAAAAAAAGAAAAGGCTGCACCCCTGTTCCTGTTTTTTCCTTCATACATTCCCCATGGATTGCTGTTATAACCAGCAGGAGTTTTATATCTTACCATATATGATGTTGGTGCATCAAATGCAGTAAGTTGTTTTGTGGGAAGTTGTCCTTTTTGTGAAGCAATTTTTCTTAGCGGCCTGATATCGTCTAAAATATAAAGTGATCTTCCAAAGGTTGCTATCGCTAAATCTGCTTCCCTTTCCTGTATGGCAAGATCATAAGTAGAAACGGATGGATAATCATTTTTAAATTGCTGAAATGAATTGCCGTTATCAAAACTTACCCAAAGCCCCTGCTCAGTGCCTGCAAAAATCAAATTAGGTTCTGCGGGATCCTGCAATATGCATAAGGCATATCCTTTTATATTTTTTCCGTCTAATAATCTTGTCCATGTTTTGCCGAAATCCTTTGTTCTGAAAACATAAGGCTTAAAATCTCCCCGCCTGTAATCATTGGCTACAACAAATGCTTCAGCCGCATTGTATTGTGAAGCTCTTACCTGGTGTATCCAGGCACCCGTTGGCAATCCCGGAATCTTTCCTCTGAAGTTTGTCCATGATCTTCCTCCATCTTGTGTTAATTGAACATTGCCATCATCAGTACCTATCCATATAACTCCTTTTTGTTTTGAAGAAGGAGCTATGGTAAGAATTGTGGTAAAATTTTCTGCACCCGTAATATCTATTGAAAGGCCCCCATTTTCATCCTGCTTTTGTTGTTCTTTATTATTGGTTGTAAGGTCAGGCGATATTATATCCCAGGTTAAACCCTTATTGTTGCTTTTATGCAAAAACTGGCTACCATAATAAACTGTTTTTGCATCAAGCGGATCAATAGCCAGTGCAGCATTCCAATTAAATCTTACTCTCGTTTTTAGGTCAGGAGCCGGTGGCTTTATCTGTACACGTTCACCTGTAGCTATATTATTCTTATATAAATTTCCACCCTGGCTCATTGCATAAATCCAGTTGGCATCTTCCGGGTCAGGTGCTACATCAAATCCATCACCTCC
>DASYOS010000217.1:0-1949 GCA_036007525.1 Chitinophagaceae bacterium | reverse complement strand
GAATGATGCTGCTGCCCAGAGAAACGCCGAGGTAACGTACACCCAAACCATAAGTTAACCCGCCAATGCCCCAAAGCACACCAAACAAATAAGTGATGCCAAGTGTGGAGATACTGGATTTTGCTATAATATCTGCAAACCCGGGGACGGTAAAATATGCTGCCAGCGGCGGAACAATCAGCCAGGAAAATATCCCGCCCACGAGCCAGTAGCTTTCCCAATGCCACCCTTTTACTTTTTTATATGGAATGTAAAAACTTCCTGAAGCAAATCCTCCAATGAAATGAAAAATAATTCCGGCTAATACCTGCATTCGTTTAAGATTGTAAATGGCTAAATATACAATAACAGTAAAAATAAATAACTAAATATTTTAACTGTTATAAACGTGAAGCCCCTGTCCCCCGAAGGGGGAACTTAGGTGGTTACTTTATTTGAGTATTCATCTCTTTTTTACTTTAAACATCATAACATTAGCGTTGCGTTGTTTAAATAATTAGTTCTTTGAAAGTATTGTCAATATTGAGTTTGCGAGGTGTTTGGTTTGGAAACGATTTGAATTTTTGAAAATCAAAAAAAGAATAACTTGTTGACTTTCAATTATTATGAATCAAGGCAAATATATCTTTTCCCAAGTTATTGGGCTAATTTCCCACAAACAGTTTCAAACCATTGTAACCAGGCACTTTGGCGATTATAAGGTAAAGGAATTTAATTGTTGGAAACAGTTTTTGTGCATGGCATTTGGTCAACTAACCCACCGGGAAAGTATTAGCGATACTGTTGTATGTCTAAAAGCAAATGCCAATAAAATGTATCACTTAGGCATTGGTGAAGTGGTTGCTGTTAGCACAATTACCAGGGCAAACGAGAGTCGTTCTTCTCAAATTTATGAAGACCTTGCAATGTTGCTTATTAAAGAAGCAAAACAATTGTATGCGTTTGATGATGACTTAGAAGTATCACTCAAAGGAAATGTATTTGCTATTGATGCAACAACTATTGATTTGTGCCTTTCCGCTTTTTGTTGGGCAACTTTTAGAAGTACAAAAGGTGGTATTAAGCTGCACACACAACTTGATTTAAAAACGGCTATACCTGAATTTATTTTGTTTTCTCCAGCTTCTGTTCACGATGTAAATGTTTTAGATGTTATCCATTTTGAAGCTAATAGTTTTTATATAATGGACCGGGGATATGTAGACTACAAAAGGCTTTACAAGATTGATGTCTGCGGAGCCTTCTTTGTTATAAGGGCGAAAGACAATATGAATTGCAGAAGATTGTACTCACACACAAAGGATATTGCTGCAGGAGTATTATACGATCAATCCATTATGCTCAACAATTATTATGCTGCTAAAGATTATCCTCAGAAAATGAGAAGAATAAAATTCAAAGATGCACAAACCGGGAAGGTATTAATATTCTTAACCAACAACTTCCATCTTAGTGCAACAGAGATAGCACAGCTATATAAACATCGTTGGAAAATTGAATTATTCTTTAAATGGATCAAACAACACCTTAAGATAAAATCATTTTGGGGCCAGTCTGAAAATGCTGTGAAGACTCAGGTTTGGATAGCAGTGTCAGTCTACGTTTTAGTGGCCATTGCTAAGAAACGTTTTATGCTGAAACAAAGCCTTTATGAAATCCTACAGATTTTAAGCATATCCATTTTCGAAAGAATGCCCATAAATCAACTGTTTCCGCAAACTCAATTACAATATTTCAAAGAACAAAAAAATAATCAACTGAATATGTTCGATTTATAACGCAACGCTATTGACCTACTTTACTACAAATGTTTTCTTTTCTGTTCCTACCCCTGTTATAGTTAGGGCTTTCCATGTGGCGGGTAATTTTGATTTGACCTGAACAATTCCTTTCGGGGTAATATCCAATCCCCCAAAGCCCATCAGCATACATTGAATAAGGCCTCCGGC
>DASYOS010000216.1:0-16381 GCA_036007525.1 Chitinophagaceae bacterium | reverse complement strand
AAAAGAATACTTAACTGATATTACAACATCTCATACATACAATAAGATAAGAGATGATTTTTGGAAAGCATTGGGTAAACTTCCGGTAGGTAAAACCTTTTCCCGAAATATGGCATCAAAGTTTGAGGCAAGTTTAAAGGGAATGGTAAGCCAAAGCAGTAATTTATTTGAAGCTTTAAAACTTAGATATTTTGGACCTATTGACGGGCATAACATCACTAAGCTGGTTGATACTTTAAAAGATTTAAAAGAAATAGGAGGACCTAAATTATTGCACATCAAAACCGTAAAAGGCAAAGGATACCAGCTTGCAGAAAAAGATCAAACAAAATGGCATGCTCCGGGTTTATTTGATAAGATTACCGGTGAGATATATAAAAAAACATTTGATATTCCGCAGCCTCCAAAATACCAGGATGTATTTGGGCATACTATTATTGAACTGGCAGAAAAAAATGACAAGATTTTGGCAGTTACACCGGCAATGCCAAGTGGTTGCTCGTTAAAATTTATGATGGAAAAAATGCCTAACCGTGCTTTTGATGTAGGCATTTGTGAGCAACATGCAGTTACCCTTAGTGCCGGGCTGGCAACACAAGGCATGAAAGTTTTCTGCAATATTTACTCATCATTTATGCAAAGAGCATATGACCAGGTAGTGCATGATGTTGCTATTCAAAAATTGCCTGTTGTTTTTTGTTTAGACAGAGCCGGGCTTGTAGGCGAGGATGGGCCAACGCATCATGGCTGCTACGACATTGCTTATATGCGATGCATACCCAATATGATAGTGAGTGCCCCAATGAATGAAAGTGAATTGAGAGACCTGATGTACACTGCTCAATTGGATAAAATAAAAAATCCCTTTGTGATCCGCTATCCACGTGGTGAAGCTGTAAAGGCTGAATGGAAAACAAAGATGAAAGAGATTGAAATTGGCAAAGGCAGAAAATTAAAAGATGGAAAAGATATTGCCATTTTATCTTTCGGACATCCAGGTAATTTTGCAGCAGCAGCAATACGCGATGTAAAAAGTGAAAAGATTAATCCGGCACATTACGATATGCGTTTTGCAAAACCACTTGATGAGGAATTGCTGCACGAAGTTTTTAATACTTACAACAAAATACTTACTGTAGAAGACGGAACTATTGTTGGTGGATTTGGTTCTGCTGTGTTGGAATTTATGGTGGCCAACAATTATAAAGCAGAAGTAAATATCTTAGGAATTCCTGATAAGATTATTGAACATGGCTCACCAAAAGAATTGTACAATGAAGTTGGTATTGATGCGAATCATATTGCCGATGCAATAAGAGAAATGGCTAAAGTAGAAACAAAAGTTTTTATTTAGTACCCTCCGTTTTTATAGTCATGTATTATTTTATCTTAGCTGCTCAATTTTTACATCATGCCTGCTGAAGCCGGATTGTTTCTTAAAAATCTTTGGTACGTTGCCTTTCATGGCAGTGAACTTAAAAAAGGTAAATTAAAATCAAAAGAAATATTAGGAGAAAGAATTGTTTTTGGTAAAACTGATAGCGGAGAACCATTTGCATTAAAAGATAATTGCCCCCACCGTGGTGTTCCTTTATCGTATGGCTGGTTTGATGGAAAATGTATTCAATGCTGCTACCACGGCTGGAAATTTGATACACAGGGAACATGTACAGAAATTCCTGCTCTTGCCCCCGACAACAATATCAACGTAAATAAAATAAAAGTTGGTAGCTATCCCTGTAAAGAAGTTAATGGCATAATCTGGGTTTATATTTCGGATAAAAAATTAAGCGAAAACTCTACAATTAATAAATTACCCGATTTGTTACTTGATGCAGATAAAAAATTTAAACATGTAGAAAGGGTTGTGCTTCCCTGTAACATTGATCATTCTGTAATTGGCTTGATAGACCCTGCTCATGTTACTTTCGTTCACCAGTCGTGGTTCTGGCGTTCAAAAAAATCTTTAAGGATAAAAGAAAAATATTTTGAGCCATCTCCCATGGGATTCATGATGACAAGGCATGCACCTTCTACAAATTCCAAAGGCTATAAAGTTCTTAAGGGTGGAAAATCTACAGAAATAGATTTTCAAATTCCCGGAGTGAGGATCGAGCATATAAAAATAGGCGAGAAAAATGAAGTGATCTCTATTACTACGCTTACGCCCCTCAATGAAAATGAAACAGAATTAAATCATTTTTTTTATACCACACTTACTGTTGCCAAAGTGCTTTGGCTGCCATTAAAAAAATTAGGCAAAACATTCATAGGGCAGGATGTAGGTATTTTCAACAAATTAAAAAAAGGCCTGGAGACAAACCCAAAACTTATGTTGGTTGGTGACCCTGATACACAAGCCCGATGGTATTATGATTTAAAAAAGCAATGGAATAAAGCGCAGGAAGAGAATATTCCGTTTGTAAATACATTGGAGACTCAAAAGTTGCAATGGGTTACCTAGTTTATGGCCAATGTCTATTAATATAATCTAATGCTTCTTGCATACTATATGGCTGTGATGAAGCAGAAGCTCTCACGTAAAACTCATCCTTATTTTCAAATTTCATAAAAACTGGTTCAGAACTTCGATTCACTTCAACAACAAAAATATCTTTATCATCAATGTTTATGAATGAACCTTTAACATCAGTAAGATTTTCTTTGCCTAAATAATCTCTAATAATATTATCAAATTTTAGAAAAAAGGAATCTTTCCCATTATCCTTTCCTAAAGTTCCAAAATCATAATCTAGGCCTAAAATATTTCCCTCATCATCAGCTCCAATAAATAAACGTCCCCCTTCAGAATTTAAAAATGCATTAATAGTTTTTGCAATTGAGTGTTCTATGTATTTCATTGGCTTTTTTTCTCTTAAACAATATCTAAGAGATGATTTGAATTCTACAAAAGTAGTTTCGCCTTTATCTATTAGTTCTTTCCAATTAATTTCAGATATAATTTCTTCATTTTTTTCATCTTTGTTTTCAAGATCAGTTAAAAATTTATTTATTTCATCTGCTATGAGTTGTCGCCTATTCTCAAGAAATTTTTCATAGTTTTCAGACTTCCACAATTCTTTATTCATTGGAATAAACTGCTTTTTTAATGCTCCAGGATAAGAACTATCTACTTCTGCTAAATATTCCGTTGGAGCTTTATCAGAAATGCTATAGTTAGCATCTCTGGTTATAAAAGCTCTATTTGCAATTTCATTTACTATTTTTTTATGAAGATGATTATTGCTATCGAATAATTCTTTATATAAAAATGCCTGTGGAAATATATGATGGCTGTGAATTGAATAATAATCTCCAATAGTGCCAGCAATTGGTCCTCCGTTGGACCAATCTATCGCTCTTTTATTTTTGGTAATGATGTATAGCATTCTATATAAAGGATGGGAAGCACCTCGTCCTTCTAGATCATCCGGTTTAACTTCGAGTCTTCCTCTCATGTCTTGTATTTCATCAATTAATGCTTTTATCGGATTAGCTTCATTTATTATACTATTTACATCTTTTTCTAAACGCTGGTCTGTTTGTCCGCTATACCTTGCCCATATCGAGGCTAAAAACATCCAATGAAGAAATTTATATTTTTCATTTCCTTTAAACTTAATGTCGTTGTATACTAGATAGGCAACAAGAGGAACTAAAACGTTATTAGTATTTATATCTCTGCTTGATGATACAAGGGCATCTTGTTGAAGAATAGGAATTAAATAATCCAATGCTTTACTAACCTTACTCCACGCATTTATGTAATCTTCTTTTATAAAATTTTCGTATTTGAGTTTACTATTTTTGGAATATAAGGCAGAACCGGTTAGTGAAACAACAATACATCTTGTTAGAAAATCAAGATCAAAATCAAAACCTATTTTTTGAAACTGTGCAATTTTTGTTTTTAAAATTCTTCTGGCTTGCGGCCACCTCCCCGTAACGTGAGTTAAAACTAACTCTGCATCAGTAAGTTTGGTGCCTTGAGAATTAACTCTATCAAATACTTCTATTGCTTCATCAATACTTGCTGTTTTTGGCACAGTAAGTATTGGATAGTCTTTATTATATATGCTTCTTAACCTTGTTAAGTTATTGTTGATTACAGTTATAGAAGTTTTAAAATCATTAATTGGTTCCATTTCTACTAAGCTTGAAGCTATATCCACAGCATTGACTTTTTCTACATCAAAACAACTTATTACTTGATGCCATGCAGGATTTGATTCCATTTTTTTTCTTGAGTAGAATTGAAATTCAGCACTTACAACATTAAAATATAAATGACGAGGATCGTTTAAAATATCTTCAGGAGTGTAATATGGGGGTATTTTGCCTTTAATTAACAAGTATAGAGTAGTCAGCCTTTGCTGGCCATCTAGAATAACATCCGTTAATCCATATCTTTCAACCTCAATTGCACTATTCTTAATTTCAGGTGGATTATCAGTACTCCAAAATAACAAACAACCAGTAGGGTAATCTTTAAATAATGAAATTATTAATTGTTTAGCATCCTCGATTGGCCAAACATATTCACGCTGAAATTCAGGCATCACCATTCTTAAACTTTCTACACCATTTAATAAATCAATAATTTTCATATGTGTTATTTGATCTAATTAAGATACATTATTCAAATTTTTTTTCTTTTACATATTGATTAAATTCTTGCTCAAACTCAGGAAACTTTTCTATCGCTTCAGCATAATCTTCTTTATAGATTTCAAATGCCCTGTAACGCATTTTCGATAAATCCTGTCCCCAAATTAAGAAAGGGTCTTTCTTTTCATTATTTATTTCTTCCATTGCGTAATTGGAATATAATTTATATCTTAAGCTTAAATTGAATTGGCTTTATTTTGACTATCATAGATAGATACTTCCTCTTCCCTATTTTCATTGTATTCTACAATAAAATTATTTATCCCCTGCCCCATTAATATAGTAAAATATTTTCCCTGTATTAATTCCAGCATATTTAAAAAAAGAAAAATGGCATGGATCCTGTTTTCGCAAACATCAAATATTTTTTCAAAGGAAAGAGAATGCTCTTTTTTAACCAGGTTAAGCATGTATTCACGGCTTCCTTCCATTGTGTAATCGTACTGAACTACCGTATGCACAGGTTGATGCCTTTTTTCATGCAGGCGCTGGGCCACTCTTTCAAAAGCCTTCATCAGCCTGAATAAAGTAACTGTTTGTATCTCGGTTCCTTCGCCTGATTCTTCGCCAATTTTTGCAAGTTCATTTACGAGGTTGCCACGCTTTACCATCATCATCCGCAATGCTTCCATCTGCTGCATTTCCTGTGCAGCCTGCTTAAACTTTTTATATTCAAGAATTTTATCGATCAATTCCTGACGGGGATCAATTTCATTCCCTTCCTGGTCAAGATCCTTTCTGGGCAAAAGCATTTTTGCTTTTATGCGCATTAAGGTGCTGATGAATAAAATAAATTCACTTCCCAGGTCAATGTTCAGCGCTTCGCTGCTATGAATAAACTCCAGAAATTCATTTGTGATCTTAGTTATGGGGATATTATAAATGTCCAGCTCATCTCTTTCAATAAAAAATAAAAGCAGATCGAACGGACCTTCGAATTGTGGTAATTTTATTTGATACGTTTCTGTATTCACCGGATTAATTTATAAAATTGTTTAGCTCTTTTATCATGAAATTATTATAATTCACTTTCATGTCTACCGTTAGGCTCCCGATTGCTGTCGGGATCACGGGATGGCACTTCTCTTTTTATCAGTACGTCTTTTATCTCCATTAGTAATTTATCTGTTGATGATATTTCAGCAACAATAGCTTCTTTTTTCTTTATTTTATTCATTGCTTTTATAATTAAAAAAACAATAAATGCAATTATAAAAAAATCTACCATAGCCTGTATAAACATCCCATACTTTATATCTACCCCATTTAATTTAGCTGTTAAAGTGGCAAAATTACTGCCTATTAAAGAGCCTATAAATGGCATGATTATATTATCTACAAGTGAGGTGATTATCTTTCCGAAGGCAACACCCATAACCAATGCTATTGCCAATTCCAGCATGTTACCCTTCATCACAAACAATTTAAATTCCTTAATAAAAGCCATAATTATAGTTTTAGTTTTTAATATTTTAAAGTAATGCTTTTGTCTTCATTCCGGGAAATTTCATATCAAGATTTTTTAAAGTATCATAAACCTTTGAGGCAATTAAATATTCTTTATACCAGTTTTGATCACTTGGTATAATGTTCCATGTGGGTTGATTACAATTTGCAAAAGCATCTTCATACATTTGCATATAAATATCCCAAAGTTTTGCTTCGGCAAAATCATTTTCATTGTACTTCCACATTTTTGCAGGATCCTTCATTCTTTCTTCAAGCCTTAATTGTTGTTCCTCCGGCGAAACATGTAAATAAAATTTAAGAATGTGTGTGTTATTATGCTGTGTTAGTAATTCTTCCCAATCGTTGATCGCTTTCATCCTTTTTTTTGCAGTGTCATCATCACACCATTTGTGTACCCTTGTTATTAAAATATCTTCGTAATGGCTGCGGTTAAAAATTTGTATCATCCCTTTTGCAGGGGCATGCGGATGAATTCTCCATAAAAAATCATGGCTTAACTCTTCGGTTGAAGGTGCTTTATAGCTTTTTACAGTAACACCCTGCGGATTTAAATGACCAAAAACATTCCTTATAACTCCATCCTTTCCACTGGCATCCATACCTTGTATTATCACCAAAAGAGAATGTTTGTTTTCTGCAAACAAAAGGTTCTGTAACTCATTTATATCTTCAAGAAGTTTAGCGGTTTTTTCTTTCGTACTTCTCTTATCCAGATCTTGATCTGCCCTTGTACTTATTTTGCTAAGATTAATTTCTGACATGGTGCATTAGTTTAAGAAGTTTCATAGGTTTCAAATGTTCATTTTTGTGCGCTGATAAAAATACCACATAATTTTATTTTGTAATGGAAACAACTTTTGAAGCCTTGTCTGCCGACAGGCAGGCTTTAAACCTCTTGAACATTTGAGGCCTCCAATTCTTTACGAAGTTGTTTTGCTGTTTTTGTACTTCCATCGTGGCTCCAACCGGGAGGCATTACCAGGTATTTTAATTTTGTAACGAATGGAAGATTTTTCTTCAGGTCATTGCCAAGGTTTTGCCATTCATGAAAAATAATTTTTGCGGGATGGTGCGGATTATCCAGAGGTTTTGTTAGCCCGTATTTGATAGGATCTTCTTTTAGTTCTTCCTGAAAAGTACCAAACAGCCGATCCCATATTATCAACACCATCCCCATATTTTTATCCAAATATCGAATGTTACTTGCATGATGAACGCGATGATGGGATGGGCTTACAAATACTGCTTCAAACCACCGGGGCATTTTGTCAATATATTTTGTATGTACCAATATGCCATATATCTGCGTAAGCGAATACATAAACACAATGTCAACAGGCTTAAAACCCAAAAATGCAAGTGGGATAAAATAAATAAACCGATACAATGGTTGTAATACCGAAGATCGAAACCCGGTAGTTAAATTAAATTCTTCTGACGAGTGGTGGGTTACATGAACCGCCCAGAAAAACCTGCAATAATGATCTACCCTATGCTCAATATAAAAAATAAGATCTTCCAGTATAAATAATAAGCCCCAATATAATACTGGGTTAAATGAAAGATCAATAAAGCGATAAGTAAAAAACCAAAGCAGAATAACCAGATATATTGCCCTAAATAAAAGATCTATGCCGCCGTTTACCAGGCATAGGTAAACATTCATCATTGTATCTTTTAACTTATAATATTTTTTTAAGTGAAAATGGCTTAGCAATATTTCAAAGCCTATAACCAATAAATATAATGGAGTGGAAATTAATATGAGCAATTGTTCCTTCAGCATAGGTTAAAAATTTATACTGACATGATCTCTTTTTCTTTTGCTTCTAAGTGTTTTTCAACAAGCGTTATAAATTTATCAGTTATTTCCTGAATTTCAGTTTCAGAATCCTTGGCCTGGTCTTCACTAAGTCCGTCCTTCTGCAATTTTTTAATATGCTCAATAGCGTCTCGACGAATACTTCTAACTGCAACCTTTGCCTGCTCTCCTTCTCCATTACATCTTTTAACCATCTCTTTACGTCTTTCTTCGGTTAATGGTGGTAGAAAAAGCCGGATAATATTCCCGTCATTCTGCGGATTAATACCAATGTTGGCTGCAATGATTGCTCTCTCAATTGGCTGCAACATATTTTTTTCCCATGGCTGAATAGAAATGGTTCTTGCGTCCATTGCACTTATATTGCCCACCTGGTCGATAGGTGTTGGGGTTCCGTAATAATCAACAACAACACCGTTAAGCATAGCAGGGCTAGCTTTGCCTGCACGTATTTTAACCAATTCAGCTTCCAAATGGTTAATGGCTTTTGTCATTGACTCTTTTCCTTCCTCTAATATTAATAATAGATCGTCTGTCATGTCTCAATTTTAAGCGGATAATTTAATTGATTTTATATACAAGCAGCCTTATAAAACCAGCTGCAAATTTAGGAAAAACGAGGTGATTATAAAGTTAAACCCATGGTTAGCTTGATTAAACGGTACCGAAAATTGAATTTGTGCCATTACATCTTTTAATGTAGGTTCGTTTTTTAAATACTTTGATAAATTCGTTTTATTATGACTGATCTAAAAGCAACTGCCGGACAAATACGAAGAGATATCATACGCATGGTATATGACGCCCAAAGTGGCCATCCCGGCGGGTCTTTGGGGTGTGTAGAATTTTTTACGGCATTATATTTTGAAATAATGGAGAGAAAGCCCGGCTTTAATATGGATGGCGAGGGAGAAGATGTTTTCTTTTTATCAAACGGGCATATTTCACCGGTTTGGTACAGTACGTTGGCAAGAGCAGGTTATTTCCCTCTGGAAGAATTAAAGACTTTTAGAAAAATCGATTCCCGTTTACAGGGGCACCCAACTACTCACGAAGGATTGCCCGGTATAAGAGTTGCTTCGGGATCATTAGGGCAGGGCATGAGTGTAGCCATTGGAGCGGCTCTGGCTAAAAAATTAAATAATGATGCTCACATTGTTTACTCATTGCATGGCGATGGTGAATTAGATGAAGGGCAAAATTGGGAAGCAATAATGTTTGCCGCACATCACAAAGTAGATAACTTGATTTCTACCATAGATTGGAATGGCCAGCAAATTGATGGGCCTACCAAAAAGGTTATGAGCCTCGATAACCTTCATGCAAAATTTGAAGCTTTTAACTGGCAAGTGCTGGAAATGGATGGTAATGAAATGGATCTTGTTATCGCCGGACTTAATAATGCCAAAACATTTTTAGGAAAAGGTAAACCCATTGTTATATTAATGAAGACAGAAATGGGATATGGTATTGATTTTATGAAAGGGAATTTTGAATGGCATGGTGTTGCGCCAAATGATGAACAATTGAAAGTGGCATATGCGCAGTTGCCCGTTACCTTGGGGGATTATTAATGCAGGTTAATCCTATCTCGGCTAATATTGCTGAAGGGTATGGCAGGTACTTTTATAAGGAAAGCAAACAATTTTATTTTTATTCAAGAGGATCGATTCAGGAAACAAAAGCCTGGTTATCAAAATGTAAAAGGAGAGGAATTATACCTGTGGAAGAATGTGATATTTTAATTTCTGATGCAGAAAAAATTTTAGCAATGTTAAATGCATTTATAAAGTTTGTAGCAAAATCTCAAAAAATTAAAACAAAATCAGTTACTCCGTAATACGTATAAACGGATTAACCAATTAACAGATTAACGTATTTAGCTTCTCAATTCAAAAGCCTGATTTGCAGCCTTCCGGGCAGGAAACCAGGCGGCAATAAAAGCAATTATCATTGCAGTGGAAGCTACAAGTATGAAATCTGTAGCAATAAGTTTTACCGGAAAATAATCTATTAAAAAAGAATTACCCGTTAGTTTTATCAGTTTAAACTTTGATTGCAGTGCAATAATAATCGTAGCCAATAACAATCCTATTGCTGCGCCTGCAACAGCTAATATTAATCCCTCGCTTAAAAATATTTTTAAGATCAAGCTTTTATCTGCTCCTAAGGATTGCAGTACACTTATATCTTTTCTTTTTTCCAAAACTAACATAGTAAGTGCGCTTATCATATTAAATGCTGCGATAATAAGAATGAGAGTGAGCACTGCATAAATAGCCCACTTCTCTATTTTCATAGAAGTGTATAAGCTTGTATTTTGCTGGTATTTAGTTTGAACTATGTAATAATCGCCAAGTGTTTTTTGCAAAGCTTTTGCTATTTCATCTGTTTTATTTGGATCTGATACAGCAATTTCAGCGGCGCTATATTCATTAGCAGCATAATTCATTTGCTGTTTAATAAAATCAATATTGGTAATAACATATTTATTGTCAAAATCCTGCTGAATGGCAAAGCTTCCTGATGCATATGCATTGCCTTCGCTTAAAGATGAAGCCGGATCTGAAGAAGCAAACCCGAGTTTTTTCGGTAAAAAAACAGTAAGTGGGGTTATGCTTTTATCAGCCTGAACACCGATAGCATATTCAATCCCCGCTCCTAATATTAATTGTGGCTCATCAGAAGTGCCTGTTTCAAAATCGCCTTTAAGCATTTTTTGTGGAACACCCGAAACATTTCGGTAATTATCATCCACTCCTTTTAAAAAAACCACTGTTTGCAAATCGCCATTCTGCAGCAATGCTTTTTCCTGGGCTACCAAAGAAATATTTTTTACGCCTTTAAAAATTTTTATTGAATTGATCTGTTCATCAGTTAGAAAAATAGTTTTTCCTTTGGATGCTATAACCCTCACATCAGTATAAAAATTAGAATAAAGCGACCTGACCAGATCTTCAAAACCATTGAACACACTCAACACCAATACCTGGCACATGGTTGAAAAAGCTATTACAAAAAGCGTAACCCAGCTTATAATGTTTATCGCATTGGTACTTTTTTTGGCTTTAAAATATCGCCATGCAAATGTGAGGTACAAGGTTAAAATGTTAACTGGTTAATTAGTTTATTTGTTCAATAGCTATTAGTTATCAATAAAGATAAGCAGGGAGAAAGAACAACTCTGAAGATGCTTATTTAAATAATTCAGCAGGATCGGAAAAAAGAATTTTTATATCTACACTTAATGCATCAGCAATTGAACAAAGCCGGCTGAGTGATATATCGGTTTTGCCGTTTTCAATTTTGCTTAAAGCTTCGGGGCATATTTCAATTAATGCAGCAAACTCTTGTTGTTTATAATCTTTTAGTATTCTCAGCTTGCGAATAGTGTTGCCAATTTCCACAGATGACGGACTACAGTTTTTAGCTTGCATAAGGTTAGTTCGGTAATTGATTTAAATATAAAATGCAAACTACCATTAAATACTTAAGGCTGATACAGTATTTATACGGTGAACCATTACTTTAAGAAATATGAACTGTTAGATAAGATTTATGAACTTAAAAATTATTTTATCAGATTTCTTTATTAGAGTTTTACCTCTTTATATTAGAGTTTTACCTCTGTAAAAAAAGCAGCATGTACCAAAGTGAGAAGTGATACATGCTGCACCCGGTAAAGTGGTATCTGTTTCAAGCTGCGCATAGAAACATTTACTCATAACCGGGCGAAACCTAAATTCCTAACAACAAAATTACAAATTAAAATGAAAAAGTTTTATGGTATTTTATTATGCTTAGCCTTAATGGCTTTTAAAAATTCACAAGCCCAAACATGTTCGGGTGTTAGCACAGAACCTGTGCCTGTTACTGATCATCCAAGTAATTTAAACAGGTATTTCACAGTAAAGGCTACCCTTAATCGAGCGTATAATCAGGATGTAACAGTAACGGGTTCTATAGATGCACCTACATTACATGGAACGTATACACTAATTATTACTGCAGGAGCTTTAACAGCAGAAACATCTACAGAATACCGGCAACCGTTAAGTGATAATCTACAGCCCACTACTACTGTTACTTTTGTAACTCCTTGCCCATCTACCCCTGCTACGGAGTATGAATACATTACCCAAGATCAGTATTTTTTAAATTATGTAAATGCCACATCAGGTTTCATTACAAACGTGGACAGTACAACAACTCAGGATTTTACTGATGAAGCACTTAATACTGCTCTTGCTAATATAACCAACGAGTCAACTGACCAGGATATTGCTAATGCTTTTACAGCACAAGGATTTAATGGAACACAAATAGCAAGTCAACTTCGTCAACAATTAATAGCATTAAATAATTTGGCAACAACTAACACTGGTCTTAGTAATATGACATGGCAACAAAGGCAACAAGCTATATCCAATGCTATAAATGAATATTACCATAATCAAGAATGGAATCCTAACAATTTAAGGGTTGACGACGCATGCGCCCAAGCATATGCAGATGGTATGGATGATTGTTCTTCAACCTATTCTTGGAGTATTGCATTATCTGCAGTAGCTGGTGCCGGAGGTGCTATATTTGGTACACCCGGTGCAGGCGCCTTTTTTTGGTTTACAGGTGCGGGTATTTCTTATGGACAATTCATGAGTTGCAAGCAATCTGTTGTAAGGAATTGGAGGCAATGCAGAGCAACACATCCAATTAGGTAATTTTATTAACTATACTTATATGATGCGTACTAAACAAAAGAGCATATTTTTTTTACAAATTATTTTATCTGTCTTTACCGGTAATATGATTTTAACCTATGTAGAACAAAAGCCACTAAAATATATATTGGCATCGTTTGTACTTGCCTATATGGGTGCTGTAATTGGATACCACTTTAGGAAAAGACAAGAATCAGGTGATAAACTCAATTATAGATATGTAATAGTTGTAGCACTTGTGGTTGCTATCATTACAATTTTATTTTATAAGCTTACAGTGAATCGCTAAGTAACTTCTTAGTCATAGCCGAGTCTCCTTGAGGCTTGGCTAATGATTAAACAGCAAGCCGATTGTTTAAGAAGTGAGAATCGCGGTCATCAATTGTTTGGTTAAAAAAGATTCGGTTAATATTTCTAGGTAATTTTTAATGCTTATAACCATGAAGCAATTACTATTTTCATGTTTATTGTTTAATATTTATTTGTTTAGTTATAGCCAAATAGATAGTGTATTAAATAGACCTGTTACAAGAACCAGTCAAACGGATTATATAATTAACCCAATTGTTCCACCTGCCATAAATAAACCAGTAGTACCAAATGCTCCACCAACACAGCCAAAAAAGCCAGAACTATTTAACAGCGGATTTATTGATTTTCAAAACAGCGGGCAAATGAATGCTTCTGCAAGAGTGTTTAAAATTTATATTGGCGAGCCCAAAAAATTTATGCTGCCTATATCTGTTTATTCAGGTGTTTCAGGTAATAACTATAACACGGGAAATAACATTTCTAACAGAGGTAGTGAGCAAATGATACTGGGTTTAATTAATCCCATGAGCGGTGTTTTTAATCTTTCTACAGATAATACTTTTCGATTTAATAAGAAAACCAAAAACCTTACAGGCTTTTCTTTTGTGTACCAGTTAGGTGAAAAGATGATAACGGGTCAGCAGGCATTTACTTTTAAAACTTTTTCTTTCTTTAGCACTTATGCAAACAGCGGATTGCTTTTTCAAACCGGCGCATGGGAAAAGGATAAGGAAAAAAATATGGGAGTTTTTTGGCTGTTGTTTCGTTACCATGTGGTAAACACCAGCAACACATTTCAAAAACTTTCAGGTTATCCACCTGATAATAAATTTTTCAAAGGTTTTTCAATAGGCATGGGCATAGAGATAAATAATGTTTTAAACATCAAAAGCTATTATTACCGCTACATTAATCCCGGAGCAGATATTTTTGATATACCTATTTATCAGCTAACATTTAATTATAGTATGAGAAATTAAAAAGAGTATTGATTTTATTTCCCTATTTAATCCCATAAATCCTACCAATCATGGTTTAGACTTATCTTCTTTTTTTATTTTATCCAGCAACTCTTCCATTCTAAAAACATAATCCAGGGTATCATCAATGTAAAAAGTTATTTGTGGTATGCTACGTAATTGATGCCGAACCCTGTTTCCTAATTCCTTCCGTATCTCTTTGCTTTTATCCTGTATCTTGGTAAGCATTGCATCATTATCTTTTACCTGAAAAAAGCTCAGGTAAACCCTTGCCTCAAAAAGATCCGGTGTAATTTTTACTGATGAAATAGAAACCATACCTCCATCCTGCATATTTAAACCCATCCTTAAAAAAATATCATTAAGCTCATGAATAATAACGCCGGCAACCTGTTTTTGTCTTTTTCCCTCTATCATTTTATATCTAATTGGTCTTTGTAAAATTAGTTACTTTGCCTGATTAAATATTTTTTACATTGGGTGCATTTCAAATTGTCGTTTCTGATTTCGGTCGGTGGGACACCTACCGAGGCCGTGCCGTGGTTTGTGTCACCACAAACCATTTAGGCTGCGACAATTGGAATACATGCCTTACAATCTCCCTAAAATATAGATGAAGAGTTTACGATCCATTTTCAGGTATATTTCAAAATATCCAAAACTAATTTTCGCTTATTTCAGTTTCAATATTTTATCGTCACTGTTTTCTGTTATCTCCCTTGCTTTACTAAGCCCGTTCTTACTGCTCATCTTTAAAAAAACAGATACATTAAACATCGCATCAGACTCAAATTCTTTTTTAGCACGAATAAATCCTATTAATAAATTTAAAGCGGCATTGTATGATATTATAAATTCTCCTAATGGGGATATAAAAGCCCTGGCAATTATTTGCCTGGTGGTGCTTGCATCAGTTATTTTAAAAAACATCTTCCTGTACCTCTCCATGTATTATCTTAACCCTATACGCAATAATATTATTAATGATATGCGTACAGCGATGTATAAGAAAATTCTTGTGCTGCCAATTGGTTATTTTAACGATCAGCGCAAAGGTGATATTATGAGCAGGCTTACCAACGACCTGAGTGAAGTGGAAGGTTCTACTGTTGGTGTGCTGGAAACACTTTTTCGTGAACCGATTGCTATTACATTATTTTTTATTTATTTAGTAATGCTGAGCCCGCAGCTTACTCTATTTCTTGTAATATTTATGCCGATTGCAGGATTGATTATCGGACGGATCGGGCGTTCTTTAAAAAAGCAAAGCACAAGGGTACAGGAAAAGTTGGGTGCAATCTTATCTACCATTGATGAAACATTAGGCGGCATCAGAATAATTAAAGCATTTAATGCAGAAAAAAAGCAAACAGATAAATTCACGCAACAGAATAATGAGCTTTTTAAAATAAAGAACAGGGCTAACAGGCGCAGAGACCTTGCCTCGCCAGTGTCTGAGGTTTTAGGCGTTATTGCTGTAGTTTGTGTGTTATGGTATGGCGGCCGCTTAGTATTACGGGGGGTGTTTTTGGATCCCGGAGATTTTTTAGCATACATCGCAATTTTTTCTCAGTTGATACAGCCTTTAAAATCTTTATCATCTGCATCATACAATATTAAAAAAGGCGCTGCAGGTATTGAAAGAATTGAGCAATTAATTAACGTAGATGAGTCTATTAAAGTAAAACCGAATGCCGTACAGTTAAAGCAGTTTAATAACTCAATTCAATTTAAAAATGTAGGATTTTTATATGAGGACAAAGTCATTCTTAATAATCTGGAACTAAGTATTGGGAAAGGAAAAACTGTTGCTTTGGTAGGCTCATCAGGCGCAGGCAAAAGTACATTGGTTGACCTTATTCCCCGTTTTCATGATGTTGGGGTTGGTGAATTATTGATTGATGGTATTAATATTAAAGAATATTCTTTGTCATCTATTCGTAATCAGATGGGTGTGGTTACGCAGGAAGCAATTCTCTTTAATGATACTATTGCCAATAATATTGCACTTGGTATGGATAACCCATCCGAGGAACAAATAATAAACGCTGCAAAAATTGCCAATGCTCACAATTTTATTTTACAAAAAGAAGATGGCTACCGAACTAATATTGGCGATAGGGGAAACAAATTAAGCGGTGGAGAAAAACAACGCATCACCATTGCAAGAGCAGTTCTAAAAAATCCGCCTATATTAATTTTGGATGAAGCAACTTCTTCTCTTGATACCGAAAGCGAACGCCTGGTTCAGGATGCAATTTATAATTTAATGGAAAACCGAACCAGCATTGTAATTGCCCACAGGCTTAGCACCATACGGCATGCTGATGAAATAATTGTTTTACAACAAGGTAAAATTGTTGAAAGGGGAACGCATGATTCCCTGATTGAGAAAAATGGTTTTTACA
>DASYOS010000215.1:0-8964 GCA_036007525.1 Chitinophagaceae bacterium | reverse complement strand
ATTAACAATTAAAAGCACAGTTATGATCAAATTACAAATCGTAGGCAACCTTGGTAAGGATTGCATCGTAAAAGAAGTGAATGGTAAAAACGTTATCAATTTTAGTGTTGCACACACTGAAAAATTTAAAGATTCCCAGGGTAATCCCAAGGAACGAACAACATGGGTTGAATGTGCTTACTGGACAGACAGAACAGCAGTTGCACAATATTTAAAAAGGGGGAAAATGATTTATGCAGAAGGTTCGCCCGAAGCGGATGCTTACACTAACAAGGATAACCAGGCAGCAGCTACCTTGAGGATGAGAGTTCAAAATTTACAATTATTAGGAGGGGGTGATGGAAACTCACAAAGTAATGGAAGCAACCAGGCTGCGGCCTCGCAAGGCGCATCCACAAATGATACACCGCGTATGAGTGATATTTCCGAGGCGGCCGACGATCTTCCATTTTAAGGGCTCTTTCAATAATAAGAATGAAATAAAAAAGGCTGCTCATTTGAGCAGCCTTTTTTATACAATATTGAATTAAATTATAATGGATTTAAAGGATCAATAGGATCTTTAGGTTTTATATGCCTGCCTTGTTGCAACTTGCTATGCTTTTTACTATACACAAAATAAATAATAAATCCTATGGCCAACCAGACACCTAGTCTTAACCAGTTAGTCCATCCTAATCCAAAAATCATAGCACCACACACTAATATGCCAAGAATTGGTACCAATGGAACGAGTGGAGTTTTGAAAGCTCTCGGCATTTCAGGATTTGTTTTTCTTAAAATTATAACTGCTGCACAAACCAGCATAAAGGCAAACAAAGTTCCTATACTTGTCATATCGCCAACAATATCCTCAGGAATAAATGCAGCAAATGCACCAACAACAAATAAAAATATGAGATTTGCTTTATAAGGTGTTTGAAATTTAGGGTGAACATCACTAAATACTTTGGGTACTAACCCGTCCCGACTCATCGAAAAGAAAACACGACTTTGTCCAAGTAACATAACCAATATTACAGAAGAAAAACCTGCAAGTATTGCTACCGTAACAAGTTTCCCTAGCCATGAATAACCCGGCATAAAAGTTTCTATAGCCTGCGCTACAGATGCTTCTTTTCCCGTTGTTCTAAAAAACTCTACAGGTGCCAGTCCGGTTAATACATGTGCAAATAAAATATATAATACAGTACAAATCGCAAGCGAACCTAAAATACCAATAGGCATGGATTTTTTCGGGTCCTTGGTCTCTTGGGCTGCTGTACTCACAGCATCAAACCCGATAAAGGCAAAAAACACAACACCCGCAGCACCTAATATCCCCATAATTCCTCCATATGTATGAGATACTCCCTGGTGATCAGTATATGTTGATGGTTCAGGAATATATGGAACGTGATTGGCAGAATTAATAAATTGCCAGCCAAAAATTATTATTAGTACAACAATAGCAACTTTTGTGATTACGATTATTCCATTTACAAAGGCTGATTCTTTCGTTCCTTTTATTAAAAGCAAACTGAGTAAAGCAATAATTCCAAATGCAGGAATATTTATAATACCATTTATTCCATCAACCGAATGTTCAAAAGGTGAGTGGCACCATTCGTACGGAATTGGATTTACATGTAAAACCTTTACCAGTAAATTATTTAAATACTGGCTCCAGGCAATACCAACTGTTGCTGCACCTACCGCATATTCCAGCACAAGGTCCCATCCAATTATCCATGCCATAAATTCTCCCATAGTAGCATAAGTGTAAGTGTATGCGCTTCCGGAAATAGGGATGGATGAGGAAAGTTCAGCATAGCATAATCCAGCTAAAGCACAGCCAATAGCAGCAACTATAAATCCTAACGTAACTGATGGGCCGGCATTTTGTGCAGCAGCAGCTGCTGTACGTACAAATAATCCGGCACCAATAATAGCACCTATGCCCAATGCAACAAGGGAGGCTGAGGTAAGTGTGCGCCTAAGGCCTTTGTCTGAGTCGCCGCCTTCGGCCATTAAATCACTCATCGGCTTTTTAATAAATAAACTCATATACTTTTTATTAGTGGTTAAGAATAATAGTATGGAAAAATAAGAAATAAAATCTTAAAACATACAACAGCTTTTTATTTATTAGTAACCTGCTGATAACTCATTTTAAATATTATATTGCGAAACTAAATTTACCTGATGGAAGTAAAACCCAAAAACAGAAACAGACTTACCATTTTTATTCTTATTGCAATGGCTGCCGGTGTAATACTCGGTTATATAGTTCATAAAAACTCTACTCCTGAATTTATTGCCAAGTTTTCTACCAATATAAAATTACTCACAACCATTTTTTTAAGATTGGTACAGATGATAATTGCTCCTTTGGTTTTTTCAACATTGGTAGTGGGTATTGCAAAACTTGGAGATTTGAAAACTGTTGGCCGTATTGGGGGTAAAGCTTTGCTTTGGTTTGTTTCCGCATCGCTGATTAGTTTACTATTAGGAATGGTATTGGTAAATTTTTTTCACCCGGGAACCGCTATTGACCTGAGCAATGGGGATGCAGCAGGGGCAAAAGATCTTATCGGTAAAACGCAGGAGTTCTCTATACAAAAATTTGTTGAGCATGTGTTTCCCAAAAGTGTTTTTGATGCCATGGCAAATAATGAAATATTGCAATTGGTTGTTTTTAGCATTTTCTTTGGCGTAGCAGCAACGGCAATTGGCGATTATGCAAAACCTGTGGTAAAAGCTCTCGAAGGTGTATCTCACATCATTTTAAAGATGGTTGGCTATGTAATGAACTTTGCACCGCTGGGTGTATTTGGAGCTATAGCTGCTGTTATAGCTACCAAAGGTTTAGAGGTCTTTAAATTCTACGGACAATACCTTTTCTTTTTTATAATTGGAATTTTTTTATTGTGGGCTATACTCCTATTTGTAGGTTTTTTAATTTTAAGGCACCGTGTTCCGGCTTTACTTAGGAGAATTGCACAACCGTTATTAATAGCATTTAGTACCACGAGCAGCGAAGCGGTATTTCCTAAATTAACAGAAGAACTTGAACGCTTTGGTTGCAAAGATAAAATTGTTGCCTTTACATTGCCCTTGGGTTACAGTTTCAATCTTGATGGAAGCATGATGTACATGACATTTGCAAGCCTGGCCATTGCACAAGCACATAACATTCATCTGGATATCCCTACGCAACTAACAATGTTATTGGTGCTAATGCTTACCAGTAAAGGAATTGCCGGTGTACCAAGAGCATCACTTGTTGTTGTTACAGCAACCTGCGCCATGTTTGGTATTCCTCCGGAAGGGATTGCATTAATATTACCGATCGATCATTTCTGTGATATGTTTCGTTCTGCAACAAATGTTTTAGGAAATGCCCTTGCAACTTCTGCCGTAAGCAAATGGGAAGGTGAGCTTACTGATTAATTATTATTAAAAAGAAATTAAGTGAATTTTATAGAGATATTAGGGATAAGTTTTACAGAACTTTTAAATCCGCAATTTTATATTGAACATGGCGGATTATGGATGATACTATTTATTGTATTTGCAGAAACAGGATTGTTTGCAGGCTTTTTTTTACCTGGGGATGCCCTATTGTTTGTTACAGGCATTTTCAGTTCAACAACAAAAACAGGCCCGGGCATTGTAGCATCAGCATTATTCGAAACGCATAATCAATGGGCTGATCTTGCAATATTATGGGTATTGATAACACTTGCAGGTATTGCAGGAAACTTCGTAGGATATTGGTTTGGTAAAAAAAGCGGGCCCTTTTTATATGACAGAAAAGATACATTTTTTTTTAAAAAGAAGTACTTAAGACAGGCTCATGACTTCTATGAAAAAAATGGTGGCGGTGCAATAGTTATTGCAAGGTTTGTTCCATTTGTGCGCACGTTTGCTCCAATTGTTGCCGGCATAGTTGATATGGATAAAAAGAAATTTGCCTATTATAATATTGTAGGATGTATGCTTTGGGTTAGCAGCATGCTGTTAGCCGGCCATTTTTTATGGAAGTTTATTTTAAATGAATTTGGCTTTGATTTAAAAGAGCATTTAGAAGTTATAGTGTTAGGCATTGTGTTGATAACAACGCTGCCTATTATTTGGAAGTTGTTTATTAGTAAAAAGAAAACCGAACCTATTCCTCCAAAAGCGGACGAACAAATATGAACACAAAACAACACGGTGTTTTCTCTCTGCCTGTTATTGTTGCTGCCTTAGGCTATTTTGTAGATATCTATGATCTTTTATTATTTACCATTGTAAAAAAGCCGAGCATGCTTGCAGTGGGATCAACTGATATTACATTGCTTGCAGATAGTACAAAAGTTATTAACTGGCAAATGGTTGGGTTGCTCTTAGGTGGCATTATCTGGGGAGTTCTGGGTGACAAAAAAGGAAGGCTATCAGTTCTGTTTGGTTCGATAATTTTATATTCTACAGCAAATTTTATTACAGGTTTTATTCAAACGGTTGATCAATATGCGCTTTGCCGTTTTGTGGCAGGATTAGGTTTAGCAGGTGAATTAGGTGCAGGCATCACATTGGTTAGCGAATTATTACCAAAAGAAAAAAGAGGATTAGGAACATCAATGGTTGCTGCTATTGGTTTAAGTGGCGCTGTGCTGGCCTACTTCACCTATCAGTACACTGGGGATTGGAGGCTTTGCTATAAAATTGGAGGATGCCTTGGAATTTTGCTTTTGTTTTTACGGATAAGTGTAGTGGAATCCGGAATGTTTAAAATGATAAAGGAAACAAATGTTTCCAGGGGAAATTTTTTCATGTTCTTTAATGATGCAAAAAGATTTAAAAAATATTTCTTAGCAATTCTGATTGGATTACCAACCTGGTATGTAATAGGAATTCTTGTAAACCAAAGTGACCGGTTTGCAAAAGCAATGTTTGGCAGCACAACACTAGATTCCGGTCGCTCCATAATGTTTGCCTATGTTGGTATATCAATAGGGGATATAGCGATTGGTTTAGTAAGCCAATATTTTAAAAGCAGAAAAAAAGCCTTGCTGATATTTTATATCATTTGTATCATTTGTTTGTTTATTTTCTTCAGTGCTCTTAACAATTCAAATGCCTCAATGTATTTTATATGTTCAGCGCTTGGTTTTAGCACCGGCTTTTGGGCAATATTTATCACAATGGGAGCAGAACAATTCGGAACAAATTTAAGAGCGACTGCCGCAACCACCATACCTAATATGGTTAGAGGCGCACTACCATTGATAAATCTTTTGTTCCTTGATTTTTTTCAAAAGAATTTGCACTGGGAAATTATTAAGAGTGGTATAATCACCGGCATTCTTGTAATGGCTATTACTTTAGTAGCTTACTATTTTACGACTGAAACTTTCCATAAAGATCTTAATTATGTAGAAGGCGAAAGCTCTCTTCCTTAATTACAAAACCATTCGCGTAAATTCGTGTAATCTGTGTAATTCGTGGCTACAAAATTCCTTATCATACGCTTTTCTTCTATCGGCGATATTGTTCTAACAACGCCTGTAGTGCGTTGTTTGCGGAAAAAATTTCCTGATGCCCAAATTCATTATCTAACTAAAAACTCATTTGCATCTATTTTACTTACTAATCCTTATTTAAATAAAGTTCATGTTTTGAAGGATGATTTGGATGCGCTAAGTGAAGAATTAAAAAGTGAAAACTTTGATTACATAATTGATCTTCATAATAACCTGCGTACACTGCGTATAAAGCAGGCTTTAAAAAATACTAAGTCTTTTTCTTTTGACAAATTAAATATTCAAAAGTGGGTGCTTGTGAATTTTAAGGTGAACACTATGCCTGATAAGCATATTGTAGATCGCTATATGGAAACAATAAAAAGCCTGGGAGTAGTTAACGATGGCCTGGGGCTGGATTATTTTATTCATGATAAAGATGTAGTTAGTCAAAATGATATACCCATTTCACATTTGCATGGTTACATTGGTGTGGTGATTGGCGCAGCACACAATACCAAAAAACTACCCGTTCATAAATTGAAAGATTTGTGTTCAAAAATTAACCATCCCATTATTTTACTGGGAGGTAAGCAAGACTATGCTGATGCGATTCAAATATCTTCCAGTGATCCTGTAAAAATTTATAACGCCTGTGGTAAATATAACCTTAATGAATCAGCAGATCTTATAAGGCGTGCAAAGCTCATCATAAGCCATGACACCGGGTTAATGCATATTGCAGCAGCTTTTAAAAAAAATATTATTTCTGTTTGGGGAAACACTGTGCCTTCGTTTGGCATGTATCCCTATCAAACCCAATATGAAATATTTGATGTGAAAAAATTATGGTGCAGACCGTGCAGTAAAATTGGATATGATAAATGCCCCCTCGGTCATTTCAAATGTATGGAAGGGATCTCTATTGATCTTATTGTTGATCATGCAAATATTTTCTTAAGAAAATAGCCTTTAACGTTTTATTTCAAATCCAGTGATCATTTTTGTATGTAATTCGTATCCAATATCCGCATGTTTAAAAGCTATTTCCTATTCTTTCTCTTTTTAAGTTGTAGCAATAGTTATTCTCAAAAGATTTTGCTTAATGTATATATGCAAAATAAAGTTTCCAGATCTTCAGGTGATACAATTTATCATGATGTAAAAAAGCGCCTTGCCTGGAAAGATTTTAAAGGTGTGCCTGATCTTAAACATTTTGCCGGTGCTGTTACAGCTTCCGGTTATGCATTTGATGCAGACATGCAAATGAATGATGATATCATTTATTTAAATATTGGAGTATACGTTTATTTTACTAAAAATCAATCCTGGAAAAAAGCAAACATCAATTCTGATTATCATCTTTTGCATGAGCAGGTGCATTTTGATATAACCAGGCTTGGCGCAGAAAGCTTTATTAAGTTAATAGCAAACGAAAAATTCACAAAAGAAAATTATGCACTGGTATTGAATTCAGTTTTTGATGGGGCTTATAATGAAAATATGGCTCTCCAAAATCAATATGATAAAGAGACCCGGCATAGTATAGACCAGCAAATGCAATTAAAGTGGAATGCTAAAATCGCAGATGAATTAAAGCTGCTTAAGTAATTATTAGAGGCTCACTACTAACACAGGTATTTTTAGTTCATGCCTTACTGTATTTATTGTTTCTCCATAAATAAAATCTTTTAAGCCTGTATGCCCGTGAGCACCTACTACCAGCATATCAGCTTTTTGCTCTTTCACAAGTCTTACAATTTCTTTTGCTCTTTTCTTAAAGCCTATTGCACCATCTGCCTTAAATCCTTTTGCTTGTAAACTTTGAATATAAAATTCCATCTGCTCATTATCCTTTCTTGTTTCCAGATCATCACTTTCGTTACCCATTAATTTTGCAGATGCGCTTTCTACAATATGGATGAAAAAATATTTTGTATTTTCTCTACCCTGGCCTAAAGCATAAGAAATTAATTTTTTATCATTCTCTGTAAAATCCAGCGCTATTGCAATTTTATTAAAAGAAGGAATAGGTAAATCTCCGATACTTTTTACCTCAGGATGTATTTGTATGGATTCCTCCATTTTCTTAGTTTTTAAAAAGGGATGTATAAGTATGTAAAGCAGTAAAGATGTAAATAATAGCCCTGCTGCTATAACAAGAAGTTTTGGCCAAAGCTGGGTGCTATCAAATATTCCCGCTACTTCATTTATTAACATTTTACAGTTTAAAAACACAAGTATAGATGCAATGAGCCATGCTAAAATTTTTATAATTGGCTTAATAGTAAAAGCTCCCATTGTTTTTTTATCACTCACAAAATGAATTAAAGGGATGATTGCAAAACCTAATTGAAGGCTTAATATAACCTGGCTCAGAACCAGTAATGCATCAATTTTTTGTTCGCCATAAATAATTATAACAAACAATGCCGGAATGATTGCGAGCATTCTTGTTATCAATCGCCTTAAGACAGGATTTATGCGCAACCGTAAATATCCTTCCATGATTATTTGGCCTGCCAGAGTGCCTGTAATGGTTGAACTTTGTCCGGCTGCAATTAGTGCTACCGCAAAAAGAATAGGAGCAAGATTTCCAAGAAATCCGGGAAGCAATCTATGAGCTTCTTTTATTTCAGCAACATGAGAATTTCCTGTTTTAAAAAATATAGTTGCTGCCAGGATAAGGATTGCAGCGTTAACAAAAAAAGCAATGTTAAGTGCAATCGTAGTATCTATCATCGTAAATTTTAATGCCTCCTTTATCCCTCTATCTGTTCTGTTTATTTTTCTTGTTTGTACCAATGCTGAATGTAAATAAAGATTGTGGGGCATTACAGTGGCTCCAATAATTCCTATAGCTATATATAAAGCTTCATCGGTAGGGAAATGAGGAATGAACCCTGTAACCACTTCCCCAATTAATGGTTTCGCTAATATTATTTGTACTAAAAAACAAATTGCAACAATGGCTACAAGCGTAATAATAAAAGCTTCCATTTTACGCATGCCGAGCTTTTGAAGATATAACAGTAAAAAAGTATCCAAAACAGTTATTGATACGCCCCATATTAATGGAAGGCCGGTAAGTAATTGAATACCTATGGCCATTCCTAAAACCTCAGCAAGGTCGCATGCTGCGATGGCTATTTCTGCCAGTATCCACAACATAAAATTTACAGGTTTAGGATATGCTTCCCTGTTAGCTTGCGCCAAATCCCGACCTCTTACAATCCCCAGCCTTGCTGATAAACCTTGTAGCAGCAGTGCCATAAGGTTGCTCATTAATAAAACCCAAATAAGGGAGTAACCGAATTTACTACCGCCTGCAAGATCAGTGGCCCAATTGCCCGGATCCATATAACCTACACTAATTAAATAGGCAGGGCCTAAAAAAGAAAATATTCTCCTCCAGCCAACGAGTTTTTTTGTATCAATGCTTTCGTGAACTTCACTTAAAGAATTATCATTTGTTATT
>DASYOS010000214.1:0-19943 GCA_036007525.1 Chitinophagaceae bacterium | reverse complement strand
GCGTGAGGTACTGTGATAAAAAGCAAATATATTTTAAACTATTTTTCGCACATTTAACATTGGGTCGTAAATGGCATCTTTTTTCCAGATTGTATAAATAAGTATTAGCATTTTCCTTGCTACAGCTACGATTCCTACTTTCCCACATGTGTGTTTTTGCATAATATTTTCATAAAATTGTTTGAGTCTTATGTTGTACCTCACCGCACTCATGGCAGGTAAATACAATGCAGATCTTATATGGCTGTTTCCCTTTTTAGATATTTTTGTTCTACCAAAAAATTTCCCGCTTTGGTTCATTGTTATATCAAGGCCTGAGTAACTTGTTAGCTGCTTGGCATTGGTAATACAAGCAAATCCATTTGTTTCAGCAATCACGGTAATAATTGTGATCAGGCTTAATCCTTTTATTTGTTGAATAGAATCTACTCGTTTTTGCAGCGATTCATCTTTACTGATATAAGAGCGGATTTCTTTTTCAACCATAACAATTTGTTTTTCAATTAATGATAACTGCTGTTTTAAACGACTCAGTGTTCTTTTCTCGGGTTTATAACTATGCCTAAAGGCATGTAAACGAACCTTTAGTTTAGCACCACTGGTTTTGAGGCTTTTATATTCTCTGCAAAGTGATTTTATCTGTTTCATTAATACAGAGGGTACTTTCCAGGCAGGTAAAATTCTTTCCAAACCAATGCGGCAAAGCATGGCGGCATCTACCTTATCTGTCTTTGTTTTAATATCAAGGCTCTTTGCAAAACTCTTTGATTTATTTGGAAGAAGAATAGATAAATGTTCACCCCTTTCATGGAGAAAATAAGCAAGGTTTTCATAATAAACTCCCGTTGCTTCCATCACATGCCATAAAGCAACATGAGTATTCAAAATCTTTTCTTTCCAGCTCAATAGCTGTTTAAAGCCTTTTTCATTATTTGTAAAAGAACTTTGCTTTAATACATTGAGCTTCATCAATACTACCAAAGCAAACATGAAAAGTGTCTTTTGACACATCAATTCCGATAACTTGTTTAATTGTTTTCATACATTTGTTTTTAGTTAATGTATAGTGAATGCTTTGTTTTTAACTTTTCTCGTGCTTTTATGCGGGATATTTGCTCTAACAAATTCCCTAAGTACTGTTCAGTTTTTACAAAGCAAAGAGAACGGGGCACTATTTCTAACGCACGGTATATCTATGATTACCCAGGGATGGAACTTGTCACCCGTTCTCTTCACTATCCTATTATAAATTTAATGAATACAAACATACGAGGGATAGAACGGAAAGCCCGCAATGTAGCGGAGCGGAATGAGGACTTGCAGTGAAAGCCCGGGCCGGAGGCAACGCCCAAATAAAAAGAAAATCAGTATATATAATATTTTTTCGGTTCTAAATCAGGCTCTCAACCGGTGTACACACACCACTTTCGCAGATGTAACATTTTAAACGGTCTTTAAAAATATATGGCTTGTAAATAGATTTATTTAAAAGCATGCGCAAACATTCCTGCACACCCTCAATAATACTTGGGTGCGGATGCATCATATCTGCCAGCTCACGGATGCCCTGGTTGGTATGTATTAAATAGGCAACTGCCTGTATGGCGCTACTGGCGTGCTCGCCAACCACACGCATGCCTAAAATACGCATGCCATTATCGTTGGTTACAATTATTTTAAAGAAACCTTTTGTTTTACGCATGGCAATGGCGCGGGCGTTAGTTGTATAATCCAGCTTTACTACTTTATGCGCTAAACCTTTTGCTACACACTCCTGTTCGTTCATACCCACAGCCGCAACTTCAGGATTTAAGAACATAATAGAACTAATATTTTTATAGGTTAAAGGTTTTACTGTTGGGCCAAACATGCGTACAACAGCATGTCGCGCTTCGCGCTCGCCAACACTTACTAAAGCCATTTCGGTAGTAACATCACCGGCCACATAAATGTTGCTGATGTTTGTTTGTGTATCATCATCCCAAACACAACCGCGCTCGTTTAATTTTACGCCGGCATTTTCGAATCCAAGATTTTCAACATTCGGAATTCTTCCAATAGAGATCAATGCTTTTTCTACTGTATGAATTTCAGTTTTTCCGCCATAATATTCCAACTCATATTCAACCATACCATTCTTAACTTCCATTCTTTTTAAAGAAGCACCCTGGTGGACCAATGCATTATTGGATTCTAAATTATGTTTAATAACATCTGCAATATCTTCATCTTCAAAAGGTAAAATGCGTGCGGCCTTATCAATTAAAGTTACGCGCGTTTTTCCAAAGGCAGAAAAAATTGTTGCAAACTCGCAGCCAATAACACCCGCACCCAACACCACCATGCTTTTTGGAAACGATCTAAAATTCTTAATACCATCGCTGGTAACAATTATATTTTCATCAACTGTAATGTTAGCGGGTATGCGCGGCCTGCTACCGGTTGCTAATAAAATATTATCTCCTGTTACATGTTTAATTGTTCCGTCATCTTTTGTAATGCGAACAGTATTTTTATTTTCTAAAAAGGCAACACCTTTTTCATAATAAAAAATATGCCGACCCATTTTTTCGAGAAGCTTTAAATGCACCATCATTTGCGTTTTACGCTCGAAAACAGCTTCATCAACAATTTTAGAAATAGAATCAAAGTTGGCTTCATAATCAGGAACCATTTCCCTGATGGATACTGTTTTTAAAGCCTGCTCCCATAGAGTTTTAGAAGTTAACACGCCATCATATAAACCGGCACCACCAACGCGCTTTTTTTCTATCAATAAAACTTTTTTGCCAAAATCAATAGCACGCATAGCGCCCGCATAACCACTGGGGCCGCCTCCAATAACGATCAGATCGTAATGATCTGTTAAGCCGTAATCTGTCATAAATTAAAAGTTGAAGATACGGTTTTTGGAACATTTATATTGCAAAATCTAATACCTGTATATGCAAAGGATCATAAATCATGTTCTTTTTAAAAGCAATTATTTATTCATGCTATTTTTTGCTTATTATTGATTATCAGTGTATTATATTATTTTTATAATTTTTTATTTCCGACAAAATGCCTATTTTTGCAGCCCTATAAATTATAGAATTATGAATGAGAATGTAATGTATTTAGTGCCTCTGTTAGGCGTTGTTGGTTTAATAGTAATGGCAATTAAGTCGGCCTGGGTATCCAAACAGGATGCGGGCGACAAAAATATGCAGGAATTGGCCGGTTATATAGCCGATGGTGCAATGGCATTTTTAAAAGCAGAATGGAAAGTACTAAGCATATTTGTTGTGTTTGCTGCTGCATTATTAGCGTATTCAGGTACAATTCACGAAGTGCATGGCAAAGAAATTCATTCTAGCTGGGTTATTTCTATTGCATTTATAATAGGCGCTGTATTTTCTGCAACTGCAGGATATATTGGTATGAGAGTAGCTACTAAAGCTAACGTACGTACTACACAAGCGGCCCGTACAAGTTTAAAGCAAGCGTTAAAAGTTTCTTTTACAGGTGGTACTGTAATGGGCCTTGGTGTTGCCGGCCTAGCGGTTTTAGGATTAGGCGGTTTGTTTATAGTTTTCCTTAAAATCTTTAATGTAATTGGTGAAAACGGTGTTAATGCTATTCACATGAAAACTGCTATTGAGGTTTTAACTGGTTTCTCTTTAGGAGCTGAATCTATTGCTTTATTTGCGCGTGTTGGTGGTGGTATTTATACAAAAGCTGCTGACGTTGGCGCTGACTTAGTTGGTAAAGTTGAAGCTGGTATTCCTGAAGATGATGTTCGTAATCCTGCTACTATTGCCGATAACGTAGGTGATAACGTAGGTGACGTTGCCGGAATGGGTGCCGATCTTTTCGGTTCTTATGTAGCAACTATTCTTGCTACAATGGTGTTAGGTCAGGAAATTACAGTTACAGATAAATTTGGTGGAATGTCTCCGATCTTATTACCAATGGTAATTTGCGGTTTAGGTATTTTATTTTCTATTGTTGGAACCTGGTTTGTTACAATTAAAGACGAAAAATCTAACGTACAAAATGCGTTGAACATGGGTAATTGGTCTTCAATGATCTTAACTGTTATAGCTTCTTATTTTGTTGTAAACTGGATGTTACCTGATACTTTAAGTTTACGTGGCTACGAATTCTCTAAATTAAATGTGTTTTTAGCAATTGTTGTTGGTACTGTTGTTGGTGCTATCATGAGTATCGTTACTGAATATTACACAGCAATGGGTAAAAAGCCGGTTCTTTCTATTATTCAACAATCTTCTACAGGTCACGCTACTAACATTATTGGTGGTTTATCAGTTGGTATGAAATCTACTGTTATTCCTATTTTAACTTTAGCTGCCGGTATTATGGCTTCATATTATTTTGCAGGTTTATATGGTGTAGCTATTGCTGCTGCAGGTATGATGGCAACAACAGCTATGCAATTAGCAATTGATGCTTTTGGACCAATTGCTGATAACGCTGGTGGTATTGCAGAGATGAGCCAATTACCTCCTGAAGTGCGTGAACGTACAGATAATTTAGATGCAGTTGGTAACACAACGGCAGCAACAGGTAAAGGTTTTGCTATTGCCTCTGCAGCTTTAACATCGTTAGCTTTATTTGCAGCATTCGTAGGTATTGCAGGTATTTCTGCAATTGATATTTACAAAGCGCCTGTATTAGCAGGTTTATTTGTAGGTGGTATGATCCCTTTTATTTTCTCAGCATTATGTATCCAGGCAGTTGGTAAGGCTGCTATGGATATGGTACAAGAGGTTCGTCGCCAGTTCCGCGAGATTCCCGGTATTATGGAATACAAAGCAAAGCCTGAATACGAAAAATGTGTTGCTATTTCTACAAAAGCATCTATTCGTGAAATGATGATGCCGGGTGCAATTGCTTTAATTACTCCGGTTTTAGTTGGATTCGTATTTGGACCAGAAGTATTAGGTGGTTTATTGGCAGGGGTAACGGTTAGCGGCGTGTTAATGGGTATCTTTCAATCTAACGCCGGTGGTGCTTGGGATAATGCTAAAAAATCATTTGAGAAAGGTGTTTTAATTAACGGTGAGATGTTCTACAAAAAATCTGAACCACACAAAGCATCAGTAACAGGTGATACAGTTGGTGATCCGTTTAAAGATACATCAGGTCCATCAATGAACATCTTAATTAAATTAATGAGTATCGTTTCATTGGTTATTGCTCCATACATTGCAGTTGTTGGTACATCCGGACATGAAGGAAATGTTATTAAAGAGCAATACAAATTAAATATCAACGGTGTTGAAATGAGCTTTACTTCAAAAGCACAATTAGACAGTGCTTTAGCTGCTAACGTAAAAGACGTTGCCGAGTTAAAAGGGAATTATGCAGTTGATGGTGCGCACAGCTCGGTTGTGTTTAGCGTTAAACACATTATTACAAGTACTCGTGGCTCAATTAATATTGATAGTGGTTATGTAAATTTAGAAAATGCTAACGGACCGAAAATTTTTGTGCAGTTAGATATGACAAGTTTAAATACACAAAATTCAATGCGTGACTCACACTTAAAAGATAAGCCGGAGTTTTTTGATGTGGCTAAATTTAAAAAAGCAAGCTTCGAAGCTACAAGTATTGAAAAAAATACTGCCGAGCCTGGTAAATATGCTTACACTGCAAAAGGTAAATTAACAATGAAAGGTGTTACTAAAGATGTTGAATTACGTTTTAACTATATCGGAATTTCTGCGCAAGAGTGGGAAGGTAAAAAAGTTGATGTAGCAGGATTTGAAGGAGAAACTACTATTAACCAAAAGGATTTTGGTATGGATGGTGAAGAAGTTAGAATTGAATTTACTTTAGAAGCCGGACAAAATAAATAATTTTATAAGGTCAAATTTTAAGATCCCCGATCAGCAATGGTTGGGGATTTTTTGTTTTAAGCACTCAAAGAACGCTAGCACTTATACAAATATTGGTACAATGTGCTGTAGATTAATTTTTTAAACACTTATATTGTTTTATCTTTACAATGGTTTGATACAAAAAATAGTCATATGTTTTTCATTGATTTTTTTAAGTGGCACTAACATTATCGCTCAAAAAAATGTTGCAAACGATTCTTTAAAAGGGTTTGATAGCATTGACGTAAAACAATTTGTTGTACAAAATAATTTAAACTCTTCAGAACAATCTATTTATATTTCAAAAAAGAAAACAGAATACAAGAATTTAAAATATAATATTCTACCACAAGTTTCGCAAAACAACAAGTTCACCAGCTCAAGTAATGCTATCATGGCAGGCAACCTTGATTTTGAAGCCGGTAATTTAAGTGGATGGGCCACATCAACAAGTACTAATCAACTTAGCATTCCATTACAAACATGTTGTATATCTCCAACTGTAAATGCTATAGCGCTTAATGGAGGTTTTGATCCAAACTTTGGTTTTAGTCTTAATTCTCCATTGGGCGGCAATTGGGTGGCGCGATTAAATCCTACCAGCTTAATTGGACAAAGATACACTTCTATTACCAATACGCTTAATGTAACAGCTTCAAATAACTATATAAAAATTGCTGCCAAATATGTTTTAGAAGTTGCAACGCACAGTTGTGATGCGCAGCCGTTTATTAATCTCAAAGTAACTGATCTAAGTGGAAATGTTGTGATCTTTAATAAGTTTATTCAGGCAAATGAGTCAAGTTTTGGCAGTTGCAATGGAAGTAATTTTCTCTCACAAACTCCTGGTGCAGCTAATAATGTAAGTTATAACTATAATAATAACTGGGATGTTTATTGTATAGATCTTTCTGCTTCTATTGGTAACTCTGTAAAAATTGAGCTAGCGGCGTCTGAATGTTCTTATGCAGGACACGGTGGTTACGGATATTTTGATGTTATAAACACGGCTTTTTCACCAACAACCAATACTGTTACGATTAATAACAATTCTTATTCAGTAACATCGCAGCCATTTAATATTGGAGTTTGTAATTCTAATACCGCTATAGCAATTGCGCCATCGGCTGCTGCAAGTTATACATGGTTTGGCACGGGCATAAATGGATTGAACACGCAGAGTGTACAAATAAACCAACCTGGATCTTATTCTGTAGTTTCTACAATGACAAATAATAATGGCTGTAGTAATCTAAACAATAATACATCTGTAAATTTTACAGTTGGCACTATTTCACCAATAAATGTTACTTCAAGTTCAACGGTCTCTTGTGGTTATACCCCGGTAAGCTTTTCATTAAGTGGCGCAAGTAATTATTCTATAACCTCTACTTCAGGATATAACAATTATACATCTTTTTCAAATATTATTGTTACACCAACCATAACAAGTTCGTTTTATATAAATGGTTTTACAAGTCTTGGTTGTTCTGCTACACAAACAATTAATGTGGCGGTTGCTCCCATACCAACAATAACTATTTTGGGAAATAATTTTTGCGCAGGTAATACCGGAACGATGACTGCAACCGGAGCAGATACTTATGTATGGATAGATGCAGCAATGACAACAACTGTATCAACTACAAATCAATTAATTATTACACCCACAGCTTCAACAGCCTATTATGTAATCGGCACCAATACACTAACTGGTTGTGTCAAGACCAATGTAGTTTATACACAGGTTGCAAATACAACATTATCTGTTAGTTCTTCACCTTTTATTTGCCAGGGAGCAACTATTACATTATATGCAAGTGGTGGCATCAGCAATACATATACGTGGAGCACCGGAAGTACTGCTAACGGAATTACATTAAGCCCTACCGTAACAACTACATATACATTATCAAGTAATAATGCATGTGGAAATATTTCAACCCCATTTACATTAACAGTTCAATCCTTACCAAGTCTATCAATTACAGGGCCTACTTCTATATGTCCCAATCAAACATATACATGGGTTGCAAATGGCGCATATACTTATGTTTTTACCGGGTTAGCTTTTGCTACAGGGCCTACATTTATTGCAACTGTTAATTCGAACTCTACTCCATATATAAATCTTGTTGGAACGGATATTTATAATTGTCAATCTACTACTACTTTAAATCTTACAATATTATCATCGCCTACTTTCTCAGTTAATAATCCATTATCAATATGCTTGGGAAATACTGTAACATTAAATGCTTCAGGCGCAAGTACCTATACCTGGAACACAGGTGCAAATGCAAATAGCATTAGTATTTCACCTACTGTAAATACCTGTTATTCATTTACTGCAACAGGTGCAAATGGTTGCATTGCTTCCTGGAACAATTGTGTGCAGGTTAATAACACAACCCCAACAATTGTTCCTATACAAAGTAGTTATACAGCTTGTGCGGGTGGTGCAATTTATTTTTCACAAAACGCCTGCTGCGGAAATTCGTTTTTTGTCAACAACCAATACTTTTCAAATTATCCGTTTTTTTATCCTCCGGCAAGTGGGCTGTATACTTTGTCGGTTAGCAATGGATGTGGTTCTGATCAGGCAACGTTTAGTTTAACTGTTTTTCCGGTGCCAACAGCATCTGTTTCAGGGATAGATTCTGCCTGTTATTTAAGCCAGGTTACACTCACATTAAGCGGCGGCACTACCTATAATTGTTATAATCCTTCTGTAGGATCTTTTACAACAGCCGGACCGTTATCAACTTTTACATTAGCGAATTCCGGATATATATCTGTTCAGGCAGTTAGTGCCAATGGATGCGCAGGCCAATATTTTAATAAATATGTTAAAGCGATCATGCCAGTTTTTCCATATATTACACCCACCAGTGCAACAGTTTGTGCAGGCTCTTCAATTGTGCTCACGGCTACTGCAAGCGCACCTTCATTTACATGGAGTAATAATTTTATTGGTAATTCTGTAACGTTAACACCCACAACAAATACATCAATAACAGTATCGTGTACAGGAACTAATGGATGTTTAGGAACTACGTATAAAAATATTTTTGTAATTGCAATTCCAACTATTAATGCCATTAGCAGCCCAACTGCCATTTGCATTGGCGCTGCAACTACCCTCAGTGTTTCAGGCGCAAATTCCTATACATGGAGCAATAATTTTATTGGCAATGCGCAAACCGTTACGCCAACCGTTACCGGCTCTTATTCAGTTACCGGAACCGCAACCAACAACCCTTGTCCTGCAACTACTACTGTTAATGTAATTGTTAACCAGCTTCCGCTTGTTGGTTTTAACCAGCCCCAATATTCGCTTTGTTCAACACAAAACGCTGTTATTACTGTTACCGGTGCAGCATCGTATAATATTGGCCCTGGCCCGGTTTATACTTTTACTTTATCCAATCCTTCAAATTCTTATACATTGCAGGTGATAGGTTATAGCTCGGCAGGTTGTCAAAATACAGGCAGTGTTGCAATTAATGTATTTCCAAACCCGGTAATTGTAGCGCCAAGTGGCACTACCTGTATGGGCAGCCCTGTAACTTTAACGGCAACCGGTGCAAACACATATACATGGAGTACAGGAGCATTTACAGATACAATCACCGTAAACCCAACTTCTTTTACTACATACGCTGTTATGGGCGCAGATCTTAACGGTTGTACAAATAGTCAGTACACAAGTGTTTTTGTGTATAGCGTGCCAACTCTAGCAGTTAATGCAAGTCCTTCTACGATATGTTATGGTAATTCAACCTATTTAACAGTATCGGGTTCAAGTACATATACATGGAGTAACGGATCTAATTCAACCGCATTTTCAATCACACCAACGGTAAGTACAGTGTATACAGTATCATCCTTTAATAGCCCATGTGTTGTTTCTAAAACAATAGCAGTTACTGTAACAACAAATACTTCAATCGCAATAACAAATACTAATATTTGTATAGGTAATTCTGCAACGCTATACGCAAGCGGAATAAATTCTTATTCGTGGAGTACCGGCTCTAATAACCCTTCTATAACAATTACGCCAACTGCAACAACTGCATATACTCTTACAGGAACTGATATTAACGGCTGCGTGGGAACCACTGTCTCTACCGTAACTTTAAATCCTCTTCCAACACTTACAGTTTCATCCACCGCGCCAATATTGTGTGTAGGACAATTGGCTGTATTAACAGCAAGTGGTGCTAATACATATACCTGGGTTAATTTAGCAACAGGGCCAAGTATAAATGTTATTCCATCAACAAATACAACCTATACAATTATAGGTAAGGATGCTAATAATTGTGTCAATTCTACAACCTTTACGCAAAGCGTAACTATTTGCACAGGAATGGAAAATTTAACTTTAAACCAAAGCTCTTCAATTAAAATCTATCCTAATCCTTCTAAAGGTATTTTTAATATTAGTTGTGATTGTATATGTGATAATAGTACTCTCGAAGTTTACAATACACTTGGCCAAATAATATTTAAGCAAAAAATAAATTCTAAAAATGCTGAGGTTGATATTTCTCAATATGCTGCTGGTTTATATTATTTGAAAGTAAAAACCGAAAACGGCGAAGAAGTAATAAAGATCATAAAAGAATAAATCTATTTTTTCTTTAAAGCATTAAAATCATTCCAATTTCTATTTCTCTCATTTTTGAGAATTTCTTTTGAAACAATCAATAGCTTAAATTCATACCTGGCACTTACATTGGTGATAAAATTACCGTAAATGCTAATGTAAGCATGGCCGGGCTCAAAGGATGGCTGAAACGACAGTATCCTTCTTACCTGGTAATAATTAAAGGGTAGCGCAAGATATTTATCGCCCTCTGTTAGATAGATCATTACTAAACCTTCATCTAAAACGCTTCCTGTTATCTCTTCAATTGGGATATCTACAAAGCGTTCTGAGCAATTTACCCTTCGCCAGTTCTTTGCAGATACAATAACCGTATATTCATGCACATGCTCAGCGCTATCGTTTTTTATAAGCATTGGCAAAGGAGTGTCTTTTCCTCCTTGTTCTTCGGGTTTACAATAAGTAAAAGCCATTTCTGAAACAAGTAATAACATGATAAATAATTTATTGTTTTTCATTCTGCAGAGCTTAAAACGCTCTTTGTGGTTTTACAAATGTACTATTATTTGTTACAAAGTGTAATAATATTTAGTGCTTTTATAGGATGTTTTTTGCTGCCCTTGCCTGTAACTTTGCCTAATGGCTATACACATAGGAAAAAAAATACGGGAAGAGCTTTATAAACAGAATATTTCAGTTATTGATTTTGGCAGCAGGATAAACAGAAGCAGGAATGTAGTATATGATATTTTTGAACGCGAAAGTATTGACACCGCATTATTACACAAAATAGGAAAGGAACTTAGGGTTGATTTTTTCTCAATTTATTCTATTCAAAAAGAATATAGTTACGTTAATACCAAAAGCTTTGTTGTAAACGAATCCAATATGCTTTATGGCAAAATCCAAAACGAAGAACTAAAGAATTTACAAAAACAGATCGAACTTTTACAAACTGAAATAAGTTATCTTAAAAAAATAAATAGCCTTTTAGAAAACAAAAGGCCGGCTAAAAAACCGGCCAAAAAAACTTCTAAAATTAAAAGTAAGAAAAAATAAAGAACGCTTATTTACAAGCATTCTTTAATAATTCCTCTTCTGCTTTATCATATTTTAAAACAACAGCTTGTCTAAGATCTGCGCAAGAACCCTGAACATCGCTCATGTATTTTTTTAATTTTCCACGGTAAAAATAAGCTCTTCCGCTTTTTGGATCTAACTCAAGCGCTTTGTTAAGATCTGCAAGGGCAAGGTTATCTTTTTCGGTTTGATAATACGTAATACCTCTTTCTAAAAGTGCTAATTTGTAATCAGGTTTAAGAGCAAGAGACTCGTTAAAATCTTCAATAGCACCGGTATAATCTTTTAATATATATCGGCTAATACCACGTTGGTAATAGGTGTCGTGTGATTTTTTTAGGGCTAATGCAGAAGTGCAATCCTCAACCACACCTTTATTATCATCCAAGCCATATTTTATAACTGCACGGTAATAATAAGCTGTTTCATTATCTTTCTTTTTTTGGATTGACATGTTCAGATCACTTAATGCTTCTGCATCTTTATTCTGATAATAATAATTCATACCGCGCCATAAATAATGTTTCGCGTCATCCAGTTTAAGATCAATAGCCGCGTTAAAATCCGGCTCTGCGTCTTTATATTTTCCAAGTTCAAGTTTTGCTAAAGCACGGTTATAATATGCTTCGGGTTTTGTCGCATCCAACTCAATAGATTTGTTACCGTCAGATAAGGCTTTCTCATAATTTTGTAATTCATAATAACTAATTGCCCTGTTGTAATAAGCAGTTGAATATTTAGGGTCGTGATGAATTACAGTATCATAATCCTGAATTGATTCTTTATATTTTTTTAAGCTGAGGTAAATTAAACCGCGCCAAAAATAAGTGTCGTAATATGATTTAATGGCTAAAGCTTTGTTACAATCTGCAAGGCCTCCATCATAATCTTCTAAATAATATTTTACAATTCCCCTGTAATAAAAAGCACTTTCATAATTCGGATCTGAGGTTACCGCTTTATCAAGGCAAACCAAAGCAGCTTTATAATTTTTTAATTCTTTTAACGAAGCTCCTTTAAACGTTAAGGCTTTTGCATAATCGGGTTTAATTATAATGGCAGAATCAAAATCCAGGATCGCTAATTTATAATTCAATAATTTATAATTGCATAAGCCACGGCCGTAATAGGCATCGTGTTTTTTTCTGCCATTAGCTATGCTTTTGCTAAAATTGGTAATGCCATCTTTGTAATCCTTCATCTCATAAGCACAAAGGCCACGGTTGTACAAAGCATTATTATCGTTAGGTTTTTTTGTTAAGTAAGCAGTGTACTCGTTATAAGATTCTTTATATTCTCCTTTATCAAATTTTTCGTAAGCACTTGTAAATAAAGGATCAGTGTCGTCCTTATCGCGTTGCGCAAAAGATGTTTGATTAATTAATAAAATTGTAGCTGCAAGGAATTGTTGTGTAAATTTTTTCATGTTTCAAAAAAGTTGAATTATAAAATTAGATAAAAAGATCAAGCGCTGCTAATAATTTAATTATCGTTCACTAAAGCGGTATGAGCGTTAAAATAATTTTGTCTTTTTCTTTTTTTTAAGGTAAAATTGCAATTAACATCAAAAAACAATGAGAATAATAACATACAATGTTAACGGAATAAGGGCCGCAATGGGTAAAGGCCTTGTACAGTGGATAAAACAGACTGATCCTGATGTGCTTTGCCTACAGGAAATAAAGGCTAATCCTGAGCAGGTTGGCGTTTTTGAATTTGAAGAAATGGGTTACCATCATTATTGGTACCCTGCCCAAAAAAAAGGCTATAGTGGAGTAGCTATTTTTACAAAAAAAGAGCCTAAAAATGTTGTTTATGGCTGTGGCATTAAAGAGTATGATGATGAAGGCCGTGTGTTGCGTATAGATTTTGACGACGTTTCAATAATGAGTGTGTATCATCCAAGTGGCAGTAGTGGCGATCTGCGACAAGGTTTTAAAATGAAATGGCTTACAGATTTTAATAATTATATAGCTGAATTAAAAAAGACAATTCCTAACATTGTTATGTCCGGCGATTTTAATATTTGTCATAAAGCTATTGATATTCATAACCCAAAATCGAACGCAAATACCAGTGGTTTTTTACCTGAAGAAAGAGATTGGATGGAGCAGTTTATTAATACTGGTTTTATTGATACATTCAGGCACTTTAACCAGGAGCCGCATCAATATAGTTGGTGGAGTTACAGAGCGGGCTCAAGAGCTAAAAATTTAGGATGGCGAATTGATTATAATATTGCAAGTGCTGCCTTGGCTCCAAGGCTTAGAAGATCGGTGATTTTAGCCGATGCTATGCATAGCGATCATTGCCCTGTTGTACTTGAAATTGAGTAAAAAAATAATTTTATATAATTTCCACAAAAAAATTAGCAAAAATCAATCAAAAACCTATATTTGTTGTTCAAAACTTTGTTATTAATCACTATGAATAAATTATTTCTATTTAGTTCTATTTCTCTGTCATTATTGTTAACCTCTTGCGGAGGGGACAAAAAAAACAACAATAGTGATACTTCCGAGGCAAAAGGAGGCGTATATATGGGTGGAATATTAAGGTTAAATGAAGTTGAAAATATCAAAAGCCTTATGCCCATTGCGATTAATGAGATAAATAGCTTTCATATTGGTTCACAGGTTTATGAGGGTTTGGTGGTTTATAACCAGGTAGATCTTACCTTAATGCCCGGTATTGCTAAAACCTGGGAGGTTAGCGAAGACCAGACAGAATATACTTTTCACTTAAGAACAAACGCTAAATTTCATGATGATCCTTGTTTCCCAGAGGGGAAAGGAAGAATGGCAAACGCAGCGGATGTAAAATATTGTTTAGACAGAGTTTGTACACAAGATCCAAATAACAATCAGTTTGACGTTACTTTAAAAGATCGTGTAGAAGGTGCCAACGAAAATTTTGAAGCCTCAAAAACCGGTAAAGCTACTGGTGTAAAAGGAATTACAGCGGTTAACGATAGTACCTTAAAAGTTAAATTAACGCATCCTGACGGAAGTTTTTTAAATATTCTTGCAATGCCGGGCTGTTATATTTACGCTAAAGAAGCTGTTACAAAATATGGTAACGATATGCGCACCAAATGTGTAGGTACAGGCCCTTTCTTTGTTGAAACTGTAAAAGAAGGCGAAGTAATTATCATGAAGAAAAATCAAGCTTATTGGGGTTATGATGAGCATGGTAACAAATTGCCTTATTTAGATGGAATTAAATGGTCATTCATTCGCGATAAAAAATCTGAGATCCTTGAATTTAAACGTGGAAATTTAGATATGGTTTACCGTATTCCGGTTGAAATGTTTCACGAATTTATGGGTGAGTTAGGAAACGCAAAAAGCAATAATCCTGAATTTGAAATTGTGTCTTCAACTGCTTTAAACACCAACTTTTTTGGTTTTAATATCCAGGCAAATCCGGTGTTCGCTAAAAAGGATGTGCGTTTAGCATTTAACTTTGCGATCGATCGCCATAAAATTGCTGATTTCACTATTCAGGGTGAAGGAACATCTGCAGATTATGGAATGGTGCCTTATACCGAAGCTTTCGAAAAAGAAGGATACGATTACAAATCTTTAAAAGGATATACTTACGATGCTCAAAAAGCAAAAGATCTGTTAAAAGCCGCAGGTTATCCTGATGGCAAGGGTTTTCCTGAGATCACTTTAGAAATTAATAGTGGTGGTGGCGATAGGAATATTTTAATTGCAGAAGTAATTCAAAAAATGTTGAAAGAGAATTTAGGTGTTACAGTTAACATCAATACGGTTCCTTTTGCTGAGCATATTGAGAATATTCAGGCTGGTAAGTCAGATTTCTTCCGCTTTGCGTGGATAAGTGATTACCCGGATCCGGAATCATTCTTAACTTTATTTTACGGTAAGCACGTTCCTGCAAACCCAACGGAGAAATCATACATTAATTTTTTCCGTTACAAGAACGAAAGATTTGATTCATTATTTATGGCAGCCCGCGTTGAGCCTGATAAAGCAAAACGTTTTGGTTTATTATCACAGGCAGAACAATTGGTGATAGATGATGCACCTTTCATGCCAATTTTTTACGATGAGAACTTTAGATTAGAACAAAAGAACGTTCGTAATTTACCTGAAAATCCAATGAATTACATTAACGCAACAACAACTTATTTAATTCCTTTAGATAAATTAACTAAGAAATAAATAACAAAGCTTTAAAAAGATCCCAGCCAAACGGTTGGGATTTTTTTATTAGTATAATTGTACTTAATTTTAATTTGTGCAACAAGAACACGTCATAATAGTAGCAGGAGGCACCGGTAGCCGCATGCAGAGTGATATACCAAAGCAATTTATTGAAGTTGGTCATGAAGCTATTATTATAAGAACCATCAAAGCTTTTTTAAATTACAATGCTGCAATTCAGATAATAATTTGCGTACACAAGAATTTTAAAACCTATTTGGAAGAATTGTGTGCTAAAAATAATTTAACGAATATTAAAATTACTTTGGGCGGAGATACTCGTTTTCAGTCTGTAAAAAATGGACTGGATCTTGTTACAGACGAAACTGTGATCGTCGGTATCCATGATGCAGCAAGGCCTTTCGCGTCTATGCAAACAATTAAGAACTGTTTTAATGTAGCAAAAGAAAAAGGCAATGCTATACCTTGTGTTACAATAAGTGAAAGCCTGAGAAACGTAAATGCTCAAAAAAACACAGCAGTAAACAGAAATGAGTTTAAGACTATTCAAACGCCGCAATGTTTTTTAGCATCAAAAATTAAGAAAGCTTTTTTGCAGGAATATAATTCATCTTTTACCGATGATGCTACAGTTTTAGAATCGATTGGTGAAAAAATTAACCTTGTTGAAGGTAATATCGAGAACATAAAAATTACAACTAAATTTGATCTGGCTATCGCAAAAGCCTTACTACACAATGAATAGTGACCAAATAACAGAAGCCTTAGAGATCACTGCAAAGTTAATGGAACTTCATAACGAAAATCCATTCAAAATAAAATCCATTGCTGTTGCTGCATACAGATTAGATAAATTACGATACGATTTTGACGGGAAAACGCAGGAAGAAATTTCGGCAATTGAAGGAATTGGAAAAAGCATTGCTTCAAAAATTAACGAGCTTTTAACTACAGGTACCACAAAAGAATTAACCGAGTTGTATGAGAAAACACCTGTTGGTGTTATCGAAATGCTTGGTATCAAAGGGTTAGGCCCAAAAAAAATAAGACAACTTTGGTTGGAATTGAATTTAGAAAGTGTTGGAGAATTATTATATGCATGTAACGAAAACCGTTTAACTGCATTAAAAGGCTTTGGAGAAAAGACACAAACAGCTATTAAAAAAAGTATTGAATTTAAATTATCTAACAACAATAAATTTCATTATGCGTCTTTAGAAAAGCCTATAAATAAATTAATAGAATTTATATCTGAGCAACAAAGTGATCTGCAAATGGCTGTGGTTGGCCAATTGGCAAGGAAATGCGAGATAATAGATAAAATGGAAATATTAGTGGATGGAGAGATTTCCACAGATATTTCTTCACTTCTAAAATTAATTCCATTAAAAATTAATTTTATTTTATGTGAGCCTGCAGAGTTTTTTTATAAATATGTTGAATTAACATCCACTCCTGACCATCTTGATAAAATAAATTTTTCAGGATTGGACAGCACAGAATTTTTTGATGACGAAGAAATTTATAGTGCGTTAAATTTGCAATATATTGAACCAGAATTACGTGAAGGGTTGAATGAAGTTGATCTTGCGTTGAATCACAATATTCCAAAATTAATCGAATTGCAAGATCTGAAAGGCATCCTTCATAATCATACAACATTCAGTGATGGAGTGCATACTTTAGCAGAAATGGCGGGCTATTGCAAGGATCTTGGATATGAATACTTAGGCATTTGTGATCACTCAAAATCTGCTTTTTACGCAAATGGTTTGCCGATAGAAAAAGTTTTGGAACAACAAAATGAGATCCATAAATTAAACCTAACGTTTAGCGGATTTACGGTATTAAAAGGAATTGAAAGTGATATTTTAAATGATGGATCTTTAGATTATCCGGTAGAAATTTTAAAAACGTTTGATTTTATTGTTGCTTCGGTTCACTCAAATTTAAAAATGAGCGAAGAAAAAGCAACAGAAAGATTAATAAAAGCAATTGAAAATCCATATACCTCAATTTTAGGACACCCCACAGGACGCCTGCTGTTGGCTCGTCCCGGCTATCCTATTAATCATAAGAAAGTAATTGATGCCTGTGCTGCAAATAATGTTAGCATGGAATTGAACGCGCATCCATATCGTTTGGATATTGACTGGAGATGGATATGGTATTGCCTTGAAAAAAATGTAAAAATTTCAATTAATCCAGATGCCCATCATAGAGAGGGTTTTCATGACATGTACTATGGCGTTTGTGCAGCAAGAAAAGGAATGTTAAGCAAAGAATTTTGTTTGAACGCTCTGAATTTGGAAGAACTTAAAAAAGAATTTAAAAAATAATAACCTCTTTTTTAAAATAATAGTCCTTTGTATAATGCGTTAATCCTTTTAACAACTTACTATTTCGTTTTAGATTATTTCGACAAAAATCCTCTGTTTTTTAACGCATTGAGTAAGCAAATTCAGCAGTTTTATAACTATTTGATTTTCAATTTATTGTAATATTATAAAAAATAACTCATTGAGTATTTTTAGCGAAGGATCGATTAATTATCCATAAAAAGTTATAGCTTTATAAAGTTAAAAATCAGTCTATTAAGCAGTTTTATATAACCTCCCCTAAAAGAGGAATAGTATTCTATTCGATATTATTTCTCTATTTTTTCCTTGCTTTTCAAATGCATGGCATTGTACCAGGTTATAATTATTTCAAAAAGCTCACTACTCAAGGAGTACAGATTTCTGTTGGTACAACTAACCTTTCTAACTTTCCGGTTTTAGTAAACCATACAAATAATGATCTGCGTCATACTAGTAATAGTGGAGACATTGATGGTGATTTTGACGAAATAAGAATTTCCAATTCAATGCGTATTCCGGAATGGATCCGGGCAACATATCAAACAAGTAAAATTGGATCAACATTTATTTCTTATGCCGCAACAGCTTGTGTGCCACCAGATGTTTCAGTTGCCGGAAGTAGCCAAACAATTTGCGCAACATCAGTAACAATGGCTGCCAATACACCCACCTCTGGAGTTGGAACGTGGTCTGTGGTTTCCAGTCCGGGTATAATTACAAATTCGTTATCACCAACAACTGAAATAACAGGTTTATCTGTAGGTGCAAATGTTTTTGAATGGATTATTACAAGCGGAACCTGTACGTCTGTTTCGGATGTAACAATTACGGTTAATGCAAATCCAAGTAGTTCGAATGCCAGTTCTAATCAAACAATTTGTATTTCGACTGCAAGTACAACATTGAATGGAAACAATCCTGCGGTAGGAACAGGAACCTGGTCCGTTCTGTCAGGAACAGCAACGATAACAAATCCCAATTTAAATAATACAACAGTTTCGGGGTTGACGCTTGGTACACATATTCTGCAATGGGAGATTGGGAATGGGGTTTGCGTGAATAGTGCATCAACAATGACAATTATTGTAGACCCAGCAAGCAGCATTGCCAATGCAGGAAGCAACCAAACAGTTTGTATCTCCAGTCCAAATGCCACCTTAGCAGCTAATACCCCAACAACGGGAACAGGCACGTGGAGCGTGTTAACAGGCGGTGGAGTTATAACAACATCAACCAACCCTAACTCAACGGCTACTGGCTTGACGCTTGGAACAAACATCTTAGAGTGGTCAATCACATCAGCAGGAACCTGTTCAAGCACAAGTTCAACAATGACAATTATTGTAGACCCTGCAAGCAGCATTGCCAATGCAGGAAGCAACCAAACAGTTTGTATCTCCAGTCCAAATGCCACACTGGCAGCTAACACCCCAACCACGGGCACAGGCACCTGGAGCGTGTTAACAGGCGGTGGAGTTATAACAACATCAACCAATCCTAACTCAACGGTTAGCGGCTTGACGCTTGGAACGAATGTTTTACAATGGTCAATCACATCAGCGGGAACCTGTTCATCAACAGCAAGTACGATGACAATTATTGTAGACCCAGCCACCAGCATTGCTAATGCAGGAAGCAATCAAACCGTATGTATCAGCTCACCAAATGCCACCTTAGCTGCTAATACCCCAACAACGGGCACAGGCACCTGGAGCGTATTAACAGGCGGTGGAGTTATAACAACATCAACCAACCCTAACTCAACGGTTAGCGGCTTGACGCTTGGAACGAATGTTTTACAATGGTCAAT
>DASYOS010000213.1:0-12963 GCA_036007525.1 Chitinophagaceae bacterium | reverse complement strand
TGGCCATGGCTTAATAAGCGGGGCAAAGAGCCAAGCACTCCATTAAAATTTGCCATCTCTTTTATTTTTCTCGGTATTGGTTTTTATGTTTTTTATTTAGGATGCCTTGCAAATGAAAGTACAGGTGTTATCCCATTGTGGCCATTTGTAGTGGGTTATATGTTCATCATTCTGGGGGAATTATGCATCTCCCCAATTGGCCTTTCCATGGTAACGAAATTATCACCTGTAAAAATTGTATCCATGATGATGGGAATATGGTTTTTTGCCAGTGCAATTGGTGAATTTCTGGCCGGTAAAATAGGCTCGCTAATGAGTGTTCCCAAAGAAATCCTGGATAAAAACGATCCGGTACTTTCGTTGCCTTATTATGCAGATGTTATCCAAAAAATTGGTATTGCGTCGGTTGTAATTGGGATTCTGCTGATGTTTACTGTTCCAGTATTAAAACGATGGATGAAGGATATTCATTAACAAATCACTTCTTCTCCAAAATATTTATGCAGCACTTCAGGTAGCTTAATATTAATTTCTGTTTGATTATTTTCTAATAAAGCAGCAACAATTCTTGGCAGGGCAAGGGATGAGCCATTAAGTGAATGCACTAACTCCATTTTTCCCTCAGCATTTTTAAAACGGATCTTCATTCTGTTTGTTTGAAAACTCTCAAAGTTACTGACAGAACTAACTTCCAGCCATTTTTGCTGAGCGGCACTATATACTTCAAAATCGTAAGTAAGGGCAGAAGTAAACCCCATATCACCTCCACATAATTTTAAAATGCGGTAAGGCAATTCCAGTGATTGCAAAAGTTTTTCAACATGCAAAACCATCTCTTCTAAAACCTCATAACTTTTTTCCGGGTTAACTAATTGAATGATCTCAACTTTATCAAATTGGTGAACCCTGTTTAATCCGCGAACATCTTTACCATAACTGCCTGCTTCTCGTCTAAAACAAGGAGTATATGCAGTCATCTTTATGGGGAGTTCTTTTTCTTTTACAATTTCATCTCTGTAAATATTGGTTACAGGCACCTCGGCTGTGGGTATTAAATAAAGTCCATCTGCTGTTGCATGATACATTTGCCCTTCTTTATCGGGCAACTGCCCTGTGCCATAAGCACTTGTTTCATTTACCATTAAAGGTGGCTGGTATTCTGTATATCCCGCAGCTGTATTGTAATCCAAAAAATATTGTATCAAGGCCCTTTGAAGTTTGGCACCTTTATTCTTGTAGACCGGAAATCCGCTCCCCGTAATCTTATTACCTAATTCAAAATTTATCAGGTTATATTTTTTTGCAATGTCCCAATGTGGAACAGCATCTGAAAATAATTCAAGCTTGTTGCCACCTTCTCTTACTATAACATTTTCTTCAGGTTTTTTTCCTGCAGGTACAGAGGTGTGTGGCAGGTTAGGTAATTGAATAAGTTCATCATGCAAGATTTTTTCTACCTCAGTAAGTTTGATATTTATTGGTTGTAAAGATGATTTTAATAAAGCTACATCCTCTTTCTTTTTTTCAGCGGCATCCTTATCACCCTTAGCCATTAATTGGCCTATCTCTTTTGAGGCAGAATTGATTTTAGATTGTGTTTCATCAAACTTAAACTGTAAGTTTTTTCTCTCAGCATCAAAAGAAATAATGCTGTCAACCAGGCTTAGCTCTTTAAAATTTCTGATGGCTAATCTTTCTTTTACCAGCTCGGGATTATTGCGAATAAATGCAACCTGTAACATCTTTAAAATTTGCTGCGAAAATAGTTCTATTTGTTTTTATTAATGTCAGGAGTGTATACCATATACCTCTCAGGATTGTTGAGAGATGTAAAATCGCATTGTTCATATAATTTATGAGCATCTTTTGTGGCGAGCATTATTCTTCTTAAACCTTGTAAATCAGGATGTGCCAGAATTACTTTTATCAGCCATTTCCCCAAACCTTTGCCTCTGAATTTCTCATCAATAAAAACATCAGCCAGATATCCAAATGTTGCGTTATCGGTTATCATTCTTGCATACCCTACCTGCCTGCCATTAGGCAAGGTCTGACTATTATTATCATACATACCAAAACACAAAGAGCCATCCATTGCTTTTTTTACTGTTTCTATAGGTACGCCGGGAGACCAGTAGGACTGTGTTAAGAATTGATGAACATAATCAACATCGATTTTTGTTTTATCTGTTGAAATACTGAATTCATTTTTTATAACTGTGTAATCCATCATATATATTTTAAAACAAAGATGCTAAATACAATTAATTTTGGGTTATGCAAAGTGTAAAAGATGATCTGCAGTTACGTTGGTGGAAGCTGGAAGAAACGCTTATGGGAAAGTTTGGTAAGAAACCGGATATGGAGGCTATTCTTTTTTTAATAGGGATACAGGAATTTGGAAATATAAAAAAGAAATTCAGCAAAGAGCAAAAGCAAGACCTGATGCATGTTGCTGTTTGTAGTTTATTATCGCAAAGTGGATATTATAAATTGGAAGGACATGACAATGATGGATGGCCACACTTTTTGCAGCTTAAAGAATTACCAACGTACAATATGATAGAACAGGAAAATTTTTTAAGAGACCATGTATTGTTATATTTTGAAACACACCTATTAATTAAATAATGATAAAAAAATTATCAATAATTCTGGCTCTGATATTTTTAATGGCTTGTTCTTCAACACGGAATGCCGTAAACCTGCCTGCAGAACAGGCTGGCTCAAAATTTTCACGCTCTGCAATAAAACTAACAACTGATTCAGGCGTAATAGTTTTACGGTTGTACAATAAAACACCTTTGCACCGAGATAATTTTATAAAGCTTGTAAAACAACATTATTTTGATGATGTACTTTTTCACAGGGTGATAAAAAATTTTATGATACAGGGGGGCGATCCAAATAGTAAAAATGCAAAGCCCTTAATACAATTGGGTAATGGAGGCCCGGGCTATACTATCCCTGCAGAATTCGATACAAGTTTATTTCATAAAAAAGGCGTTCTTGCTGCTGCAAGAGAAGGCGACAATGCAAATCCAAAAAAGGCCAGCAGTGGCAGCCAGTTTTATATTGTTCAGGGTAAAAAGTTTACTGATGCCGGATTAGATTCTGTTGAAACTTTTCGTTTAAAAGGAAGGAAATTGCCAATTGCGCATAGAGATGTATATAAAACAATTGGCGGCACCCCGCATCTTGATATGAACTATACTGTATTTGGAGAGGTTGAAAGTGGATTAGAAGTTGTAGATAAAATTGCGGCAGCAGTAAGAGATACTAATAACCGGCCACTCAATGATATAAAAATGAAAATGAGAATCTTAAGAAAAAGATAAACGTAATATCAAACAGTAAAAAAGAAACACAATATAAAAATTCTTATTTTGCAGCATTATACCAGTTTCATCCATTAAATCTTACATAAATGAATTTTCCAGAAAATCTTCGATATACCAAAGATCATGAATGGATAAAAATGGAGGGCAATGTAGCTACAATAGGAGTTACAGATTTTGCACAGCAGGAGTTGGGGGATATTGTATATGTAGAAATAGAGACAAAAGGTAAATCGCTAACTGCTGAAACAGTATTTGGTACTGTAGAAGCTGTAAAAACTGTAAGCGATCTTTTTCTTCCGATATCAGGAACGATTAATGAAGTTAATCCGGCTTTAGAAGCACAGCCGGAGTTGGTAAATACCGATCCTTACGGTGAAGGGTGGATGATAAAAATGACAGTAGATAACCCGGAGGATGTAGAAAAATTAATGGATGCTTCTGCTTATGAAAAATTAGTTGGGTAGCCCGATAGAAGTCTTGCATGAAAATAGCTTTTAAAAAATTTCTACCAGGTATTACCTGGTTTTTTATTGTTTTGGTATTAGTGTTTCTTCCTGCAGAGGATATACCTAGTGTTGAATCCAGCTTTCTTGACTATATATATTTTGATAAATGGATACACTTTGGCCTTTTTGCCGTATTGGTGTTATTTTTTTGCTGGCCGTTTTATAATTCATCTTTTAATAGGATAGAACGCCTTCATTATTTTATGAAGATTGCCATAGTTGCAAGTTTACTGGGTTTAGTGATTGAGTTTATTCAGAAATATTTTACTGCTGGTAGAGCTTTCGAAATACTCGATTGGGTAGCCGATAGTCTCGGGGCTTTATTTGCTTTTTGGTTTTGCAGAAAAAAATTCCTTAAAAATGCATAATGCTGTTGCAGAGTAAAGGCATTCGGCTTGTTTCATAAAATTTAATCAATACATTTGCTTATATGAAGAGTGTTGCAAATATGGAGTATAATACCACCAGGAATCATTTAGAGATCCGGGAATACGGTCGTCATATTCAAAAAATGGTGGAATACCTGCTTGCTTTAGAGGATAGGGAAAAGCGTCAAAAAAATGCTTACGCCTTGATTGAATTGATGGGTTTTTTAAATCCGCATTTAAAAAATGTGGAAGATTTCCGTCATAAGCTTTGGGATCACCTGTTTTTAATCAGCGATTTTAAACTGGATGTTGATAGCCCTTATCCAATTCCAACTAGGGAATCCTTAAAAGCTAAACCGGATCCCTTGCCATATCCCAAAAGATATCCGAAATACAATCATCTGGGCAAAAATATTGAGATAGTTATTGATAAAGCATTGCAGGAAGAAGATGGTGAAAAGCGCCAGGGTTTTGCTAATGCTATTGCATATTATATGAAGCTTACCTACAGCAACTGGCATAAGGAGTTAGTTCATGATGATAATATTCAAACCGAATTAGCCTCTATTACAAAAGGTGAATTGGAATTTAATAACCGGCCTTTTGTAAAACACAGGGTTGATAATCGGGGAGACAGAGACGACTATGCAAGTGCCGGTGGCAAATACCGCAAAAATTTTGGCCCAAGAAATAATAATAATAATAATAGGAATAACCAGGGAAGAGATAATAGAAATAATAATAACAGGAACAATAAGTTTAAAAAAAGATATTAAACCAGGCAACTAATATTTTAAATAATGGCCCTGGCATACGAAAGGTAATGCCAGGGTTTTTTATTTTTGATTGGTAAAACTTTTACTAGTGAGTTCATTTGAAGTAATAGGAGGAAAAAAATTAAGAGGAGAGATAACACCACAAGGCTCAAAGAATGAAGCTTTACAGGTGATCTCAGCAGTTTTGCTTACTTCCGAAAAAGTTACAATAAATAATATTCCTGATATTTTAGATGTGAATTTGCAGATAGAATTATTGGGAGAACTGGGCGTAAAAATAGAAAGACCAAACCGACACACTTGCATATTTCAGTCCGATGATGTTGATGTAGAATACCTACATAGCGATGCCTTTCACAAAAAAAGCGGTAGGCTGCGGGGAAGTGTTATGCTTGCAGGGCCTTTGCTTGCAAGGTTTAAAAAAGCCTTTATTCCCAAACCTGGTGGCGATAAGATTGGCCGCAGAAGACTAGACACTCATATCAACGGATTTGAAAAACTTGGAGCAAAAATATCATACCATACTCAAGATTCTTTTTTCCATTTAAAAACCGATGAATTAAAAGGAACTTACTTATTACTTGATGAACCTAGTGTAACAGGAACCGCTAATTTATTAATGGCAGCTGTTATGGCTAACGGCACTACAACAATTTATAATGCAGCCTGCGAGCCTTACATTCAGCAACTTTGCAAAATGCTAATGAGTATGGGAGCAAAAATAAACGGCGTAGGAAGTAACATGCTTTTAATTGAAGGAGTTGATAAGTTAAGTGGTACCGATCATACCATTTTGCCGGATATGATTGAAGTAGGTTCTTTTATCGGGCTTTCCGCCATGACACAGAGTGATATTATAATCAAGAATGTGGGCATCAAACATCTGGGAATAATTCCAGATAAATTTCAACAGCTTGGCATAAAAATGAATTTTATAGGAGACGATATTCATGTTCCGGCACAATTTTCATACGAGATACAAACATTTTTAGATGACTCTATTCTTACTATTTATGATCATCCATGGCCAGGCCTTACACCTGATCTTTTAAGTATTATTTTAGTTGTTGCCACACAGGCAAAAGGCAGTGTATTAATACATCAAAAAATGTTTGAAAGCAGGTTATTTTTTGTAGATAAAATAATTGAAATGGGGGCACGTATTGTTTTGTGCGACCCTCACCGTGCAGTGGTTGTAGGTTTGGAAAGAATAAATCCGTTAAGAGGAATTGCTATGAGCAGTCCGGATATAAGAGCTGGTGTAGCTTTGCTGATTGCTGCTTTAAGCGCCGAAGGTAAAAGCACAATCCAGAACATTGAACAAATAGATCGCGGTTATCAAAATATTGATGAAAGATTAAATAATTTAGGTGCGGAGATAAAACGCATAAACTAAGCATGAAAAAAGAATATCAAAAGATGATTGTAATAACTGCTCCATCCGGCGCAGGTAAAACATCAATCACCCGTTATTTAATGAAGATGTATCCACAACTTTCATTTTCCATTTCAGCAGCTACACGGCAACCCCGGGCGAATGAAAAAAACGGCAAAGATTATCATTTTATTTCCGTTGAAGATTTTCAAAAAAAAATTTTAAATGAAGAATTTGTAGAATGGGAAATGGTATATCAGGGGAAATATTACGGCACATTAAAAACAGAACTAGAGCGTATCTGGAGTAATGAAAAAATCCCGGTATTAGATATTGATGTGCAGGGAGCAATTCATGTTCAAAAAGAATATCCGGTAAATTCTCTGTTTATTTTTATTAAACCCCCTTCAATCCAGGAACTTCAAAAACGCCTGGAAAGCAGAGGTTCAGAAAGTAAAGATTCTCTGGAAACAAGAATTAATAAAGCAGCGTACGAGCTTTCCTTTGCCGATCAATTTACCCACGTAATTGAAAATAACGATTTTAAAACTGCCTGTAATGAAGCTTCCAAAATTGTAAACGACTTCCTCAATAATTAATCCCTCACATCCCTTTCATTTATATATTTTTGTTATATGGACTGGACGGCTGTTATTGCAATTGTAGTTTCTTTAATTCTAATTGGATTTTTTGCCGGTATTGAAATAGCGTTTATTTCTGTAAGCAAATTATCTGTTGAGCTTAAAAAAAAGCAGGGAACTTATGTAGGCAGAATTTGGGCAGCTTATATGGAAAAGCCTGCCCGGTTTATAGGTACAACACTTATAGCATTAAATATGTTATTGGTTGTGTATGGATTGTTATGGAGCGATCTGCTTGTAGGCTTTTGGAAATTTTGGGGTGTTAAAAATCCATATATCCATCTTGTGGCAGAAACGGTTCTATCTACCTTTATTTTACTTTTTTTTGAATTTATTTTTAAAGCCTTTTTTAGAGCGAAAGGCGATGTTATTATTGGCAGCAGCATAATCACATTTATTGTTCAGTTCTTTTATTCATTATTTGCATGGATAGCTTCCATATTTGTAAACATGGCTGAGTGGATTCTTAAATATATTTTTAATATAAAGATCCATGCAAAAAAAGAAGTGTTTACCAAAATAGACCTGGAGCATTTTATTCAGCAAAGCAAAGACAGGGTTCCGGATGATAATGTGGAATTAAATAATGAATTATTCGAAAATGTTCTATCTCTTTCAGATATAAAAATGAGAACATGTTTAATTCCCCGTAAAGAAATTGAAGCTATAGACATTGATGTATCAATTGAAACAGTTAAAGAACGTTTTATTAATAGTAAGCTTTCAAAGCTTGTTGTTTACCAGGATAATATTGATAATATACAAGGATATATACATCAATTGGATATGTTTAAAAATCCTGAGAACCTAAGGTCGATATTGTTGCCCATACCTACTATACCTGAAAGTATGAATGCGTCCGATCTTATAAATAAATTTAGCAAAGAAAGAAAAAGTATAGCATGGGTAATTGATGAGTTTGGCGGTACTGCCGGTATTGTAACTATGGAAGACCTGCTGGAAGAAATATTTGGGGAAATTAAAGATGAATATGATACAGAAGAATTTGTAGATAGGCAAATATCAATCGACGAATATATTTTTAGTGGCAGGCTGGAGCTGGATTACATTACCAATAAATACAAATTGCACTTTCGGGATACGCATGAAACGGGGACCCTTTCAGGCTACATTATTAGTGAGCATGAAGAAATTCCCAAGCAAAAAGACAGGATAATTATTGATAATTATGAGTTTGATATTTTAAATGTTAGTGAAACAAGAATTGAAACAGTTAAAATAAAAGTTTTAAAATAACCGCATGGTCATAGCGGTGAATATAACATCCACAGATGCGTATCAACAATTTATCGATGAAACTTTTAGCCGAATAACTGCACATCACCCTGAGCATTATTTCATCTTTATTTTTGACAAACCATTCAATCTCCCTTTCGGTATTTCAGAAAATGTAGTAAAGGTTTTAATTCCGCCTGAAAAAATTTCTTTGTTTTCCCGGCTTAGAAATAATAATCATAAAATTGCTGCGCTTTTAAAAAGGCATAAGACAGATGTATTTGTTACGAAAAATGCTTTGTTGCAAACCACTGTTCCTCAGTGTGTAATTGCTTATGATACTTTCACATCAAAAGATTTAAAGAAGGTCAAAAATATTGTGACCACCTCTGAATTTTCTAAAAAACAAATTATAGAAAAAAATAATATACGTGAAAGCCGGATAGATGTTGTTTACAAAGGCGTTAATGAAAGTCAGCAAATAACAGTTGAAGAAAAAGAAAAAATAAAACAACAATATGCAAATGGCAACGAATATTTTTTAGTTACTGGAACAATTCCCTTAGATAAATTTATAATACTATTAAAGGCATTTTCTCTTTTTAAAAAGATGCAGAAAAGCAATATGCAGCTATTGGTTGTATCAGCGAAAGGGATAAATAAAGAACTCTTAGAAGCGCTGCGGTTATTTAAATTTAATAGTGAAGTAAAAATGTTAGATCATATTGATAAAAAAGAAAATATACGAATTACAGGATCTGCTTATGCGTATGTCCATCTATTGGAGCATGAATATTTGTATGCATTAAATGCAATGAGTTGTCATGTTCCTGTAATTGCAGACAATACGGGTTTGATGCCGGAAATATGCAGCGATTCAGCGTTATATTTTAATTACAATGCGTATAAAGAGATTTCTGATAAAATGATGTTGATATATAAAGATGAAAATTTAAGAAAGCAACTGATTGAGAAAGCAGAAGTGCAGGTAAAAAAATATTCATGGGATAGAGCTGCAAAGCTGCTATGGAAGAGTATTGAGAAAGCTTGCCTCTAATAATTATCTTTGCAACTTATGAACCAATCTTCAATAAAAATAGATGTACTGCTCGATCCCAATAAAGTTCCGCAACAAATAAGCTGGAGCGCAACGGACAGCAGCTCGGACATGGTACAAAAAGCAAAAGCAATGTGTATTGCTTTTTGGGATGGCGCAGATAAAACGGCTTTACGCATAGATCTCTGGACAAAGGATATGATGGTAGATGAAATGGCCGATTTTTTTTACCAGATGTTTTCAACAATGGCAGACACTTATAAAAGAGCTACAAAACAGGATGAGCTAAGCGATGATATAAAAAAATTCGCTAATGATTTTTATAAAAAATTTAGAGATACACAGATAAAAGCAGTGTAAGTTAAATCTAAAAGGAATGCTTAATATAAAAAAATAATTCTCCATAATCTCTCTATTTCCTCCCCTGTTGGGGGAGATAGAGGGGGCTTAAAAATTGTATTTATGTCTTTAGAAGATAAAATAATGGCAGACCTTAAAACGGCTATGCTGGCCAAGAACGAAGTATCGTTACGTTCATTAAGAGCAATTAAAGCTGCAATAATAAATGCTAAAACTGCAGAAGGTGCAGGCGGTATATTAAAAGAAGAAGATGAAATTAAATTGCTTCAAAAACTTGTGAAGCAAAGGAAAGATTCTTTGGAAATATTTGAAAAACAAAATAGGGGTGATCTTGCACAAAAAGAAAAAGAAGAAATTGAAATAATTGAAAAATTTCTTCCAAAGCAGATACCTCCCGAAGAATTGAAAGGAATAATTGCAAATATCATAATAGAAACAGGCGCAACATCTGCTGCTGATATGGGTAAAGTTATGGGTGCTGCCAATAAGCAATTAGCAGGCAAAGCAGATGGCAAAACCATTGCTGCCATGGTTAAAGATTTACTCAATAGTGTACCTTAAATAGTTTTCTCTTGTAGCTTGCAACTTCTAACTTGCAACTTATGATAATCGATATCGCATTTGTGCTGGTAATGATGCTTGCTGTATTTAAAGGATTTAGCAAGGGACTTATACTTGGAATTTTTTCCATGCTTGCTTTTATTATCGGGCTTGCTGCCGCATTAAAATTATCTGTAGTAGTTGCTTCTTATTTAAAAGATAGTGCAGGCTCTCTCTCCAAATGGCTTCCGCTTATTTCATTTACACTGGTATTTTTGGCAGTAGTTTTATTGGTTAAACTTTTGGCACGGGTTATAAAAAGAACGATGCAATTCGCTATGCTTGGTTGGTTAGATAAGCTGGGCGGAATAGTGTTATATGTAATATTTTATACCATCATCTTTAGTATTTTTTTATTTTTTGCTGCCAAGCTGTATCTGATTCAGCCATTAACCATCCAGGATTCTAAAATTTATCCATACGTGGCACCATGGGGACCTAAAGTAATGGATAACCTAGGTAAAGTAATTCCGATTTTTAAAGATATGTTTACACAATTACAGGATTTTTTTGGCGGCATTACTAAAAAAACTGCATGAAAAACTTCATCATCCTTTCTATTTCCATACGTTTTTGCATAGAAACAATTATTTTTAGCATACAATAATTATTGCGCTCAAATAAAAAGATGAGTTACGAAATAAAAAAAGACGGTAAATTCAAATATATCGAAGAGGGAGAAGGGGAGCCTCTTGTGCTATTGCATGGGCTATTTGGAGCGTTAAGTAATTTTAAAGACCTTATAGAGCATTTCAGGCATACCAATAAGGTAATAGTACCAATGCTTCCTCTTTTTGAGCTTGACCTCCTCAATACCTCAGTAGGAGGGCTGCAAAAATTTGTACATAAGTTTATTGAAACAAGAAATTATAAACACATTCATCTGCTTGGCAATTCCCTGGGCGGGCACGTAGCGCTCATCTACACATTAAAACACCCTGAAAGATTAAAATCGTTGATACTAACCGGGAGCTCAGGCTTATTTGAAAATGGAATGGGAGACAGCTACCCTAAACGCGGCGATAAAGAATATATCCGTAAAAAAACTCAACTAACGTTTTATGATCCGGCAATGGCTACAGAGGAGCTTGTAAATGAATGTTTTGAAATAACGAATAACAGGATTAAGGTAATAAAAATAATTGCCTTAGCTAAATCGGCTATAAGAAACAATTTGGGAGAAGAGCTAAACCACATAAAGCAGCCAACCTGCTTGATATGGGGAAACAATGATACTATAACCCCTCCATTTGTGGCAAAGGAGTTTAATAAATTAATTCCTAACAGCGAGCTGCATTTTGTAGATAAGTGCGGGCATGCCCCTATGATGGAGGTTCCTGAAGAATTTAATAAGATACTGGGAGATTTTTTGGCAAAATTAAAAGCTCCTGTTGCAACAGTTCTTTAATTTTTACTGTCTTTTAAAAACAATACCTTATTAATTTCGTTTTAAAGGAAGCTTCGATTAAATTATGTTAGCCATCCAACTAAATAATAATATTATCCCTCAGTTGAAACTGGATGATACAGTGGATAAAGCATTGCAATTAATAAACGATTTTAAAGTATCTCACCTTCCGGTGGTATCAGAAGAAAAATATTTAGGATTGATAAGTGAAGATGACTTACTGGATGCTGATAATAAAAAGATGCACATACAATTACTGCAGGATGATTTTATTGATATATCTATAAATGAGAATGAGCATTTTTTACAGGCAGTAAACATCAGTAATCAATATCAAACATCAGTAGTACCTGTTGTAAATGTAGAGAAAGAATTTCTGGGTAGCATCAGCGGACAAAATCTTCTCAGAACATTGGGTACTTTTTCCGGCGCACAGGAAATAGGGGGCATTATAGTTTTAGAAATGGAAAGAAGCCAGTTTATTATTTCCGAAATAAGCAGGATAGTGGAGAGCAATGAAGCTACCATCTTACACCTTAATACAACCATCCAACCCGAAACAGGCCTACTTACTGTTACTATTCATATAAATAAAAAAGAGCTTTCCATGGTGGTAGCGGCCTTTGAAAGATATGAATATGATGTTACCTATTATTTTGGAGAAGAAAAATTTGAAAATGAAATTCATAGTAATTACCTGCATCTTATGAATTACCTGGATATTTAACTTCATTCCCATCTGATTAAAATAAATTAAATTTACATGCGTTCAGATACTGTCTAAGTACATACCCTGAAACACCTATCAGCAGCCTATTTTGAAATTATCCTACATACATACTTTTAAAAAGGCAGTTTGTATTTTAATTATGCTTTGTGTAAGCCATCTTTCGTATGCCCAAAAAAATACAATCGAAACCGCAGCCTCTTCTTTAAAAACATTAAATCCTGCTGACTCCCTCTCCAGAATTCATTTAAGAAAAATCTTTATCAAGGGTAATAAAAAAACAAAAGATTATATCATTTTAAGAGAGATGGAATTGAAGCCGGGAGACTCTATACCTGCAAGTAGCATAATTGATGCTTTAGAAAAAGATAGGCGGCATATTTTTAACACGACTCTTTTTTTGGAAGTTACTGTGGAGCCGCTTATCGTTAGTGCATTTGAATTTGATATTAATATAATAGTAAAAGAACGGTGGTATATTTTTCCATTACCCGAATTGCAGTTTGTGGACGGTACTTTTAACGAATGGCTAGTTAAATATAAAGGAGATTTAAACAGGTTAAATTAT
>DASYOS010000212.1:0-11205 GCA_036007525.1 Chitinophagaceae bacterium | reverse complement strand
ATATTGCATCAATACACTCAACACCCCATAAATTTTACTTCCTTCCTTAGCAGCAGCTCTTTGTGCTACTTCTTTTTGAAACATGCCTATAACACATGGCACATATTCTTTCCACTCTAATATTTTAAAAAGAATTTGTGTAGATATATTATAAGGGAAATTGCCGATTACTGTAAATGGTTCATCAAATGGCCGGTCAATTTGTAAAAAATTTTTATGAATGAGATTATCTTTTAAAATTGGATACTTCCCTACCAGGAAATTCACTTTCTCGTCATCTAACTCTACTGCTTTAAAGTTTATATTGGCAATTCCCAACAGGTATTTTGTTAATGCTCCTCCTCCGGGACCCACTTCCAAAACATTTTTAAAATTTTGGCGTTGTAAAGCAGCAACTATTTTTTTTATTACGGCTTCATCTTTTAAAAAATGCTGACCAAGGGATTTTTTAAATGTATACATGCGCCATGCAAATTACATATTACTTAATCAAGTGGTTTTCAAATAGAGGGTGATATTGATAAAGAAGGTGATTATTATTTACCTTGCAACCATCAAATAAATCATCAAATAAATATAATGAGCACAGTAATTTTAGAACACAAACCCGTTATTGGTTTTACATGCGGGGATGTAAATGGCATAGGCCCGGAGCTTATAATCAAAACTTTGTCTGATAACAGAATATTGGAAATTTGCACTCCGGTTGTGTTTGCTGGCAATAAGGTGATCAACTTCTACAGGAAAAGCGTACCCGAAATAGTGTTTAATTTCATGAACATAAAAGAACTTTCGAGGGTTAATCATAAACAGGTAAACGTATTCAATTGCTGGGAAGAAGAAGTTGCAATAACCCCGGGGGTAATGAATGAAATCGGGGGAAAGTATGCGATAAAGAGTTTATTGTCGGCTTCACAGGCATTAAAAGAAAATAAAATTCATGGATTGGTTACCGCTCCTATCCATAAAAAAAATATACAAAGCGATGAATTTAGCCATACCGGCCATACACCTTTTTTTAAAAATTTATTCTCAGAAAAAGATGTACTGATGTTATTAACATCAGAAAATTTAAAAGTAGGATTGGTTACTGAGCACGTGCCAGTAAAAGATATAGCTCAATATATTACCCGGGAAAATATCACCAGCAAATTGCAAATATTGTATGCAAGTCTACAACAGGATTTTGGAATAGATAAACCAAAAATTGCAGTATTGGGATTAAACCCCCATTCCGGAGATGAAGGTTTAATAGGTAAAGAAGAAGAAGAAATTATTAAGCCTGCTGTTAAAGATGCCAAACAACGCAATATGCTTGTAGTGGGGCCTTTTAGCGCTGATGCTTTTTTTGCAAGGGCGCAATACGAAAAATTTGATGCGGTATTAGCTATGTATCACGATCAGGGATTAATACCTTTTAAATCATTATCCATTGGTGAAGGCGTTAACTACACTGCCGGAATTACCGGTATAAGAACCAGTCCCGATCATGGAACTGCATTTGACATTGCGGGAAAAAACCAGGCTGATGAAGGATCATTCAGGGCTGCAATATTCGCCTGCATAGATATTATAAATAATAGAAAGACTTATGAAGAGAACAGAAAAAATCCACTTAAAAAAGTAAGCGCCTCTATTGTGGCAAACGCTGTAGATGAGAGAATTGCAGAGGAAGGATAAGAAAGTGAATAGTCTACAGGAAGTTATGAGTTTTTAGCAAACTGTTTTTTTCATAACTCACTATTCGGGTGCATATAACTTTGTAATGCTTTTACGTATTTCTCAAAAGCATCCACTCCTTTTGGTGTTATTTTACAAATGGTAAGCGGGTAATTATCTCTGAATTGTTTTGTTACTTCAATATACTCTGCTTCTTTAAGCTTGGTAATCTGTACACTTAAATTACCTGCGGTTGAATTCGTTTTTTCTTTAATAAAAGTAAACTCCGCTTCCTTTACACTTAGTAAAAGGCTTATTACGGCAAGGCGTAAAGGTGCATGCAATATGGGATCCAGCTCTTTAAACTCCATGCTTATTTTTTTGTTCTTCTATTCGCTGTTGCTTTTTAAATCTTTCCCGTAATATAAATCCGGGGATTATCCATGCCGCTGTTGCACCTGCTGCACACAACAAATAGGCATAATAGCCGTGGTACAAAAAAGCTATTATAGAAAATACCCAGCAAATAACTCCCCCAATAATCATTGCAGGAAATTTACTTACGCATCCGGAAATAAAAGTTGGCATCCCGAATAACAATAACAAAACAGGAAGCGTTACATAACCAATATTGGCTATCCCGCCGGCAATTGTAAATAGCACAACTGCAATACCAAAACACATCCACACATATTTATGTACATCATCCAAATAAGTTGTGGCCATCGCTCTTTTTTTAACGGCTTCTTTTCTATCGTAATAAAGCTGTACCACAAAGGTTATAATCAGGAGGAAGAATGGAGTAAAAGGAAGATCAAACCCCTGCACGGTTGCATCCAGATAAGCCAGTGTAAAACAAATAAGATTTGTGAATCCCCACAATAAACAACCCATGCCACTTTCATAATAAATATTTTTTGCCTGATTTATCATTTGTGTGATCAATTGCAGGCTCTCCTGCTGCGTTAGTTGTTTTTCATCATTCATATATTTTCTTTTTTATATTTTGACCTTAATAAATACCCCGGAATTATCCATGCTGCAATAACTGCACATGCTAATAATAATAAATGATATTCTAATGGAACTAATGGAGACAATACCGCAAGTACCCAGCAACTTATCCCACCAAAAATTAATGGTTTATATTTTAAAATTATCCCGGATAAAAAAGTAGGCATTCCATATAAAACCAGTATCAATGGATTAATGGCTACAAACACTTTCAATTTTATTAAGATAAAAACCATTACAACACCACAAATCATAAACGTAAGCCACACAAATCCCATTATCTCATCAGTATACGTTTTTACCTTTTCTCTTTTTTTTGTTTTAGCCAGGTAAATAAATTGGTAAATAACAGCCAGCCATGTTAAAAACCAAACCTGGTAACCCTTTTCATAATTAAAATATTGAAGAGAAACAAATTGCGTTATACAGCAAACAAGAATAACCCAACCCCAAAGTAAATACAAGTGCCCGGTTTCGCTAAAGCGGTTTTTTGCCCGGTTTATCATGCCTGCAATAATGGAAAGGCTTTCTTCCCCCGTCATTTGCTTTTCATTTTCATTCATATATAAATATTATTTATTTGCCATGGCCAAAAAATATTCAGCAGCATCTTTGCCCCATGTTGGATGCAATTCGCTTGCAGGTTTAAATGTAACAAACATTTTAAGTGCTTTTTCAAATAGTGGTTTTGCAACAGATTTGCCACCACCAAACGCCGCAGGAGTATAAAATTTTGCCTGGGCTTCCAGATAAACAGCACGGGGATTTTCAGGGTCAAGCTCCTGTGCCCTCTGCATATTTTCAGAAGATGCTGCACCGTATTGCATAAATCTTGATTGTGGGTCAACCATCATGTGTGCGGATGCTATCATACTTTTTATCACGGCAGTTTCAGAATTTTCTTTACCCGCTAATCCTTCAGCTTTTATTATTAACTCTTCTGCTTTATCTGCTATAGCATCAACCTTGCTTTTGTCTTTTCCAGTATATGTACTCAATATATTTGCGTAAGCGGCGTAATAATAAGGAAGCCACTGAAGCTTTTCAGCATCGCCTATCCTTTCAAAATTATTTGCCAATTCTTTGGCATTCCCTTTTTGCATAGCTGAATCCAGCATACTGATATTTTTCTTCATTACCGATGCATATTTATCGCTTTGAGCAAAAGTTGTGATGCAGAAGCAAATAATTAATGCTGATAAAATTGTCTTTTTCATTTTTATAAATTTATTTATTTGAAATATGATTATTTGTCTTTTAATTTTTGATACTCTCTTTCGGCTGAATTGTTTTTAAGGAACACATAAGCGCCCATGTAATGAAACAATAACCCTATACCCCATCCTATCATAGGCCACACAGGCCACGGAAACCCACCAGTTCCGGAATGTTTTTGCCCGGTAAAATACCAAACCACCCAAAAAAAGATATTCATAATAATATAAGTTGCTAAATGCTGTTTAAAGCTCGCCCTCTTTTGCGCAAGCTCCCATAATTCAGGGTCTTTTACATTTTCCATAATTTTTAATTTTATAAGGTTAAGTTGATTTTGTCTTCTGTTCTGTCAATACCAAAGCTTATAAACCATCCCAGATAGTAAAATCTTTTTGAGGGTGGTGTTACTGCCTGTTTATTTATCCCATTATACGAATAATTGTAGCTGTAAATATTATTGCTGCCCAGCACATTGCTAACAGAAAATACAACTACAGAAAATCTTTTTGCTTTTGCCTGGCCAATATTGGGCAAATAGTTAATACTAAAGCTCAAGCTGTTAAAATCTTTAGTTCTTCCCGCATCAAAAATTTTATTTGTGTTTGTAGTATTATCGTACCTGATATTATAGTATGGTCTTCCCGTGGCGTAAGTATACGATGCATTGAACTGGGTTTTAAGTTTAGTTACAAACTTTTTTACAACGAGGGAAGCGGTATGTTTTGCTGCAAAGAGCGGCTCAATCAGCGAGGGGTAATTTAAAAAATCTCTTTTTGTGTCTAGATAAGAATAAGAGATCCAGTAATCAACATTCTTAATTGTCTTTTTATCCCGCCAAAAAAACTCAACACCTTTTGCATCACCATATCCTTTATTACTTATAATAGTTTCCTGCCCCGTATTATTAGCTGTTTTAAAAAGATCCTCGTATTTTTTATAAAATACCTCAGCACGAAAAGTGCGGCTATTACTAAGTTTTTGATATTGGGCTATATAGTGAGTGGCTTTGGCAAAATCAAGATTTACGGTAGCAGGTAGATATCTCTTTTCCGGGTCCTGATAGAAAATGCCATAGGCAAAAGATGCCTGGCTATTATCTGTAAACTTATATGCTAAAGATAACCGTGGAGCAATATTCCATTTATTAAGCAAAGAAGAATGCTCAGCCCTCGTCCCGATTTTTGCAGCAATATCATTGGTAATATAAATATCAGTTTCGGCAAATCCGGATAAAATATTTTCTTTTACCGCATCCGTAAATTTATTACCGTTATATAAAGTGAAATCAGTTTTATCGTTGCTATAATTGTATTCACTTCCAAACCTAAAAGCGCTTAATCCTTTCAGTTTTCTCTCTATAACCACTTTGGCATTCACATAATTACCATGTGTTACAACGCCAAAATTCTTAAAGGCAAAAAATATCGGGTTTATTATTGATTGTTTCTGATTATTTTGATTTTCAAATTCATTGCTTATATCATCTTTGTTAGTACTGTAGCTAAAGCCGGTTGTAAGTTTTAGTTTATTCCCGATTTTTTCTCTCCATGATAAATTATGATACATATTAAAATTGTTAAGTCTAAAGGCATTTTTCATTCCCGTAGAATCTATATCTGAATATCTAAATCCTGCTTTAGTAGTACTTAGTGTACCGTAATATTTTACTATCCCCGTTTTAGATGTCTTAATTCTAAAATTGGCATCAGCACTATGCAACACAGGAACATTAAAATAATCCTGCTTTTGCTTTACCAATTTAAAGGCAAGCCTTAAATCTGTATAGTTATATGAAATTCCCCAGGAAGATTTTTTATTTTTTGCTAACTGCTGTAAACCGCCGCCAACTGACAAATAAGAAATCGCAAGATCAGCAGAACTTCTCTCCGGCATGTCAATTGATTCCAGGATTAATGCCGAAGACAAAGCCTGACCATACAAAGCTGAATACCCACCTGCGCTAAATATGGTTCCTTTAAAAATAAAAGGATTAAACCTTCCACGTTGTGCCAGGCCCGGCTGACTACTGTAATAAAAATTATTTACCAGTGTACCATCAATAAATGTTTTGCTTTCGGCAGCAGTACCACCTCTTACAAATAATCCTTCCGTTTCGCCAACCTGCTGTGTTCCGGGTAGCGTTTTAATTGCAGCTGTAATATCAGCATTAGCGCTGGCAGTTGTAACAATATCTATGGGATTTAGCACGGTAGTTCTTTTTTGATCACTTGCTTCAAAGGCGCCTGCACTTATAACAACAGCTTTCAATTCAGTTACAAGTTCCTTTAGTGTAATATTTATTTTTACAGGAGTTCCGGATAGATTTATTTTTTGCCCGAAAGGTCTATAGCCCGTTGCTGAGGCTTCTAATATTTGCTCTCCCTTTTCAATAGTTATAAATGAATAATTACCTAAGGAATCGGTAGTTGTTCCATCATATGTATTTTTTAAGGTGATACTAATACCAGGAAGCGGGTTATTTTTATTATCAAGAATTTTTCCTGAAATATGTGTTTGGGCTTTCGCAGAAAAATTAATTAAAAAGATCAGGCAGAAAATTTTGTTCATTTCTTGTAAATTTGTCACAAATTTAAATTAGTTTATATTATAAACCAAATATTAGAAAATTTATTTTATGGGGTTTAATTTCTATCTGATAATTTGGAAAATTCAGCTGATAATCAATTGATTGTAATAAAATATTTATTTATATTAATTTTTAAAAAGCGGAAAAATTTATGCACAACCTTAAAATATAATTTGTTTATGTGACAGCAAATTGTAATTTAGCTATAGAATTTAATGGGTTAGTAAGTATAAAGGATCAGTAGAAATACTGATCCTTTTACTTTTTACAAAAAAACCATTTACAAATAGAATTCGGTGGCAGAGTTTTAAAATTTTAATCCATTTTTATTTTTTAAGCAACCATCCATTCCAGGTCAACTTTTAATTTCTCAACAAAACATTCTTTAATTTACGCTACACATAAAAAAATATGAGTAAAACAAAAACGGGATTTTTTTGTCAGAATTGCGGGTATGAAAGTGCGAAGTGGCTGGGCAAATGTCCATCATGTAATCAATGGAATGTTTTTGTGGAAGAGGTAATACATAAAGGCACAGATAAAAAAGAAAATGACTGGAAAGAATTTGCCGGTAGTGATAGAAGATTAAAAACAATTTCTTTAAGCGAAATTACCAGCGGAGAAGAAAAAAGAATTATTACAAAAGATGCAGAGCTTAACCGTGTATTAGGCGGCGGTATAGTTGCCGGAAGTTTAGTACTGATTGCAGGCGAGCCAGGCATTGGTAAATCAACTTTGTTTTTGCAGGATGCATTGCACCTTAATAATATTGTTACACTATATATAAGCGGCGAAGAGAGTGAGCAGCAAATTAAAATGCGGGCAGACAGGTTAAAAGTGACCAATGAGAATTTTTACCTGCTAACAGAAACTGATACTTCAACTATTTTTAAGGAGATAAAAAAATTAAAGCCGCAATTGGTTATTGTTGATTCTATACAAACCATGCAATCGCAATATGTAGAATCTTCTCCCGGAAGTGTTTCTCAAATAAGAGAATGTGCTGCCGAATTTCAAAAATTTGCTAAAGAAACCCATACACCTGTTTTTTTAATAGGACATATAACTAAAGACGGCAGCATTGCCGGTCCTAAAATTTTAGAGCATATGGTGGATACTGTTCTTCAATTTGAAGGCGACAGAAATTATGCTTACCGAATTCTACGTACGCTTAAAAACAGGTTTGGCTCAACCGCAGAATTAGGAATTTATGAAATGACAGGTGATGGTATGAGGGAAGTAAGCAATCCCTCAGAAATTCTCATTACACAAAAAGAAGATCAGTTAAGTGGTGTTGCCATTGCAGCAACTATTGAAGGTATTCGCCCTTTATTGATTGAGGTGCAGGCTTTGGTAACGCAAAGTGTTTATGGTACTCCACAAAGGACCAATACAGGTTTTGACCTAAGGAGATTACAACTTTTATTAGCTGTCCTTGAAAAAAGAGGGGGGTTTCATTTTGGAGTTAAAGATGTATTTATAAATATTGCCGGAGGATTAAAAGTGGAAGATCCATCAATAGATTTGGCAGTGTTGAGCGCATTATTGTCTTCCTATGAAGATGTATCACTTCCATTGCACCTTTGCTTTGCAGGAGAAGTAGGATTAAGCGGAGAAATAAGAGCCGTTAACAGGATAGAACAACGAATTGCTGAAGCTGAGAAACTTGGTTTTGAAAAGATAATTGTAAGCAAATACAACACAAAAGGCTTAGGCAAACAAAAGATAAATATTGAAGTGGTAGCATTGGGAAAGGTGGAGGAGTTGTATCAATATTTATTTTAACCGGGAGACATGAAAAATGAAACGTGAAAATGTAAGGGGAATTTTCATGTATCACGATAAATGAAATAAAAAATCAATTGAGCTTTAAATCAGCCATACTATCTCCATTAATTCATCTCTTTTACCCCCATGTATGCGCTGGTTGCGGTAGTGATTTGGTAAACAATGATAACCTTCTTTGCCTTAAATGTATAAACGATCTGCCTCATACCAATTTTGCAATGCACGCAAATAACCCTGTTGAGAAAATATTTTGGGGCAGATTAGCCATAACAGCTGCCATGAGTGAGTTTTATTTTACAAAAGAAACATTGATACAAACGCTTGTTCATGAATTTAAATACAAAGGCAATAAAGAACTGGGTTTATATCTTGGCGCTATGATGGGAAAAAGCTTATTGAATAGTCCACGTTTTTCTAAAATCGAGGCGCTTGTTCCCTTACCATTATTTGTCGACAAAGAATTTAAAAGAGGATTTAATCAGGCAACGATTTTATGCAATGGCATTGGAGAAATACTAAATGTACCGGTGATCAAAAACAATGTTGTGAGAAAACGCTTTACGGAAACACAAACAAAAAAACATAGGACAGAACGCTGGCAAAATGTAGAAGGTAGCTTCGAAATAAACAATATAAAGGAACTTAAAGGCAAGCATATTTTACTGGTAGATGATGTTATTACTACCGGTGCAACTTTAGAAGCCTGTGGCGCAGAAATATTAAACGTAGAGGGAACAAGCCTTAGTATTGCAACGCTGGCTTTAGCCTCTAAATAAGATTCAAGTCCAAGCATAGATTTCTTCGTAACTTTAATAATCAAATAATTTTTATGCAAAAAATACTATTAGTAATAAGTATCATCGTTTTAACTTCCTTCTTTTCTCCTGAGAAAAAAACAAATTCTGTCTATAAGTTTAAAGTAGAAAGCCTTGACGGGGGAACCATCAACTTTAAAAAATATAAAGGGAAGAAAATATTAGTGGTTAATACAGCTTCCAAATGCGGTAATACTCCGCAATATGAAGATCTGCAGAAATTATATACTCAATACAGCAGTAAATTAATGGTTGTTGGATTTCCTGCAAATAATTTTGGGGGACAGGAGCCTGGAACTGCGACAGAAATAAAGGAATTTTGTAAAAAGAATTACGGAGTTACATTCCCCATGGCAGCAAAGGTTTCCGTTAAAGGAGATGATATTGCGCCAATTTTTAAATGGCTTACCAACAAAGATGAAAATGGGGTTTTGAATGCAGAAATAAAATGGAATTTCACTAAATTTTTGCTTGACGAAAATGGTGTTTTAATTGCAAAATTTGATAGCAAGGTTAAACCTTTAAGCCAGGATATTTTAAAGTATCTGAATTAGAATTACCACACAAAGCCGCAGAGAAAATAATTTTCTTTTTTATCTTATTTGCGTGCAATTAGCTCCGCTTTACTTTTCTTCTTGATTTATATTTGCAGCAATGCAATTCAAAGATATAATTGGTCAGCAGCCCGTAAAAGAACAGTTAGTACAAATGGTTCAGCAAAACCGTTTGAGCCATGCACTGTTATTTTTAGGCAAAGAAGGCAGTGGCGCCTTATCACTTGCCATTGCATTTGCACAATATATTGTTTGTACGTCTGCAAAAGAAGCTGCTCAAAAATCTTCACCCGGATTGTTCGGAGAAGAGCCTGCTGACAACGGTCAAATGCCAACTGCCAACGATTCCTGCGGCACCTGCCCCGCCTGCACAAAAGCTGATAAATTAATTCATCCGGACATTCATTTTTCCTACCCCGTAATTACGAGAAAGCCCGGAGATAAACCCAAAAGCACCGATTACATTAGTGAGTGGAGAGAATTTGTATGCACGTATGCATATGGAAATATTTATGACTGGCTGCAATTTATAGGCGCAGAAAATAAACAGGGAAATATTCCGGCTGCTGAAGTGGAAGATATAAACCATAAGCTAAGCTTAAAAGGATTTGAGAGCCAATACAAAATTCTCATCATGTGGATGCCTGAGTTTTTGGGCAAAGAAGGCAACAAGCTTTTAAAATTAATTGAAGAACCACCACCGGATACCTTATTCATTTTTGTAGCTGAAGATGAAAGCGCTATTCTCCCTACCATTTTATCAAGAACACAGCTTGTAAAAATTCCTGCGCTAACAGATGAAGAAGTAGAAAACGCATTAATTACAAAGGGAAAAGTTGAAAACAACAAAGCAAGACAAATAGCAGGGGTATGTGCTGGCAATTACCGGGAAAGCCTCCAAATGTTACAGGATACAGAAGAGGATTGGCAAAGCCTATTACGGGAATGGCTGAATGCTATTGCAAAAAATAATACCGCTGCCCAGATAAAATGGGTAGATGAAATTGCAAGGCTCGGCAGAGAAAAACAAAAACAATTCCTACGGTATTTTATTCATTTACTGGAGCAGGCAGTAAGAGTTAGAATGATTGATGATGGCACAAATCTTATATCTCCATTCAGCAATATGCCCGAAAAGGAAAGGGATTTTGCCATCCGCCTCAATAAACTTTGCAGTCTTTCTGCGCAGCAGGCAATTATCACCGAGCTGGATAAAGCCACTTATTATATTGAGCGCAATGCCCATGCTAAAATGCTGTTCCATGCCCTCTGCATCCGGCTGTTTCATATTATTAAGGATAATTCCCTAATTTTGGTTAATTGAGGAACAGGAATTTTGAGGTCGGCGTTTTAAGAGAACATTTATTGAACCAGCTTTTTAAGCATTAGTCAACATCGTGAAGTTTATCCTGAGCTTGTCGAAGGATCACACTTCAACTTTTATAGCAACATTGAACATTACATATAATATATATAAGGTTTGCAATAATTCAGGCAAAGCTCAATATAAAACTGCTGTACAAGAGTGCGACGCCACTGAAGCTTAATAGCAATTCATCTGCCGGCTACATAA
>DASYOS010000211.1:0-5218 GCA_036007525.1 Chitinophagaceae bacterium | reverse complement strand
CTGCTTTTTGTTTGATCACCATACTCATTTTTAAATGTTCCTCCATTAAAATTGATTGTTCCACTTGTTTTAACTGTAGTAGCATCATCCCCCGATTTTTCTTTCACTTCCGGTTCTGTTTCTTTTGGCTCAGCAACCTTTACATTTTCCTTAATTTTTACCTTTTGTTTTTTCTCGACTGGCGGCTTGATCGCAACATCTGAAAGATCTACGTTCATTGCTCGTGATACAAGCGGAGATTGGTCTTTTAATACTTTTAAAAAACCTACAATTAAATTGGTGCCGGGGCTTACCGCATCTTTAGATAAGTTGTTCCATTTTCTTATAGCTGCTATCGGTACTTTATTATAATTAGCGCTAACCCTGGTCAGGCTTTCTTTTGCCAACATAACATGGTAAACCGGGATAAGAACTTCATTCTCTGCGGCTGCCTCAGCCTGCGAAAAGTTATTTGCAGCCAAAGGAATTTTAATGGTTTGCCCAAGTGTTAAGCCTTTTTCAAAAACAAGTTCATTGTATGGCGCAAGCTCTTTAGGCGATGCATTGTACATTCTGCCTACACTGTAATAATTATCTTTTGGTGCAATAGTGTGTGTAATATAAAGATTGGGTGATTTGCCTTCGGCTAATATTAATTTATCCTGGGCTGATGAGGTATTATAAAAAAATAAAGAGATTATTAATAATGCAAATAAGTTTCTCATGATAAAAATTTTATATCAGGGACGTTTTGTGATAATGGATATTACGCTACAAAGATGAGATAAAAAATTGTATTATGGAATGAGATAAGGGAGGATAATAGTTAAAATAAAAGTCGGCACAACATTTTCTGTGTATAATAAAAACATAGTTATGTCAAACAATAAAAATAATAAAGAAGAAAAAGAATTTCCGGGTTATCCTCATTATCCTGCATCCGAAGATATTTTAAACCAGCCGGGTGCTAAAAGAGTTGATGTGGATGTAGAAAATCTTTCCCGATCCAATACGCAAACTTCTGCTGCATTACCAGACAAATCTGTAAAAGTTCCTGCGGCGGATGAACAGGCATCTCCTTTAGATGATATTGAAATAGTTCCCGGTACAGAAGCAGATGTTACAGAGGAAGATCTACTTGTATTGGGCGAAAAAGATGCTGACTTTGGAAGAAGAGATGAGTTTGCCGTTACAGGAGATGATCTTGATGTGCCGGGTTCAGAAGATGATGATGCCAATGAAGATATTGGTGAGGAGGATGAGGAAAATAATTATTATAGTTTGGGTGGTGATGCTCATGATGATTTAGAAGAGGATAAGAGTTGATGTACGATGTAAGAAGTACGATGTAAGAAATAAGAAATCAGTTCTTCATTTTTTGTAAAATAGAAATGGTTTGCTCATCCAGTTCGCCTGCAAAATATTTATTTAAAACATCTGCAAATACTTTGTGTTTCGGAAACGGTGTAGTTAAAAAGTGTCATGCATGATTTTAGTTTTAAATAATCAGGATAGCCAAAAATATCTTCAACAGATCTGCCTTCATTTTTTAAAATGATGTTTGAACATTCAAATAACCTCTTTCCTAAAATTGGATGATCAATATATTCTCTTGCTTCTTTAATTGTTTTTATTGAATAATATTTTGCTGTTGAACTTTGCCCCAGTCCTTCAATTTGTGGGAATATAAACCACATCCAGTGACTTGTTTTTTTACCACTTTGTAATTCTTTTACAACCTGTGGATAGATGTTTTGCTGGGCGGAGAGAAAACGGGATAAATCGTTCAAAAGTTTAATTTTTATCTAGGACCCATAAATCGGTCGCCATTGAAATGTATCATGTGTTCGGGAAAGTCAACAACCCAAACTTCTGTCTCCCATGCAATGTTTGTTGAATGTTTTTTAAATTCTGCAAAGTCAGGGAAAGCAGAAACATAAACTTTGCCTGCTTTACAATCTTTTAGAAGTTCTTCTAATTCAATAATTCGTTTTGGTGAAACAGGTCCATGTGATGTAACTGCTTCAATGAGGTAAAGCCATTTCTTTTTTGCATCGTACAAAACAACGTCTGGCAGTTTGCTATGCTCGTCTATTTGTATACCTATTTCTTTAAGACCTTTTTTGTCAATATATAAATCCTTATTGGCTGTATCACCTAAATAAAGCACTTCGCTGCCATGTGCAAAACGTTCAGCAAAGTCTTGTACAATTGCCGCTTGAACTACATTGTGCTTACCCGCTGAAAGTTTTAATGTTTTACCATTGCTTAATTTAACAGGAATAAGTATTTGTTTTCTTTCTTTCAGGTATCGCTTAGATAATTCTCCAACTTCTGATTTAAAACGTTCAACTTCTTCTTTCCATGCTTTTGTTCCAAAGGATTTTACAGTCTCAAGTGCTTCTTTCGTTAAAGCATAATGTGCATTCGGGCTGTTGACAGGCAAGCTTGGATTGTCCGGATTATAATCTGCAATCCTTGCTTGAACAAATTGATGTAATACTTGTCTTCGAAAAGTTTCTCTTGTGTTTGGCGCATATTCTTTTTTGTAAACGTTTTTACAAAATGCCATGATGCCTTTTGAAACTTTCAAACTTTGGTTAGTGGCTTTATCCCATTTATCTCGTGGCTTAATTCCACAAAGAGCTAACAGAGTGTAAGCTGAAATTTCATTTTGTTGAGATGTAGGAAGTCCTAATTCTTTTAGGATTTTTTGTGCGTCTTCAATTTTGCTCATAAGCGAAAATATACTCTAAATCAAAATAGTCATTTACTATATCATCAACTATTGATTGCGAGTAATTGTTTTTTAAGATGATTTGGTTGCCAATTTGTTTTATGTCTTCTAAAGTTGGTAAAGGCATTTCACGAAGCTCTGTTGCACTTACATTTATATTGCCATTAAAAGTTCTAAAATAAGTATCAAAGAGCTTGCTGTTTAGTAAAGCTGCAAGACCTAAAATTTCATTTCTATCTAAATGTCCTTTCGGTCTGTAGATATAGTTTAAGTGATTTTCTACGCCAATAAACTCTGCTTGCGAAATATCAACAAAATAAGGGCTTGCTACTAATCTGCTTTTATCATCCTTTGCACTAAATCTGCGTAAGAACAAATAATTTTTATTTGGTAATAAAAGTGGTTTGGTTTCTTCGCAATATTGAATGTATTGTGGTTTACCCTTTTTGAATACAGGATATTCAAAAATCATTTTTCCTGTATTAATTAACTGATAAAGCGGAAGTAAAACTTTTGTTCCGTTTTCGTATTGTTCGTATAAATATTCTGTTGCTCTGAAAGAGACCACTGGACCCGTTGAAATTTGAATATCATATTTATGCAGGCTACCATTCCATGATTTGAAAAGCTTTATCACTTTATCTTCCATTTCGTTGCTTGGAAGATGCAAAATTTTTTCTTTGGTATTGAAGTCAATCAATTCGCTTGCCTGATATTCTTTTTTTGTTGGTTGGTCAAGGTCATTAACACCGTTAGAATGCGTTAGCAAAATAGTTGGCAAATGCCCGTTCAACTTTTGCTTTTTGCCTTTGAGGATTAATGTTTCTTGTAAAACATTGTCTCTTGTGAAAGTGTCTGTTCGGGAATTGAAAAGATGTATTTGCTCAATTTCAACCTCTGAAAAAAATGCTTCTCTAAAAGCTCTGAAGTAATTTCCTGCGGCAAAACTTCTCGGGATAATAAAAATTAATTCACCGTTATCTTTCAGCAGCTTGGCGGCTGTCATTAAGAAGATCGAATAGATGTTCGGCTGCCCCCAAACAACTGATTTGGCAACTACAGCTCGCTTATCTTCTTTACCAATTTTGAAATAAGGTGGATTAGAAATTACAATATCAAAAATTGCATTATTTGGCTCATAAAAAAGCGTGTTTCCTTTCTCAAAGCAGTCTTTATTTTCTAAAACAAAATCGTTGGTATTAAGTATCGATTTGAATGTGACATTATTTTTTTGAAGCCATACTTGCAAATAATCAAGTGTTGCCTGTGTATAAGGAAGAATATCTTGGTCGGTTTCAAAAACAACAAGTTCAATATCTTTTACTTTGTCACTGTGTAAAACAATTGTTTCAATTAATGAACTTGATAAAATTGCTGTTCCGCAACCTGGGTCAAGGACTTTTAGTTTGTCCTTTGTCTGCTTGACAAGGTTGCCCATGAAATGAGCAATCTCTATCGGTGTGAAAAACTGCCCGTTGTCTTTCTTGTGTTGTTTCGTAACAGTTCTAGCATATAACACTCCCAACCTGTCAGAATAATGACTTGGCAATTCTTTCTCAAGCGGTTGAAGGTTTACAGAACGTGTCATGCGAACAAATTTAGCAAGAATTTATCCCAAGGAGTTATTAAATCTGCTTAGCAACCTACAATCTCTGCTGCCACCTCACTACCATTTCATTTTTCCAGCTCACAAAATCTCCTGCTGCAATATGCTCGCGGGCTTTGGTAACAATATCCAGATAAAAGGCAAGGTTGTGAATACTGGCTATTTGTAATCCTAATATCTCTTTTGATTTTATTAGATGCCGCAGGTATGCCTTGCTGTAATAGTTGCTCACTTCACAATCAATTCCATCATCAATGGGAGAAAAATCCTTCTCCCATTTTAGGTTATCAATATTTATTACACCATTGCTGGTAAACAACATTGCATTGCGGCCGTTACGGGTTGGCATCACACAATCAAACATATCAATGCCTAAAGCAATACATTCTAAAATATTCCAGGGAGTGCCTACTCCCATTAAATACCTCGGCTTTTCTTTTGGCAGATTATCACAGCATAATTCTGTTATCTCATACATTTTTTCTGTAGGCTCGCCTACGCTTAGTCCGCCAATTGCATTGCCTGTTGCATTTTTAGAGGAGATGTATTCGCAAGAAATTTTTCTCAGGTCATGATGCACACCACCCTGTACAATAGGAAATAGATTTTGCGAATAGCCATATTTATTTTCTGTTTCCTCGAACCTTTTAATGCACCGGTCCAGCCAGCGGTGTGTTAGCTCCATAGATGTTTTTGCATAATCATATTCACTGCCACCTGGTGGGCATTCATCAAAAGCCATTATAATATCTCCACCAATTATCCTTTGTATATCCATTACCACTTCAGGTGTAAATAAATGTTTACTGCCATCAATGTGATTTTGAAATAAAGCGCCTTCTTCAGAAAGTTTTCTGTTCTGGCTTAAAGAAAAAACCTGGTAACCACCACTATCA
>DASYOS010000210.1:0-2137 GCA_036007525.1 Chitinophagaceae bacterium | reverse complement strand
AGTTGAAATACGCGGAGAGGTGTTGATGACAAGACAAAGCTTTAAAAAATATAATGAACATTTGGTAGAACAGGGTATTGCTCCTTTAGCCAACCCTCGTAATGCAGCATCCGGTTCTTTAAGAATGAAAGATCCGATGGTAGTGCGAAAAAGAAGTCTTGAGGCGATACTGTACCACATAAGTTATGTTGAGACGGTCAACGGTCAACGGACAACGGACAACAGCTTAAATACACATTCTGGTGCCTTGGAAATGCTTTGGCAGCTTGGCTTTAAAACTCCGGTAAAAGAAAAGAAAGTTTTATTAGATATTGAAGGCGTAATTAAATATTGTAATGAATTTGAAAAGAAAAGAGAAGACCTTCCTTATGAAATAGACGGAATGGTAATCAAAGTGAATAATGTGGAATTGCAACAAAGAATGGGCAGCACAACACATCATCCACGTTGGGCAATTGCTTTTAAATTTAAAGCAAGGCAGGCAACCAGTAAATTAATAAATGTAGAATTCCAGGTTGGCAGAACGGGTTCAATAACCCCTGTTGCAAAAATCGAACCTGTTCATATCAGCGGCGTAACGGTTACTTCTATTTCACTTTTTAATCCAGATGTTGTAAAAGAAAAAGATGTGCGGATCGGTGATACAGTTTTGGTAGAAAGAGCTGGGGATGTAATACCCTACATTGTAAAACCTCTGACTGAATTAAGAACAGGTAAAGAAAAAAAAATCATCTTTCCAACAAATTGCCCTGTGTGCAATGATGAATTGGTGAAGCCTGAAGGAGAAGCCGTTTTGCGTTGCGTTAATATTAATTGCAAGGCACAGGTTGTTGAACGCATCATTCATTTTGTAAGTAAAGATGCAATGGACATCAGGAGTTTTGGTGCGGCCAATATTGTCAAGTTTTTCGAACTTGATTTATTAAAAGACATACAGGGAATTTATACACTTAATTATCAAAAAATTTCTGAACTGGAAGGTTTTGGTCAAAAGTCGATTGATAATTTAAAAGCTGCAATTGAAAATTCAAAGCAACAACCTTTGCAGAGATTGATATTTGGTTTAGGCATTCGGTATGTTGGAGAAACAACTGCTAAAACACTTGGTAAAGCTGTTGATCATTTACTGGATTTTGAAAAATTCTCCCTGGAAGAGTTGCAATATTTAGAAGATGTAGGGATAAAAGTTGCCGGAAGCATTTACCAGTTTTTTCAGTTGGAAGATAATATTAAGATGATAAAAAAGCTGGAGAGCCATGGTATTAATCTTAAGAACACAAATAAAAAAGTTGAGACCAAGGGAGTATTAAATCAGCAAACATTTTTATTTACAGGCAGTTTGCCAACGTTGAAACGCAGTGAGGCGGAAGAGCTGGTAGAAAAGAATGGTGGCAAACTTTTAGGCAGCGTAAGCAGTAAATTAAACTTTTTGGTTGTTGGTGAAGATTCAGGAAGCAAGCTTGATAAAGCAAAAAAAATGAGCGCAATTAAAATTTTGAGCGAAGAGGAATTTTTAAAACTATTGTCTGAGCCTTGATTGGGTGGATTTTTAGATTAATAAGATTTTAAAAAAAAATAAAAATTATTATATATGAGCGTATTCCAAATTTTCGTTTAGCATATTTTACCGCTGAGAACAAGAGAAGCAGAGTCTTCGCTGAGGCTCTGCGTAAACTCTATTAACTCTTTTCTCTGCGGTAGAATATTTTAGATTTTCTGGCAGCTATAAGTGGCGAAAATTTGGAATGCACCCTTATATATTTTGTAAACGATGTTTTCTATAATACAATCATCCCATAAATCCCATAATCCCATAAATCATGGTTCAGAAATCAACTCTTGATTTTTTAAAAACGCTTTCAAAAAACAATAGCAAACCCTGGTTTGATGAACATCGCAATGAATACCTTGATGCTAAAGCCGATTATGGAAATTTTGTAGCAACTCTCATAAAAAAAACAGCACAGTTTGATAGTGATATAAAGGATCTGCAAATTAAAGACTGTGTATTTAGAATCAATCGTGATATACGTTTTTCAAAAAACAAAACCCCTTATAAAAATAATATGGGAGCTAGCTTTGACAAGGGCGGAAAAAAATCAATTTATGCCGGGTACTATTTTCACACAGAACCGGG
>DASYOS010000209.1:0-6067 GCA_036007525.1 Chitinophagaceae bacterium | reverse complement strand
TAAGATTGTTACATCCTATATTAAAGTCTGCATACTTTACGGACGAAAAACATGGAGTGTAATTAAATATTTAATTGCTGCCCGGAGAGATTTTAAAAATAATAAGATGGGGAAGATCGGCAAAGAACTTTAAAATGTATTAGCAATAAAAGCACTTACTAAATTAGTTAAACTCTATTTGTTTTTCCACCATCGATAACCTACAAACCCGGCAATAGCAAAAGGTGTGAGCATTAAATAAATTATTCCTGAATTAAAACCTTTTGCAGGCTTTTCGCCCATTTGCTGTGCCGTTTTAGAACAAATAGAGCACTGGGCATCTGTCTTATAAAAAGCGCAAATCAAAAAGTAAAAAGTGAAAAATAATATGAGCAGAAGTTTTTTCATTTACCGGGCAAAGGTACACCCCTATGTATTAAAAATGATTAACTTTCTGCCTTAAAAATTTACCATGGGCAGTAGCCGTAGAAATTTTTTACAAAAAGCAGGCGTACTTGCCGGTGCGTTTTCTTTAGATAGTGTATTTAATCAACTGTACGCCGCCGATATAGAAGAAGCAAATAAAAAAATTAGTTCCCTAACAGCCCGGGAAGCTGCAAGTGATGAAGATTATTGGACTGTAATTCAACAGGCCTACACTGTAAATCCCAACATTATCAATTTAAATAATGGCGGCGTAAGTCCTACCCCAAAAGTTGTACAAGATGCATTGGAAAGATATAATCGTTTATCAAATGAAGGACCTTCCTATTACATGTGGCGGATTTTGGACCAGGGACGAGAGCCATTAAGAGAAAAGCTTGCAGAGTTAGCCGGATGTGATGCGAATGAAATTGCAGTAAACCGAAACGCAACCGAGGCATTAAACACTGTAATTTTTGGATTGAATTTAAAAGCGGGAGATGAAGTGATTGGCACCAAACAGGATTATCCAAACATGATAAATGCCTGGAAGCAGAGAGCAGCAAGAGAAGGAATTATTTATTCGCAGATCAGTTATACTTTTCCTATTGAAGATGATGAAGCAATTGTGAGTGCTTACGAAAAAGCAATTACACCAAAAACAAAATTGCTGCATATTACCCACATGATAAATTGGGTTGGGCAATTAATGCCGGTTAAAAAAATTGCCAGGATGGCTCATGCAAAAGGAATTGAAGTATTGGTAGATGGGGCACATTCATTTGGATTAATTGATTTTAACATTCCCGATCTGGAAGCAGATTATTTTGGTACCAGCCTTCATAAATTTTTAAGCGCTCCCATTGGAAGTGGTATGCTTTGGATTAAAAAAGATAAAATAAAAAACATTTGGCCACTGATATGTAACGATAAGCCTGATAGCGATAATATAAGAAAGTTTGAAACCCTGGGTACACGAAGCTTTGCTATAGAACAGGCAATTGGGGAAGCTGTTAATTTTCATAACGCGATAGGTTCAACACGCAAACAGGAAAGAATTCATTATTTAAAAAATTATTGGGCAACAGCAGTAAAACGAAACCCTAAAGTAAAAATTCATACTTCTTTAAATCCTAAATATGGCTGCGCCATTTGTGGAGTAAGTGTAAATGGAATGACACCTGCAGAATTGGATAGCAAGTTATTCAATAATTATAAAATTCATACTGTTGGTATTGTTTGGGAAAATATAAGTTGTGTAAGAGTAACGCCACATGTTTACACAAGCCTTAAAGATTTGGATAAATTAATAAGAGCTATTAATGAAATAGCAGGATAAAAAAAATTTGGAGCCAAATTATAAATAAACCAACTACCCTACCTCTTCTACTTGCATAGATTTCTGTTGCTTTTTTCTGTCATCCTCATTAAGAATCACTTTTCGCATACGAATATGCTTTGGTGTTACTTCTATGCACTCATCCTGCTGAATGTATTCCATACATTCTTCTAAGGTCATTTGTATTTTTGGCGCTGCACGGGATGCATCATCACTTCCGCTAGCACGGTGGTTTGTAAGTTTTTTAGGCTCTGTAGCATTCACTACAAGATCACCCGGTTTAATATGCTCTGCAATTATCTGACCTGCATAGACCTCATCATTAGGATCAATAAAAAATCTTCCTCTGTCCTGTAGTTTATCAATTGAATAAGCTGTTGTTTTCTCAGTATTTTTAGAAATTAAAACACCGTTTCCTCTGCCAGGAATAAATCCTTTCCAAGGTTTGTATTCTAAAAAGCGATGCGCCATTACGGCTTCTCCTGCAGTATTTGTAAGCATGTTTGAGCGTAAACCAATTAATCCTCTTGAAGGTATTTCAAATTCAAGATGTTGAATATCTCCCTTGCTTTCCATTATCAGCATTTCGCCTTTTCGTTGTGTAACAAGGTCAATTACTTTGCCGCTGTATTCAGCAGGTACATCTACAACAAGGTTTTCGTAAGGTTCACATTTTTTACCATTTATTTCTTTGGTAATTACCTGTGGCTGACCGATAGTTATTTCAAAGCCTTCACGGCGCATCGTTTCTACCAAAATACTTAAATGAAGAATGCCTCTTCCGTACACCATAAAGCTATCGGCGCTTCCGGTATCACTAACACGCAATGCAAGATTTTTTTCAAGTTCTTTTTCAAGACGGTCTTTTAAATGTCTTGAGGTTACAAATTTTCCATCCTTGCCAAAAAACGGAGAATTATTAATGCTGAACTGCATATTCATTGTCGGCTCATCTACACTTGTAACAGGCAAGGCTTCCGGGTTATCAAAATCAGCAATTGTTTCACCAATATTAAACCCTTCAATTCCCACCACAGCACAAATATCTCCTGCCTTTACTTCAGCAACTTTCTTTTTACCAAGCCCTTCAAAAATATATAATTCTTTTACACGGCTTTTTACAATTTTGCCATCCAACTTCATTAATGAAATTGGCTGGTTATCTTTTATTGTTCCCCTGGCAATTCTTCCTACTGCTATTCGCCCTAAAAAAGAAGAATAGTCTAATGAGGTAATCTGCAATTGCAAAGTTCCGTCACTAACGTTTGGCGGTGGCACTTTTTCAAGTATGGTATCCAATAAAGGAAATATATTATCTGTTGGAGTATTAGAAGTATTCATCCATCCTTGTTTGCTGGAGCCATAGATAGTAGGAAAATCAAGTTGTTCTTCTGTGGCATCTAGATTAAAGAACAGTTCAAAAACCGCATCATGTACTTCATCCGGACGACAGTTTGGTTTATCAACTTTATTTATAACAACAATCGGGTGCAGGTTTAATTGTAAGGCTTTCTGCAGAACAAAACGCGTTTGCGGCATTGGCCCTTCAAATGCATCAACAAGCAATAAAACACCATCAGCCATTTTTAAAACCCTTTCAACCTCTCCGCCAAAATCAGCGTGACCCGGAGTATCTATAACATTTATCTTAACGCCTTTATACATTACAGATATGTTCTTACTAAAAATAGTGATCCCTCTTTCTCTTTCAAGATCATTGCTATCCATTATAAGCTCACCTGTTTCCTGGTTATCCCTAAAAATATTTGTGCTGTGCAGAATTTTATCTACTAATGTCGTTTTGCCGTGATCAACGTGTGCAATTATAGCTATGTTTCTAATATCCATTTTATCGTATTCCTTTTAAAGGCTGCAAAGGTAAGCTAATTCAGCCGCAAGGCAAGTGCATAAAGCAATCTTAACACAAACATTAAATGATATTTAATGAATAATTTAGAGAAATGAATATAGAGCTTACCAAATGGAACGATACGGATATTGATGAACTGGCTTCACTGGCTAACAATAAAAATATATCAGCTACTTTGAGAGACAGATTTCCTTATCCTTATACACGGGAAGATGCTAAATGGTGGATTGACTTTCAAAAAAATTTAGATCCGCAACAAAATTTTGCCATCATGGTGGATGATAAACTTGCCGGAGGAATTGGCTGCGATCCGCAGCATGATGTTAACCGGAAAAGTAGTGAAATTGGATATTGGCTTGGCGAACAATTCTGGAAAAAAGGAATTGCTGCCGAAGCTGTAAAAAAAATGACGGAATATATTTTCAGCAATTTTGTTGTGGTAAGAATTTTTGCTCCTGTGTTTGAAATTAATAAGCCTTCAATGAAAGTGCTTGAAAAAGCTGGCTTTCATCTGGAAGCTATTCATAAAAAAGCTGTGATAAAGAATGAGGTAATTATGGATGAATACCTGTATGTTAAACTTAAGTAGCTTTATTTACTAAACCTATTTTATGGGATATCTGTTTATTATTACCTGCCTGTTATTTTCTTTTACAGCATTTTCACAGGATACACTTACAAGAAAAGATTTTGTAACGGCTCAAAAATTTCTTGATCTGAATTTTAATGAAGCAGAAATTGACTCAATGTATTTTTCTGTTAGAAACAGTGTAAGAGAAATAAAAAAAATGCATGGCTATCCTATTGAAAATAGTGTGCCTTTAACATTGGCTTTTAATCCTGTGTTGCCGGGGATGCAATTCAATACAACACAAAATAAGGTTAAATGGAATTATCCGGTAATAAGCTCACCCAAAAATAAAAACGAATTAGCTTTTTATTCATTACTGCAACTGGCTTCTCTAATAAAAAATAAAAAAATTACTTCTGTAGAACTAACAGGATTTTTTATAGAACGATTAAAAAAGTTTGGCGACTCTTTGCAGTGTGTGATCACTCTAACTGAAGATATAGCAATGCAACAGGCCAGGGCGGCTGATAAAGAAATAGCTGTTGGAAAATACCGGGGAGCATTACATGGAATACCGTATGGACTAAAAGACCTGTTTGCAGTAAGAGGAACAAAAACTACCTGGGGTGCAGAGCCATATAAAAACCAAACAATAGATGAAGATGCTTATGTGTATACAAAATTAAAAGAGGCCGGAGCGGTACTGATTGCAAAATTTACTTTAGGGGCTTTGGCTCAGGGGGATTATTGGTATGGAGGAAGAACAAAAAATCCTTGGAATTTAAAATTCGGATCGAGTGGTTCATCTGCAGGCTCAGCAGCAGCAACTGTTGCAGGCTTGGTGCCATTTGCCATTGGGACCGAAACATTAGGTTCCATTATTTCGCCGGCTACAACCTGCGGTGCAACCGGGTTGCGTCCAACGTTTGGATCAATAAGCAGAAGTGGTGCTATGACGTTAAGCTGGAGTATGGATAAAGCAGGGCCTATTTGCAGAAGTGCAGAAGACGCAGCCGTTGTTTTTAATTATTTACATGGTACTGATGGTAAAGATGCTTCGGCAGTTAATATGTCTTTTAATTATACAGGTAAAACCGATTTATCAAAATTAAAAATTGCTTTTGCAAAAAATCATTTCAGCAAAAAAGATACAATGGGAAATGAACAGGCAGTTTTAGATGCATTAAGAAAAGCCGGTGCACAATTGATCGCAGTAGATTTTCATGATTCAGCAATTTATGATTTTAATATGACCCGATTAATCCTTATTGCCGAAGCTGCAGCAGCTTTTGATGGATTCACAAGAACGGATCTTGATGATAAAATGACCAGGCAGGGAAGAGGAGACTGGCCGAATGCGTTTCGCTCTGCACGATTTATTCCTGCTGTTGATTATATCAATGCTAACAGGCATCGTTTTTTATTGATGCAAAAAATGGATGAATTTATTCGCCAATATGATGTTGTTATTTTCCCCACTTTTTCCGGAAGTCAATTAGCAATTACAAACTTAACAGGACATCCGGCTATCTGTATGCCCACAGGCTTTAATAAAAATAATTTGCCAACAAGCATTACTTTAGTTGGGAAATTATATGATGAGGCAACTTTGTTAGCAATAGCAAAAGCTTATCAGCAGGCAACGCAATGGGATGAAATGCATCCTGAAATGTTTAAGAAATAATCAGGGTTAATTCAACACTACCGCATAATTATAGAAGAACCTTTTTTCTGATGAATTATCCCATCAACGTCTTCAGCTTCTATCATCCACACGATTGCCTGCATATCTTGCAGAACTCCTTTTACTGTGCCATTCCAGCCCGGCAGATCGCTGTTCATCTGAAACAGTAATTGTCCCCAGCGATTATATACTCTAAAATAA
>DASYOS010000208.1:0-20631 GCA_036007525.1 Chitinophagaceae bacterium | reverse complement strand
GAAAAAATAGGGAAAGAAAATGATCACCGCGTTGATCAGGAGTCGTGGGTGAGAGCAAGATTATTTGATATGTTTTTAAGTGATTGGGGCAGACATGAAGACCAATGGCGATGGGCTACTTTTAAAAAAAATGATTACACTATTTATAAACCAATACCACGGGATAGGGATCAGAGCTATACAAAATTTGATGGGTTGTTAGTTGGGTTGCTGGCTCCTTCCGCGGCACTCGGTTATTTGCCGTCATTTGATTATACTATAAAAGATGTAAGTAAATATAATTACCAGGCACGGCATCTTGATAGAAGGCTGGCGAATGAACCCTCCCGCACAACATGGATAACTATTGCAAAGGATATTCAACAATCACTAACCAATTCTATTATAGAAAATGCTGTAAAACAATTACCAGCCGAAGTGTTTCCTATTTCAGGACCTGAAATAATCGCCAAATTAAAATCGAGAAGAGATCATCTTGTAGAATATGCAAATGAATATTATTCTATCCTGGCCCGGGAGGTGGATATTGTTGGTTCAAAACAAAACGAAACATTTGAAATAAATAAAAGTACAACGGGTGATGTAATAGTAAATATGTACAGTACTGATAACAAAGGCAATAATTCAGGAGGCCTGCTTTACACAAGAATATTTTTGCAGGGGGAAACTAAAGAAATCAGGATTTATGGATTGGATGGTAACGATAATTACAACATTATCAATGCCGGCTCCGCTATTAAGGTCCGCATAATTGGAGGCCCAGACAAAGATAAATACACCTATTCAGGAGCTACAGCAAATAACAGTATTGCGATCTATGATAATGTAAAAAATGAATTTAATACTTCAGATAATATAAAACTTCACCTTTCTAACGACAGTGCTATCCATTTATATAATTACAATGCCTATAAATTTGATGAGATTGGCATTAAGCCGGGCATCAGTTATAGTTTTGAAGATCGCATACATATATCCCTTGGTTATCGCATTCAAAAACAAAAATGGAGAAAATACCCTTTTGGATCTCAGCATGACTTCAACGTGAATTATTCCATTTCGCAAAAAGCATTCAGCCTTCAATACAAGGCGTTGTTTAACCAATTAATTGGCAAATGGAATGTTGGGCTGTTGGCTAACTACGATTTTGTACGCGATATGTATTATTTAGGAATAGGAAATAATACAGTAAAAAGCGTAGATGATAAACAATTTTATAAAATTAGAAGCAGGGAATTCAATTCAGGCCTAAGTTTAATCAGGCCATTAGATTCCAGTAATTCGATAAGTATTTCCGGTTTTTACAAAATAATAGATCATTTAAAAGATGGCGGCAAATTCTTATTGGTTAACCAGGCACCTATTGATCCTTCAGTTTTTGACAAACATAATCTTGCAGGAGCAGGCATTGAATATTTGTACCAAAAGATAAATGATAAAGTTTTACCTACAAAGGGTTTACGGTTTTCATCCGCGGTTACTTATGCAACAGATCTAACAGATAATAATTCGTACATGAGATTCACCGGCAATTTTGGTTTTTACCTTCCTGTTTTACCGTCAGTAACCTTAGGCGTAAAGTCAGGTGCAGCAACTGTTACAGGCAACCCTCGTTTCTATGAACTTAATAAGATCGGTGGCGGAAATTCTCTCCGGGGGTATTTGAGATATCGCTTCTACGGCAAAACTTCATTTTATAATCAAAACGAATTGCAGTGGAATATAAATGTAAAGAGTTGGCTTATGAATGGTAAAATTGGTTTGCTTGCACTTCTTGATAACGGCCGCGTTTGGCAACCGGGGGAAACATCTGATAAATGGCACACCGGATATGGGATGGGAATAATGATAGCCCCATTTAATAAATTATCTGTAACAGCAAGCTATGGAATGTCTAAAGAAAACAACCTTTTACATTTGAGAGTTGGGAGGCTATTTTAAAAAGATCCCATTTGGAGATTCCCTATCACCTCTTTAGAAACTTTCCTTTCAATAATTTACTAAGAGATTCTTCTTTTGCGCTTCTGCTAATCGGGATACGATGACTGCCAATAATTATCTCATTACCATCAATACTTGAAACTTTAGAAATTGCCACTATAAAAGATTTGTGACACTTAATGAAGTCATCAGCAGGCAGGTATTCTTCAATTGATTTAAAAGTAAGGTAGGTAACGTACTTTTTATCGGTAGTGTGAATGGTTACGTAATTCTGCAATGCCTCTACAAAAAGTATGTCGGCAAAAAATATTTTAATTAATTTATTATCAGCTTTAATAAAAAAATATGTTTCCCTGCTGTTTGTGGCAATAAGTTCTGAATGGTTTTTTTCTCTTACTTCATAATACTCTTTAGCTTTTAACGCAGCTTTTAAAAACCTGTCAAAAGATATTGGCTTCACCAGATAATCCAACGCATTCAAATCAAAACCATCCAATGCATATTGCGGAAAAGCTGTAGTAAAAATAACCGGCGGAGCATTGGGCAATGACTTAAAGAAATCAAGCCCTGATATTTTTGGCATTTGAATATCAAGAAAAAGTAAATGCACATTTTTATCCTTAATATCTGTTGCGGCTTTTAATGGGTTGCTATACTCTCCTGTAAGGTTTAAAAAGTCAATGTCAATGATATATTCTTTTAAGCCTTTACGGGATAGAGGTTCATCATCAATGATTATGCAATTGAGAGAAAGCATTAATGTATTTTTAATATTAATTGTACATCAAAGTATTCATTGTTGTTCTTAATGGTAAGTTCGTGCTTTTGAGGATATAAGAGTTCAAGCCTTCGCTTTACGTTTGCTAACCCGATGCCTCCATGCTCTTCTATTGAGCTTTGGATATTGCCTTCCTTTGTATTTTTTATAGCAAAGATCATTTCTCCATTTTGTTTTGAAAGATCCAAATTGATTTCATTTGCCTTTCCATTTTCAAAATGGGAAAGATGCTTGAATGAATTTTCAACAAACGGAATAAGCAGCAAAGGTTCAATAAAAAAACCTTTCATCTCTTTATCAATATTTATTCGGATAGAAGCATTCTCCCTTCGCAAACGCTGAACATCTATATAATCTTTCAAATAACTTATTTCCTTTTCAATGGAAATTTTTTCATCTTTTACTTCATACAATTGATAACGCAGCATACCTGAAAATTTGTGCAGCGCCTGCCTTGCTTCTGAATTATTTTTATCAATAAGAAAATATACCGAGTTAAGGGCATTAAATAAAAAATGAGGGTTCATCTGGGATTTCAAAAAAATAAGTTCTGCTTCTGCTTTCTCCTTTGCCATTTCCCCAAGCCGTCTTTGTGCTTTTGCGTAATCTACTAACAGTTTAAAAGCAGCCCCTGTACTCACTAATAAAAAATGAGGAATAACATTATCATACACCCTGCCTTTAAAATCTTCATCAAACAAACTAAAGGTACCCGAAGGATCAATAATATTACCAAGCAGATATAGCTTAAAAAAACTGCTTGCCAATATCATTATAAAAAAAAACGAGCCAAACAGAGTATACTTTTTTGCATACAAAAACTTTGGTATCAATATATAATTTGTGATATATACCATCAGTGCAAGGTCAACCACTTTAATAGAAATAATTAAAAGCGCCTGATTTACAGAAGCAAAATCCTGGTAACGAAAATAAAACCATGCACAGTAAAGCATCACCCAAAAAACAAAGTGATGTAGTTTATAGCGATATAGAAAGTTTTGCCGGGGCATAATACAAAATAAACTTACTAAAGATACATGGCAAACAACCTTACACGTACAACATCTTTTGCTTGACGTAAGGAGGCAATGAACATTAGTTCCCTTTCGTCAAGTAATTTGTTCCTTGTGCGTAAATAGTTTGTAGCTCTTTATTTCAAATACTTTCTTTGGTGTATAAAAAATTTAGATATGAAACAGGCTATATTAATTATGCTTATTACGGTAATAACGCTAACCGGATGCGGCCAAAATGTGAGTCAACAAAAGAAATTATCAGAAACACTTGTGGGCGGACCATGTGAAGGATGCGAAGCCATTTATGAAAGCCCTGTTGCTTTTGAAAAACTGAATAATATTTGCTGGTTAGCTGATTGGAAAGATGCGGGAACTACTTTGGCTGTAAATGGAACAGTGTACAAACCAGATGGCACACCTGCCCCAGGTATAATAATTTATATTTATCATACTGATCAAACAGGGCATTATCCCACTAAAGAAACCGCATCAGGCTGGGGAAAAAGGCACGGCTATATCCGTGGGTGGATGAAAACAAATGAAAAAGGCGAGTATAAATTTTTTACGTTAAGGCCCCAGCCATATCCAGGAAGAAAAGATCCGGCACACATTCATGTTACCATAAAGGAACCAGGGAAAAATGCATACTGGATTGATGAATATGTATTTGACGATGATCCCTTGCTAACCGATGAGAAACGAAATAAACTTGAAAACAGGGGTGGAAGCGGCATACTGCCTTTTTCTTCTTATTATAAAGGAAGGAAATCACTAAAATCTGAAAGAAATATTTATCTCGGCAGAAATATACCGGGTTACCCGGCACAAAAAGCGAAGACAACTTTATAAAACTTAATATCTTAAAAATGAAAATTATTTTCTTTCTTTTTTGCTTATCAGCCGGTAATTCGATTGCCCATCCCGGTATTGGTATAGTAAAAGACAGCAAGGGTAATATCTATTATACTAACCTGGAACATGTTTTAAAAATATCTGCCGACGGCAGAAAAACAATTGCTGTAAAAAATGTTCATACACATCAATTGTACATGGATAAACAGGATAATTTGTATGGCCAGCATTCTATGTATTCAGGAGAAGCAACCAATGAATGGAGTCATTACGTTTGGAAGCTAACCGCTAAAGGAAAGCTTGATACAATCATTAAGACTACAAAAGGCTTTTACATTAAAAACTTTTCATTTGTGCAGGATGATGCCGGAAATATGTATTGGAAAAATAGTAAAGAAGATAGCATTATGAAATCAAGTGCAAAAAAAACAGTAGTGTTCGCTACCGGTGATTTTAAACAGGTGCAATGGATGCACATCATGGATAACAAACTTTATTTTGTAAAGCAAGATGACATTTACTGCATAGATGCAATTAATAACATTCGATTAATAGCAAAAGATCTTGGCAATAAACCTGGAAATCACAACTCCCTGTTTGGCTTGTGGTCAGATAAACAGAAAAATTTATATGTTGCCAATACAGATTTCAAAAAAGTACAATGTATTTCTCAAAATGGAGAAATAAAAGACTATTATTATTCAGGAAAGGGCTGGATGCCAACAGGAGGAATTTTTGATGATGAAGGGAATTTATGGCTGCTGGAAGCTTCGCTGAATAACAATGTACGGGCAATCAAAATATCCAGGGGAAATATAAAGAATGAGAAAAAGACAAAACTATCCTATAGCAATTTATCGCCTACAGGTATTGTAGTAGTAATTACTTTATTTGTGATCCTGATAATTTACCTGGGCAAAAAATATAAAAAAAATATTATACCAGTATTTTAATACATGTGCCCCGGCTTAATTAATTGCGGATATTCTTTTTTGGATTTTTTTTATCTCCCTGATGGAAACATCCTGAACATATCCTCCACTTGGATTATGCTGAATATAAGAAAGGAGAACATGCAGTATCAACAAAAAATTTCTATGCAGGAAAATTCATTCTTTTTACAAATGGCTGAAAGCGGGGATCCTTTAAGAATGAGAAAAACGGGTAGCCACTTATGCTGGGGAGTAAGCTTGCCCTTTCCTCGAATGCCTGCTCTAAAAAATCATATGCTTTGTCATAATTTTTTGAATAATAAGCAGCAATAGCTAAAGATAATCCTGAAATAAATTCAGTCTTTGATCGTATTATTAATTCATCCAGAATTTTTTGTGATCCTTCTAAATTTCCGATCATAGAATATAACCAAGCTAACTGAAACAATGGATATTGATGTCGTCCCGAAATTTTGACTGCAAATTTTATAGCTGCAATTGCCTCCTCATATTTACCCAAACCATATAATGCCATGCATAGACTGCTATAGGAAAGAAATGAATTTGCATCTAACTCAATAGCTGCCTGACTTGATTTTCGTGACTTCTCAAATTCTTCAGAACACAGGTAGGCAGAAGATAATGTAATATGCGAATGAGATATCAATGGTTCAACTTCAATTGCTTCAAGAGCCTCTTTTTCAGAATGGCGATAATCTTTTTCTATCCAGCTTAAATAATTACTATACCAATAATGGGCAGGTGCATATCCGGGATTAACGGTAATGGCTTTTTGAAATTGTTTCTTTGCTTCTATCCAATTCCAATCATAGAAGGTAGTTAAATAAGCCAATACAGAATAAGGTTCAACACGTGCAGGATTCAGTTGTATGGCTCTCTCTGCAGCTTTTCTTGCTTTAGGCACAACTTCATGCGGTGGTAAAAAAGAGTAAAAGCCAAATAATGCATATGTATCTGCTATGCCTGCATGCGCAAGGGAAAATTCCGGATCCAGTTTAGCAGCCATCACAAAATATTCCAACGCTTTTTTCAATCCGGGGCCACGTCTGTTCCAATAAAATCGCCCTTTTAAATAAAGATCATAAGCTTCTTTATTTTCTGTTGAAGTAGTAGTAATGATTGCCCTTTCTGTTTCCCGTAAAGTAATCTTTAATTTTTCAGTTATTGCCATTGCAATCTCATCCTGAATGGCAAAAATGTCATCCATGTCGCGGTCAAATTTTTCTGACCATAGATGAAAACCATCTTCAACATTTATCAGCTGGGCTGTAACACGTAACCGATTAGCCTGTTTTCGTACGCTCCCCTCCAATACTGTATTTACGCCAAGCTTTTGCCCTAACACCCGTAAGTCGATATTTTTTCCTTTAAATTGAAAGGAAGATGTTCGGCCTGCAACCTTTAAATCTTTTAAATGCGATAAGGAATTAAGTATTTCCTCTGCCATTCCATCACTGAAATATTCCTGCTCGGGATCATTGCTCATGTTTACAAAGGGTAATACGGCAATACTCTTTTTAGGTATAGCAGACGGTAAGGAACGAGGATTTTTTTCTTCTGTTTTTCCTTTTAAAGAATTAGGAAGAGGCTTTACCAAACCTTGGTGATCAATAGCAAATACTTCCACCTCCCGTTCAATATTTTTAAATTTAAAAGCTCCCATAGAAAGCGTTTTAAATTCAGGATGGTTATGAAGTTCATCATTTACTTTATCGGAGATTAAGACACAACCCACTACGCTGAGCGATTCAATACGTGATGCAAGGTTAACCCCATCTCCAAAAATATGTCCGTCATTAATAATAATATCCCCAACGTGTACACCCATCCGCATAGGTATACAAGGCTCTCCGCAAAATATTTGTTGCATAGTTAAGGCACACTGTACAGCCTGTACAACACTTTGAAAAATACTAAGTGTTCCATCTCCATAATATTGAATAACCCGTCCATTAAATTTTTCATGCTCCCTTTGTATAATTTCCCTATGTCTGTCTTTAAATGCTAATGCTTTCTTCTCATCCTGCTGCATAACAGCAGTATACCCTTCAATGTCGGTGAACATAATAGCAGCTAATTGGCGGGTTTCAGGCAACATAATTGCAGCGAGCAGTTTTGATTAAGAGAAATGCCTTAAAAAAGAAAATTACTACTATTTTTTATAAAACCGCTTCTGCCATTAAAGAAAAGTATAAATAAGATTTGCTTCAAAAAATCAAGAGAATCCTACCTGGCCAATATTAAAATCAAGGTAAAAAATAAAATTTAATTTTGCCCTCTAATTATTTAAGAGAAAATATAAATGGACTACGTTGATTATTATAAAGTTTTAGGTGTAGATAAAAAAGCAACTGCAGATGATATTAAAAATGCTTACCGCAAGCTGGCACGCAAGCATCATCCTGATCTAAACCCAAATGATAAAGAAGCCAATAAAAAATTTCAGCAAATAAATGAAGCAAACGAAGTATTGAGCGATGCTGAAAAACGAAAAAAATACGATCAATACGGCAAGGATTGGAAACATGCGGAGGATTTTGAAAAGCAACGTCAATCAAGAGGGCAGTATTCAGGTCAGGGTGGAGAAGCTTTTTCCGGCGGATTTGGAGAAGATAGTTTCTCAGATTTTTTTTCATCCATGTTTGGCGGAGGAGAACGCAGCAGAACCAGGCAAACAAAATATAGAGGACAGGATCATAATGCTGAAATGCAGCTAAACCTTACAGATGTTTATAAAACGCATCAACAAACAGTAACCGTTAATGGCAAAAATATCCGCATCACCATTCCTGCGGGAATTGAGAATAGCCAGCAAATAAGGCTTAAGGGATATGGAGCTCCCGGAGTAAATGGTGGCCCCAATGGCGACTTGTATATAAAATTTTCCATCTTAAATAATACGAAATTTAAACGCACAGGAAATGACCTTTATACAACCGCTGACCTCGATCTATACACTGCTGTTTTAGGTGGAGCAATAACAATAGATACATTGAGTGGAAAAATAAAAATGAAAGTGAATCCTGAAACACAGAACGGAACTAAAATAAGATTGAAAGGAAAGGGTTTTCCCGTTTATAAAAAAGAAAATGAGTTTGGGGACCTGTACGTAAGTTTTTCTGTAAAGATCCCAACCGGTTTAACCGAAAAGCAAAAAGAAATATTTAAAGAATTATCAAAACCCTCATCTTAAAAATATTCAGATGCAGAAAAATTTAATATCAACTGATGATTTTTGTAGCCACTATAAAGTAGAATATACATTCATCAATTCTTTAAAGGAGCATGGGCTAATAGAAATTACTACAATTGATCAACATTCATTTATTAATCATGACCATTTAAAAAATATAGAAAAACTTTTTCGGCTGCATTATGATCTGGACATAAACCTGGAAGGCATTGAAGCCATTACTTATTTACTGAACCGTGTTAAAAATATGGAAGAGGAAATTATTGCACTTAAAAACAAACTTAGCATGTATGAAGATGATCAGGTGTCAGACACTTTTTAAGTGTCAGACACCTGCGGCTAAAAAATCATTTTTAATTCAGTATGATTAATGGAATTGTATGAATCATTATAAATTGTTTCTTTATTAATATTTAACTCCTGAAATGCAATTTCTTTATTGCATAGATTTCCGTTTCTTAATCCACAATAATCCCTGAAGGAAGAAAATTCCCAATCTTCAATTTTGGTAACTAATCCTGCTTTCCACGCATTTTGGTGAATATAATGGAAGGCAATTGTGCTATAATCTAAGGTGTCAGACACTTTAAAAGTGTCAGACACCTTAGATGCAGCTACCAAAGAAGTGCATTTTGCTCTTGTTTTTTGTTGAAAAAGATTTCCAGTTAAATTCAATTGTTTATTTAAACCTTTGGTATAGCTGCTTAATAACAATCGTATACCTTCCGTTAGATCTTGAGTTGGGATTATTGCTTTTGGTATAGGCATTACTGAAATACCAGTAGCTTTTATAAGAAAATGAAAATGATTTGGCATTAAAGACCAGCTTAATATGTTGCATCTTGAAGAAATAAATTTCTTTACTTTTTCAAGAAAAAAAATATAATTGTCTCTTGAATAAAAAATAGTTTGTTTTTGATTTCCCCTGTTATAAATATGGTAGATCTCACCTTCAATGAAATGCATAAGATAAAGCTAAAGATTATTAGGATGCCTTACAAAGTTAAAGTGTCTGACACCTTAGAGGTGTCTGACACTTTAAAAGGCCAATCATTCTGAATTTTTGCCTTAATAAAATAAACAACCGCACCAATCAAGATCACTACTAATCCTCCTGTAATCATTTTGCTGCCTGTAGAAAAAAACACAAATAACCACATAGCCATAGCAATGTAAACCGGAATGGGAAACAGTGGCATCTTATAAGGAAATTTATCTTTGTTTGTATTTCTCCGTAGTATTAACAAACCTATCCCTTGGCCTATAAACTGTATCAATATTCGCATGGCGAGTATTGCATTTATAACATCGCCTAGCCTGAATAAAAGGCTAAAAATAAATGCTACTGCTCCCAGGAAAAGTAAAGAAATATAAGGGAAATTTTTAGTAGGATGCAATTTCCCAAACACGGTAAAAAAGGAACCATCAATAGCTGCCGCATATGGAATGCGGCTGTAACCTAATGTTGCTGAAAATACAGAGGCAAATGCAACCCACAGAATTAAACAGGTAGCAATCTTTGCCGCATTGCTTCCCATCAATTGCTGAATAAAAACACTTACTACAAATTCACTGTCTTTAGCAATATGCCAGGGCACTACACTAACCACACTTATATTCATCATTAAATACAAAATAGAAATACCCGCAATGGAAAGGAACATACTGCGTGGAATATTTTTTGCCGGATTTTTTATTTCACCTCCCAGATGACAGACATTGTAATAACCCAGGTAGCTATAAACCGTTTTTACACTTGCAAAACCAATAGCAGTTACAAAAGCATAATCAATTGTTAGCCCATCATTAATTTGCGAAATTGGGTGTAGAAAATTACCATGAGCAATTCCACCCCCTATAATCCAAAGCATAGTAATAATCACACCGATCCAAAGCAGAATACTTATTTTTCCAATGGCTTCTATTTTACGATATAATAAAAGTATGATCAGTATTACTACACTTCCGCTCACCATTTTTGAAGTGAATGAATTAAGAGGAACTAAGTAAGAAAAATATTTTGCGAAGCCTATAGCAGCAGAAGCAATCACTAATGGAGCCTGGATCATTGTTTGCCAAACAAATAAAAAGCTCATCAGTTTACCGGCATTGTTTTTCCCATACGCCTCTTTCAAAAAATTATAACTGCCGCCGGCTTTAGGAAAAGCTGCACCCAACTCACTCCATATCATCGCATCAACAATTGATAATGCTGCTCCTGCCAGCCATGCATACAAAAAATACGGACCGTTCATCATGCCAATTACCATTGGCAGCGTGATGAAAGGACCAATGCCAACCATATCAATCATATTGATAGCAGTAGCGTGCCCTAAGCCCAGTGATCTTTTTAAAGTCTCTGACATTTACAATATTCTAAAACAAAGATGCTATAATAAAGATTTGAATGGTTATTATTGAACAGGTTTTTATTATAATAACTTATCTTTTTTGTTTAAAGACTGCGCTCTTATCATTTGCCCGTAATCCCATTTTTTTGATAATGCATTTATCGTTTGCGCAATTCTTTTTGTTTTGGTTGCATCAGTTTTAGCACTGTCAATCCAGTTACTAAAATATTTTCGATGCCCGGGAGTTAATGAATTAAAAAAAGATAGGCTTTCAGGCTCATCAGCAAGGCATTCCATTAAAAGTTCATTCATCTTTACAGGATTATTATCTACTTCGATTTTTACATTAAGAAAATCACCCTTTTGTTTCCTGATCTTTTTCCTTATATCAGCTTTTAAAGCAAGAATAAAATTTCCTTCACCCATCGGAATAAGAGCCAACCCTTCAAATAGATAATCATCTAAACTTCCTTTAACCCGAAACGATTTTTTATTATTTGGTTTTAATTTTTCTGCAATAGCAGCGGAAACCTCAATGTATGTCCAGCCGGTTTTTTCACCCTGATCATTAAATTTTTTTATAATGGTTTTGAATTCGATCATTAAAAATTATTGATTAAATAAAAAAACCACCCTGATGGGTGGTTTCTAAAATATTATTTAAAAATTAATCTACATCCCAGAATAATCGAGTGTTAAACACATCAATCGTACCTTGGGCATCTACATTTGCTTTATTTGAGCCTAATTCCGTACTAGGATAAAAGAATCGTACAGGAGCTTTTCCCGTAGACGAAGATGCGGAAAGAGGAATTACAGGATAGTTAGTTCTTCTAACTTCAGTCCATGCTTCAAACCCTTCAAAATTTACGAATGCAAGCCACTTCTGCAACCATATAGCCTTAAACTTATCCGGCGATGCTAACCAATCTGCTTCTGATTTGCCACCCGTTAATAGAGCATTTGCAGCAGTTATTGAATTAGGTACACCATTTAAACGGAAAGATTCTCTTACACCTTGTTCATAATATTGTTGAGCAGTATTAGGTAAGCCTAATGTAGCACCATACCTTAAAACAGCTTCTGAAAGTAAAAACTGGCTTTCAGCAGCGATCATTAAATATAGCGGGCGATTAAATTGATTTTTTATCAGTACAGCAGGACCCACAGATGAAACAGCACCAGCTGTATAACCACTACCTACCCCGTAAGGTATACCAACATAATTGGCTACAATCTCAGGCTGAGTACTAACACCTGGAGTGTTTGGATTTTCACCACCTTTGGCATAAGCAATTCTCTTTAGCCTTAAAGTATCATTTCTTGATATCAACTCATTAAACAAGTTTACCGTAGGCTTTGGAAAACGGTTATAAGCTTGGGCTGTACCTGTAGCAGTATAACCAAATCTTTCATAAAAAGGATTTAATTTTCCTGCTGTTGCCTGATAACCCGGGTTTACACCAACGTCTTCACCTGCACCTATAAAACCTGAACCCTCAGCTACAGCTTTTTTAATTTCAGTAGTTATATATGCATCTCTTCCGGAAATTCGGCTCTGACGAATTAAGATTCTTAATTTAAGCGAATTTGCAAATCGAGCCCATTTTGCATTACTACCACTAAAAACAATATCCGAGCTAATTAAAGCACCGGTAAATGCATTGGCCTTTAAATCTATTAACGCTGAATCCAGTAATGGAATCAAACTCTCGTAGATCATTTTTTGATCATCAAACTTGGGTGCGATATTTTTTACACCTTGCAAAGCTTCTGAAAAAGGCACGTTGCCATACATATCTACCAGTTTTTGAAAAAGATATGCCTTCATAACTTTTGCAGGCCCCTTTAACGCTTTTTGTTCATTCGCATCAGCATTATCAATTACATATTGATAATCCTCAAGGTTGTTATAAATACCATCAAAGTAATTAAAATCTCCATTTGTGAATGTATAAGCGAAAATGGTAGGGTTAAGAATGTAAGAACTGGATTGAGTCCATTGTGCTGCAAAGTAAGAACCCGTTTCATTTTGAAGTACTTCTCCACTAAAGGCACCAGTTACAATATTTAAATTACCAACAGTTGTATTTAAAGCATTGGTAAATACAAAGTTTGGACTTGCTGTGGGTAAAGTGTTTGGATTAGTATTAACATCCAAAAAGGTTTTTTTACAACTCCCAAATACTAATACTACTGACAGTATAATTGGAATTATTTTTAAATATATTGTTTTCATAATTTAATAATTTAAAAGGTTAGGTTAAGGTTAACACCATACTGGCGCACAGGAGGTGTTTGACCTGTATTGTTTACGCCTTGTCCATTACCTGTAGTAAAACTAAATTCAGGGTCAGTATACAGATTAGTTTTATCAACTATAGTAAACAAATTTCTTCCGTATACAGCTAATGATGCAGCTGATATAAACTTAGTTCTTTTTAATAGATTCATTGGTATGTTATAAGATAAATTAACATCTCTTAACTTTATAAACCATCCTGGCGTTACAAAATTCTCGGAAATTAACCGATAATTTGAAACCCACAGTGCATATTCTGCTTCACGTACAAGTACATTCGTATTTTCTACGGTTTTTCCGGCTGCATCAACATAAGATGAGTTAGGAAAAATATGGGGAGTTCTGTCGGCCGTCCAACCACCCGAGCCTGTAAAAGTCATATCTCTTCCTAATTGGTGGAAAATTACATTTCCCCCTCTGTACTCAAAATTAGCAGCGAATGATATGTCTTTAAATCTCATTCTGGTACCCCAGCCTGCAATGTATTTCGGAATAGTTCTACCAAAATCATGTAAAGCATTCTTTGGTTCACGCAGTGGGTAGCCTGTTGTTGAATTAACTAATACACGGTCTGTGGCAGAATCACGAGAATAGGATTGTCCTAACAACCTTGGGAAATTTGAACCCTCAACAACATAAGGAGCAGCGTAAGTGTATGCACCATAAGAAAACTGAGAAACACCCGGATATAATTTTACAACTTTGTTATCATTAAAAGAAAATCGGCCATTTAGTTCCAAATTGAAATTCCTGTTTCTAATAACCTGAACTTTTAGATCTGTTTCATAGCCCCAGTTTTTTGTTTCTCCAACATTGATCGTTGTAAAAGGAAAGCCTGTAGAATTAGGGATCTTTACTGTTAATACCTGCCCCTTAGAAGTTTGATTATAAATAGAAGTGCTAAAATCAACTCTTCCTTTCCAAAATTGAAACTCTCCACCAACCTCATAAGAATTAACAAATTCAGGTTTTAATCCGTCATTAGGTTGTACATCACCCACTGTAATACCTACAGTATTACCAAAAGGGAAACCATTTCCATTAGAGTAAACTAAATCCAGTCCATAAAGGTCAATATTATCATTACCATTTCTGTTATAACCTGCTCTTAATTTAGCAAAACTTAATACGTTATTTTTTAAATTAGGGAAAGCATCAGTAAGAATAACAGAAACATCAAACCCATAGTAAGGGAAAGCATACAAGCTTTTTTCTCTGTCAGACTTATAAAAACGTGAAGTTGCATCATAACGGAAAGAGCTATGTAAAAATACAATATCTCTCCATCCTGTAGTAAGATCAGCATAATAACCAAACTTTCTTTCTCTTGTATTGGATTCACCACCTCCCAGCTCACCCTGACGATTAGATACATTAAAAATACCAGGTACAACGATTGAACTTGAACTGGTACTCACTGCTTTGGTTGAACGTTGATAAACATTATAACCCACAATCAATTTATTAGTGAACTGGCCAAATGTTTTGTCAAAAAGGCCCTGTATATCATTATTTATAACATTTTCGTTTGTAACCGCATCAAACACAGCTCCCGGAATATCGTTTGCTGCCCTATCAATTCCATTATAATCATTTGTAAATGGGGCAGGAACAAAGGCTTTGGATTTGGCCCAATCAGTAAAAGTAAATTTGCCTGTTGTATTTTTTCGGGTTCTTGAATTGGAAATCACGCCGAGCCTATCATAAATAGTTAACCATGAAAATATTTTATATCCCGCTTCAATATTGCCACTTAGGTTATTATCCTGATACTTTTGACGCTGATTATCAGCATCAAAGTATGGATTATTTGAAACATAATCGCTATAGTATGCATTAGGGTTAGCAAATTTATTATTCTGCCAGTCTCTTAGAGATGAAATAGGTACATTACCCGCAGCATTTAAGGCATTATAATAAAAATCAGAGGTTGTGGCATCCACTGCCTTTTGCACATAGGCGCCATTAAAACCTATTTTAAATTTATCAGACTCTTTAGTAGCAGCTATTCGAACTCCTGTCCTCCGGCTTTCGTCATGGGGTACTACACCTGCGGTTTTATTGTTCTCAACCGACATATAATATGATCCGCCTTGATCACCACCAGAGAAACCAATTTGGTTGTTTAATGTATAACCTCTATCAAAGGCTCTTCTTCTTTCCCCTTCTATATTACTATAAGGCAGCGTATATATCGAACCGTCTTCTAATTGGCGACCGATGGGACGAAGTGATCCATCAAAAGCATCACCATATTGTTGGTTTTCAAATGTACGGTAGTTGTCTTTCATTCTCGCTAAATAATCAGTTTTATAACCCGGCTGTCCAAAGCCTGTGGCATAGGCAGAGCCACTACCGTATTGAGTTTGAAAGTCAGGTAAAAAACTTATCTCATCATAATTTAAACCTGCTGAATAACTTACTTTTAATTTTTGGCCCTTAACACCTCTCTTAGTCGTAATTACAAGAGCACCATTTACACCTTGAGAACCATATAAGGTTGCAGCCTGCCCACCTTTTAAAATTGTAACACTTTCTATATCATTTGGATTGATTAAAGAAAGTGTACTTTCAGAAGTATTAGGAATCCCATCAACTACTATTAAAGCATTATTACTACCTGTTAATGAGCGATAACCTCTAAGTATAACCTTTACACGAGGATCAACACCATTATCAACATTATAAATCGCTAAACCTGAAACCTTGCCCGACAAACTCTGGGCAAGTTGTGGCGAACGACCCACAGTAATATCAGCATTGGTAACCTGAGCTGCTGAATATCCTAATTCTTTAGGCCTTCTTCTTATTCCTTGTGCAGTAACAATTGTAACTGCGCTTAGTTCAGTACTGTTGCTTCTTACAACATTCATGTTCAAAGTAGATTGTTCTCCAACTGCAAATTCCTGTGTTGTAATACCTACTCCACTAATAACAAGTGTTGCACCAGGTGTAACTGAAATTCGGTAATTTCCATTTGCATCCGCAGCAGTTCCAGTTTTTCCTCCCTTTACTCTAATAGTTGCTCCTTCTACAGGTGTTCCTTTATCATCAGTAACGGTACCGGTCACCACCCGGCTTTGTGCAAATGCCAGTATACAACTTAGCATCAGCAAAATTGACAGTGTCAAGATTTTTCTCATGTGTAATTTAATTTTAGGACGTAAATATAAAGAAATATTAAAAAACCAAATTATTTGTTAATCTTTATTATGGACAATTTTCTTTTATCATATGCTGCTTAAGTTAAATAATTCGTTTTAATATTATAAAAGTTAATATAAATATTGGTTATATACATGAATCCAAAACTATCAATAAACATTAATAAACTAGCAACCCTTCGTAATTCCCGTGGGGGAAATAATCCCGATCTTATTAAAGTTGCAAAAGATATTGAGCGGTTTGGTGCAGATGGAATCACGGTTCATCCACGCCCTGATGAAAGGCATATTCGCTATGCTGATGTTTATGAACTGAAAAAAATAATCACGACAGAATTTAATATTGAAGGCAACCCTAAGGAACAAAAATTTATTGATCTTGTTTTAGAAAACAAACCAACACAGGTGACATTGGTTCCGGATGCAATTGGGCAATTAACATCTGACCACGGATGGGATACCATTACAAATAAAAAATATTTGATCGATATCATTTCTGTTTTTAAAAATGCAGGAATAAGAGTTTCGATCTTTGTTGATGCTGAGATTAAAATGATTGAAGGAGCAAAAGAAACGGGGGCTGACAGGATTGAACTCTATACAGAATCGTATGCTAAACAATATGCAAGTGGTAATAAACAATCAGCAATTGATCCCTACATAGTGGTTGCAAAAAAAGCAAATGAGTTAGGCTTGGGAATAAATGCTGGTCATGATCTTGACCTTCAAAATTTAAAATACTTTTCGCAAAACATTCCCGGTCTTCTGGAAGTTTCCATTGGCCATGCTTTAATATGCGATGCCATTTATTTGGGATTAGAAAATACAGTGCAATTATATAAAAGGCAGTTGATGAAATAGAATGACTCCAGATGATCATTAATAAAACAGCATATAGTGTCTACATTTTAACCAACTACACTAAAAAGGTTCTGTATAAAGGAATAACAAATAACTTGGAAGTGAGAATTATTGAACATTATTTACAGGCTGGTAATAGTAAAACTTTTACCGGCAAATATTATGTATACTTTCTTCTCTATTTTGAAGATTATAAATACGTTAATGAAGCAATTGCGAGGGAAAAAGAAATTAAAGGTTGGACAAGAATAAAAAAGGAAAATCTCATTAGATTAATGAATCCTGAATTTAAATTTTTGAATGTTGAATTATTCGGGAAATGGCCACCTGATAAAATTTAAAAAGATGCTTCGTGCCTCAGCAAGACAATTCGGGTCTGTCATCCTGACGAAGGAAGGATCTGTTTATCGATAAAGAAAAAAGATGCTTCGTGCCTCAGCAGACAATTCGAATTGTCATCTGATGAAGAAAGGATCTATTTATCGTTGAGCAAAAAAGATGCTTCGTGTCTCAGCATGATAATTATTATTATTTTAATAAAGCATTAAGCTTGTTTTTCAATACAGCGCCGCGTAGATTTTTTGCAATAATTTTCCCCTCGGGATCCAATAATAAATTTTGTGGAATACTGGTTACTTTAAATATTGCTGCTACCTGATTGCTCCATCCTTTTAAGTCACTTACATGGCTCCAGGCCAGTCCATCCATTTTAATAGCATCTACCCAAGCCTTTTTATTTTGATCAAGAGATACACCTAAAATGGTAAAATTCTTATTCTTAAATTTCTCAAAAGCGGCAACCACATTTGGGTTTTCCTGGCGGCAAGGGCGGCACCAGCTAGCCCAAAAATCAATCAACACATATTTACCTTTTAAAGACGACAGGTTTACAGCAATGCCTGCTGTATCGGTTTGGGTAAAATCAGAAACAACAGAACCTATTGGGTTTATCTTTGATTCTGCAATAAGCTGAGTAACATAATTACCTAAAGAACTTAATTGAATTGATGATGGCAACAATTTAAAAAGCTCATCTGTTCGTACGCCATTTTGAGTTGCCTGGTAAAAACGGATTATTGCAAGTGGCGATACAAACGATGCTGGATATTTTTTTACAAACCCTTCGCTAATACCTGCAACTTTATTAAGTGCAATAGAATCATACATGGCATCGGGTAAAAGAAATTGCTCATAAGGTTTTATTGCATCTGTATATATTTTAAACTGAGTATGAGATGGTGAACCAATAATAACAAGTTTATCCAGCGCATCTTTTTTACCCGTAATTTTTACATTGCTGTTGTCGAGAAATAATGGCACTACCGGTTGCGAATTATTAAAGATCAAACCTTTAAAACCGGGTTGAGTCATCTTACCTTTAATAATAAATTTTCCTTTACTTATTATTGACTGCTGCTCAGGTACGTTTGTTTGCTCATTTAAAAAAGATACAGGAGTTCCATCTGCAAAGCCGTTTACCATGCCTGTTATCACATATCCATCAAATGCTACCGTTTGAATTTTTGGTTTTGCTTCTGCAGATTTTTTAATCTGCGCATATCCAAATACAGGTAATAAAAGAATAACTATAAAAATTGATCTCATTGTATTTATTTAGTTCGAAATTTACTTTGTTTTAGATAGATAAAAGCCTCAGGAATGGCAGCCATGGTTAATGAAATGTAAAATATCAATGCAAAACCCTGTCAAGGAATTCTTTTGTCGCAATCTCAATATCGGTTGCCCGTCCGACCCTGTCATCCGGGCGGGCGTTCTGCAAAGCATTGATGTAAGCGGTGCCAATAATTGCACCATTGCTGTATTTACAGGCAGTCTTAAAAGTATGATTATCTTTTATGCCAAAGCCTATAAGAATAGGATTTTGTAAATCCATTTTTTGAAGTTTCTCGAAATATTGTTCCTGCTGATCTATTTCTTTATTATTACCTGTGGTTGAAGAGGATGACACTGCATAAATGAAACCTTTACTTAAGTCGTCAATTTGTCTGATCCTTTCTTTAGAAGTTTCGGGTGTTATTAGAAAAATGAATTGCAGATCATTTTGCTCAAAATATTTTTTGTATTCATTCTCAAATTCATAAATAGGAAGGTCGGGCAGGATGATGCCATCTACACCAACTTCTTTTGCCTGCTTACAAAATTCTTCTATTCCAAATTGCAAAACAGGATTCAGGTAGCCCATTAATATCAGGGGAAGATTAAAAGTTTTTCTGCAATCTTTCAATTGTTTAAAAAGCTTTTGAATTGTTATGCCATTATGTAAAGCCACCATGTTGCTTTGCTGTATCACCGGGCCATCAGCCAATGGATCGCTGTAAGGCATCCCGATTTCAACCATATCAGCCCCATGATTTTGCAAAGAATGAAGAACCTCAATAGTATCATCTAAATGGGGGAAGCCTGCGGTGCAATAAACATTTAAAATGTTTTTTTGCTTTTCAGAAAATAATTTATTGATTCTGTTCATAAATATTTCATATAGGTAGCCAGATCTTTATCTCCCCGCCCACTAAGATTTACAACTACAATATCATTATTCTTAAATTGTATTTTTCTCAAAGTAAATAAAGCATGAGCAGGTTCCAATGCAGGAATAATTCCTTCCAGCTTTGCCAGTTCCATTGCGGCTTCAACAGCTTCATCATCCGTTACACTTAAAAATATTCCTCTTCGGGATGTATATAAATGTGCATGCAGGGGGCCTATACCCGGATAATCTAAACCCGCGGAAATACTGTGTGGTTCTACAACCTGTCCATCTGCAGTTTGCATAACCAGGCTTTTGCTTCCGTGTAAAATTCCTGTGGTACCTAATTGAGTAGTGGCTGCAGAAAAGCCGGAGTCAATCCCTTGACCTGCTGCTTCTACAGCAACTAATTTTACAGAAGCATCATCTAAAAAATGATAAAAAGCACCTGCTGCATTACTACCACCGCCTACACAGGCAAATACATAGTTTGGCAACTCATTTCCTGTTTTATCTTTTAGTTGTTTACGCATTTCTGCACTTACTACACTTTGAAAACGGGTAACCATATCCGGATAAGGATGGGGGCCAACAACGCTGCCAATGATATAATGCGTATCCTGAGGATGATTTATCCAGTCTCTGATAGCTTCATTGGTTGCGTCTTTCAGGGTTTTACTGCCGCTCGTAACAGGTATTACAACAGCGCCCAGCATTTTCATTCTTGCC
>DASYOS010000207.1:0-4890 GCA_036007525.1 Chitinophagaceae bacterium | reverse complement strand
GTTGTTTTGATGAGAATAGTTTTACGATTACCATTACTCCCGGTCCCATTGCAGATGCGCCACAAAACGTAACATCATGCGGACCCTATACCTTACCTGCATTAAATAATGGGAATTATTTTAGCAAGCCTGGTGGCGTTGGACCGCTGGCAGCGGGAACAGTTATAAACACCGGTCAAACTATTTATGTGTATGCGGGAACATCAGTGTCGTGTTCAGACGAACATAGCTTTACTGTTACTATAGCTACAAAACCTGTTGCAGATGCACCTTTAAATGTAACATCGTGTGTTACGTACACATTACCTGCATTAACGAATGGAAATTACTTTAGTTCACCCGGAGGCGTTGGACCGATTTCAGTTGGAACAAATATAACACGTACCCAAACTATTTATGTGTATGCCGCAACATCAGCAACATGTTTTGATGAACATAGTTTTATAGTAACCATAACGCCTAAGCCGGTTGCAGATGCTCCGCCAAATATAACCTCGTGTGGATCTTATACATTACCAGCATTAACTAATGGAAACTATTTTAGTTCACCGGGAGGAGTAGGGGCTATACCTGTTGGAACTGTTATTACAAGCAACCGAACTATTTATGTATATGCAGGATCAGCAGCAACTTGCTTCGATCAACATAGCTTTACAATAACTATTCCTTCTACATTTACTCCATCAGTAAGTATTACAGCATCTAGCAATACAATCTGCGAAGGTGCTTCTGTAACTTTTTCTGCAAGTTTTTCAGCAACCCCAACCAATGGTGGACCATCACCAACGTACCAATGGCAAATTAATGGGAAGGACATACAAGGCGCTACCTCATCAACGTACTCAACAAAGTTTTTAGTAAATGGGGACAAAGTATCTGTTGTAATGACAAGTAATGCAATATGCACCACCTCGCCTGTTGTAGCAAGCAGGCAAATTGCAATGGTTGTGATTCCCAGGCCAATTGTGAATATAAACAACCCTGTGGCAGTATGTGCACCAGGTAATATCAATATTACAGCAACAAATATAACCGCGGGGTCTGATGCCGGTTTATCTTTTACATATTTTACTGATGCTACAGCCTCTAATATTCTTAATAATCCAAACGCAGTTAATATAAGCGGAACCTATTATATAAAAGGGACAACAGCAGCCGGGTGTGCAACCATTAAGCCTGTAACTGTTACAGTAAATGCTAAACCTTCTGCTTCAATAAATGGTAGTGGTACTCTTTGCCAGGGATTAAGCAAAACACTGGATATTATTTTAACCGGTGTGGCACCATGGACAGTAACTTATTCCAATGGTACTGGAAATTTTACTATTAACTCCATCACAGCTTCTCCATACAAACTGGTTGTATCACCCACCAGCAACACCACTTATTCTTTAATAAGTGTAATAGATGCAAGGTGTTCAAATACCGCAAATGGCATTGCAGTAATATCAATAACACCTCCCATATCATCTATGCGGTACCCAACCATAAATGCTATTGCAAATACGCCAAAGCAATTGCAGGCACGAATATTAACACCTGCCGATCAATATACATGGAAACCCCAGCTAGGTTTAAATAACAGCTTAATAAGTAATCCCGTGTTTAATTTTAATAAAACAACTGAATATTTTATTACAATCAATTCAGGCACGGGCTGCGTGGTTGTTGACACCCAACTTGTAAAAATTTCACAGGCTTTACAAACCCCCGCATTGATCTCAGACTTATTTGTTCCTAAAGCCTGGTCTCCAAACGGAGATGGACATAATGACAAGTTAATGCCTTTGTTAGTAAACATAAAAGAGATTAAATATTTCAGAGTATTTAACCGCTGGGGGCAGCTTGTTTTTGAAACTAATGTTATGGAATATGGATGGGATGGAATATTTAAGGGCATTCCTCAGGGTACCGATGTATTTACCTGGACAGTTGAAGGCATAGGTGTGGATGACAGGGTACATAAGAAAAGAGGAACATCAATCCTATTAAGATAAATATGAAAAGGAGGATAATTATATTATTGTTTTTTATAATTGCGATGATTAAATCGTATTCACAGGACCCGGTTTTTTCCCAATTTTTTTCATCACCATTAAATATAAATCCGGCTTTAACTGCAAATATTAATTCTGATTGGAGAGCAATGAGCAACTATAGAAGCCAGTGGATGGGCATAACCAGCCCTTTCGTTACCGCCACAATCTCTTACGATAGTAAAATATTGCCAAAAGGAAAAGGATTAGATGGAAAAAGTAATTATCTGGGAGTAGGTGGTATGTTGATGTTAGACCGGGCAATGGGCGGTGTTGCAAAAGCTACTTTTGCGTCGCTTAATTTTTCTTATAACATTAAACTTATTGATGGCAGCAGTAATCACAGGTTGGGCGTAGGTTTTGGAGGATCGTATGGGAGAAGATCTGTGGATTATAGTCAGCTGGATTTTCAGGATCAGTTTACAGGCTTTGGTTTTAATACCAATCTTCCTACCGGTGAAATTGCATTGTCAAATATGAAAGCCTTTATTTCTGCAAATACCGGACTTACTTACAGCATCACAAGCGATAAAAGCAATGTTGACTTAGGTATTGCTGCTTTTCATGTAAACCGGCCGAGACAAACATTTTTGAAGGATGTTAACCAGCGGTTAGCAGTACGAAAAGTAGCCCATGCAAATTTTGAAACCTTTATAAATGACAGAATAGTTTTGAATACAAATGCTATTTACCAATTACAAAGTAATACCAGCACCAGTGCAAAATATTTATCAGCAGGAGGAGGACTAGGGTATTTTTTGGGCAATGATAAAGGCCCGATCATAAATGCCGGATTATGGTACTGGGCAGAAAATGGTTTAGTACCCTATATGGGATTGGTGTATAATAATTTACAGTTCGGATTAACGTATGAAATGAACACCTCAAAATTAGGTGCAGGTGCCAGAAAACCGGCCTCTGTTGAGCTCTCAATAATACTTAGAGGTTCCAGGGAGCCTTCAAAAAGTATTGCATGTCCGTGGAAATAAAAATCGTGCTTCTTTTATTAAAGGGTTGCTAAAAACAAAAAAGCGAACTCTTTCAGAATTCGCTTAACCCTACAACTTAACAAAAAAGTTTATGTGGTTTTAATCTTTGTTTTTTCTTTACCAATCTCTGCCTTTCTCTTTTCTTTCCAATCTTCTCCTTTCATTTTGTTTTTACGGTCACCCATGTGTTCTTTGCGCATTTGCTCAAATTGAGTTTTTTGTTCAGGACTTAATATGGCAGAAGTTCTGTTCTTTCTATCTTCCATAAGTGCTTTTCTCTGCGCCTTCATATCCTTTACCGTTATATTGTCATTCTTATTTAAGGCTTGTAACCTGTTTTTAAAATCTTCATTTATAGATTTTATTTGTTGCCTTTGTGCGGCAGTTAGGTTAAGATTGTCCATCCCATCAATTCCTTTTCCACCATGCCCTTTGTGTTGGCCATGTTGCTGCCTGTCATTTTTCTTTTGTTCAATTGTTTTATTTTGATCCTGGGCCTGCGTGCTGAATGCAGCGATCATAAATAAACCTGTAATTATTTTTTTCATTTTTTCTTGTTTAAAAGTGGATAATAATATAATAGATTATTTATTAAAGGGAAGGTTTAACCAGCCCTGGTAAAAGAATTGTTAAGAAATTTTTTAATAAGATGCGGACCTTAAAATTCAGCTGACATACCCTAAGCTGTTGGATACTAAAGGGAGTGAATCTTTATTTGCCAATTGGCCGCAGGCGGCATCAATATCCTTACCGCGGCTTATTCTTAGTCTTACATTAACCCTGTGATTAGCAAGATAATCCATAAATTTTTGCGTTGCATCTTTATCGGGTTTTGTAAAGTTTGCGGCATCAATAGGGTTGTATTCAATAATATTTACAAGATGAACAGGAACCTGTTTATAAATTTTTATAAGATCATCAGCATCCTGTATAGTATCATTTATGCCTTTAAATAATATGTATTCAAAGGTGATGTCATTGCCTGTTTTTTTATGGAAATAATTAAGCGCTTCTATCAATGCTGCGATGTTATTGGTTTCATTTATTGGCATTATTTCATTTCGCTTTTTATCAGTAGCAGCATGAAGAGATAAGGCAAGATTAAACCTTACTTCATCATCTCCTAATTGCTTTATCATTTTAGCCACCCCTGCAGTAGATACTGTTATTCTTCTTGCACTCATTCCTAATCCATCATTTGCGGTTATTCTTTCTATGGCCTTTAATACATTTTTGTAATTAAGTAATGGCTCGCCCATGCCCATAAAAACAATATTGCTCAATTTTTTGCCGTAAGTTTTTTCTGCCATCTGGTTAAGTAACACCACTTCATCATAAATCTCATCAAAATCAAGATTTCTTTTTCTTTCCATATAACCTGTTGCGCAAAATTTACAACTCAGGCTGCAACCGATCTGGGAAGACACACATGCTGTTTGCCGGTTATCAACCGGGATTAACACGCCTTCCGTAAGATGATTATCATGTGTTTTAAACCTTGTTTTAATAGTGCCGTCACTGCTGTATTGCGAAACATCTAAAGTAAGGGCGGGTAAAGAAAAGGTTTCTGATAAGGTGTGACGTAATTCCTTGCTTAGGTTTGTCATATCCTCAAAACTGTGAGCATGTTTTTGCCACAGCCATTCCCACACCTGTTTAACCCTGAATTTCTTTTCACCTAAGGTTTCAAAATAATTTTGAAGCTCTTCCAGCGTAAGGGTTCTTATATTTTTATTTTTTACCTGATCCATTTCCGCAAAGGTACGATTTGCAAAAATGAGTTTCTGAATCATTCTAAGCCCAGCCATCCTCTTAAGTGTAAGAATTTCACTTTCTTTGTAATGTATGAAACCAGTTTATATAAT
>DASYOS010000206.1:0-3964 GCA_036007525.1 Chitinophagaceae bacterium | reverse complement strand
CAATGCAGTAATACAATTTTCGGGAATACCGCATAACCCAAATCCACCTAACATTAAAACAGCGCCATCTTTAATATCAGCTATTGCATCATCAGCATTTTTAAAAACCTTATTCATTTTTATTAATTATTTGTTCATTTAGCAGTGTCCTTCAACAATCGCTTAAATTTTGCAGGTAGAGCTATTGTATCCACCCTTGTTTTTTGCGTACTAATACTATCCAGCACAGTTCTCATTACATCCGGATGCTGTGAATAATAAGCATAGCTTTTATCAAACTGATCTTTGGTTATACCGTGGATCGAAAAAACTTTCCTTGTAAGCGTGCTGTTTTCTTCTGATACTATTTTAGTTGAATCATTTTTAACTGATTGCTGAGCGAGGGCATCAGCTCTAAAAACATCCCACAATATTTCCTGCATTTTATTTGGTTTAATTATTTCGGATGGCACAGAATTTTTACAGGAATTAAAAAAAAATAAGATCAAAATTAGAATGCACCTGATCATTTTAATCCTGCTTTGTATTTAGATATATTTGAAATATCGAGGCGCTGAAGAAATTCTATTGCTTTAGATTTTTCTGATGGCGAGGCCTTAGAAAAAACATTTATCAACTCCTGCGTTTTTCCCTGAAAGAAAAACTGGAGGATCATCGTGTTTGGATTTTCAGTATTTAAGTTATTTAACAGGCTTAATACAGTTATTATTTCATTTCTTGCAGTCACTTCATCTTCATATAATTTGTCCATCCCCTGCCGGTAAAAAACATAATATGCGTCGTGTATAAGCGTGTATCGATTGTTAAGCAAATTTTCAGTAAGCCAGTAGCGATTTCGGCTGCCATCAAAAGCCCTCCATCCTGATATATTTCTACCTTCCGGGGCATTGTTTACAATGTTTTGAGCTTTTTGAAAATAAAGGCTGCCTCCCCGTGGTGAAAACGAATCATAATCTAACCCCAGAATTATATTAATGTAATAAGCAATTACAGCAGTAAGATTTGAAGTAAGCGGATCGGTACCTGCAACACGGTTGTCATTAAATTCTAATTGCTGAAACTCGGCGTATTTAAAGATTATCTCATTATCTACAAAATTAATAATGGGCGACAGATAAGTTGAATTATATACAGGGCGGGCAGATTGGACGGTAAGTGAAGCTTTGTAAACATTAACGTCGTTAGTTGTTTCAAGATTTAAAAGAAAACTGCAATCTATTTTTTCTTCAGCAGAAAAATTATCATTTGTCCATTTTCGATTGTTTATAAAATTGTTCAATGCAGTTTGCAGTGTTTGAAAAGTTTTCTTATCAACATTACCACCTACCCGGTTTGATAATACGTTAACTCTTGCACGCAACTCCTGTGCTTTTGCACTATTTACAAATAAAAAAATAGATATTAGAAGAGCTATGCTACGCATTTTTATATTGGATGATAGTGTTTACAATATCTTTAGCAACAAGTAGTTTAGACTTTGTTTCAAAATTGACCTCATTCCCCCGATTGTCAAAAATAGAAATTTTGTTAGTGTCAGTACCAAAACCTGCTCCATTATCATTTAAAGAATTTAGGACGATCAAGTCAATCTTTTTCTTTTCAAGCTTGCTTAAAGCATTTTCTTTTTCATTATTAGTTTCCAAAGCAAACCCAACTATTATCTGATCTTGGCTTTTTTGCTCTCCAAGTTTTTTTAAAATATCATTTGTTTTAGTAAGGTCAATTGTAAAAACATCTTCCGTCTTTTTAATTTTTTTTGGCGAAAAATCCTGCGGGGTATAATCTGCAACTGCGGCAGCCATTACTGCTATATCCGTTTTAAAAAAATTGGTCATGCATGCATCATACATCTCCTGTGCTGAAATAACTTTTATTGTATGTATATTTTTACTAACGGTTAGGTTTGATGGCCCTAATATTAAAGTAACATCAGCCCCTCTATCAGCAAATTCCTCTGCGATAGCAATACCCATTTTACCGGAAGAATGATTGCTTATATACCTAACCGGGTCAATTGCTTCCTGTGTAGGCCCGGCAGATACCAATATTTTTTTGCCCGTTAATTCTTTAGTGCTAAAAAAAAAATCCTGCAAATATTGCAGTATATCTTCCGGCTCTGCCATTCTCCCATCTCCATATAAGCCACTGGCTAATTCCCCGTTAGCTACAGGTATTACTCTATTTTCAAAAGATGTTATCTTTTCAATGTTTAATTTGGTTGATGGATGATGCCACATATCCTCATCCATTGCGGGTGCTACAATTACCGGGCAGGTTGCAGATAAGTAAACTGCCAGCAATAAGTTATCACATAAGCCATTAGCCATCTTAGCAAGTGTATTGCAGCTTAAAGGAGCTATAACAATTACATCTGCCCATCTTCCAAGCCGCACATGATCAGCCCATGAGGTTTCATTAAAAAGATCAGTTAAAACCTCGTTTTTTGATAAGGTAGAAAAGGTAAGCGGCGAAACAAAATCTTTTGCTGAAGGTGTCATTATCACCTTTACTTCAGCACCGGCTTTTATTAATAACCGAACAAGCATAATTGCTTTATAAGCAGCTATGCTGCCTGTAACTCCCAACAATATTTTTTTGCCTGTAAGCATAAAATAAAAACGACGATTTAAACAATCGTCGCTAAAATTATATTTTCTTATCTAAAGATTAATATAAAAGTTTATAGTAAAGAACCCGTACGTCAGCTAAAAAGATCCTCTTCTTCATTTTTACGGTAATATACCTTGTCATCCATAAACTCTGTAGTTGCCAATAGAGCAGGATTAGGCATTCTTTCGTATGCTTTAGAAATTTCGATTTGCTCTTTATTTTCATGGATTTCCTCCAGGCTATCAGTATGGCTTGCAAATTCTTCCAACTTATTATGAAGCTCTTCTTTTAAAGAGATATTAATCTGATTGGCCCTTTTACCTATAACCGCAATAGATTCATACAAGTTGCCAGTCTTGCTTTTAATATCAGTTAAATTTTTTGTTTCTACAACATTGCTTGTATTAGCGCTTTGTTGTCGTCTTAGTTTGCTCATTTTGTAAGTCTTTAATGTGATTTAAACTCAGGTTGTTATATTCTTGTGCGTCTTTTAATAATTTGCTATCAGGGAACCGGTCCGTAAAATCGTTAACTTCAGTTACTACCTTTTCATATCTTTCTATTTGTTTTTCTGCTACACTTAACCTGGCAAACTGGTAAAAAGATTTAATGCTTCTCAATTTATACTCATCACCTTTTGTTGATTCCGGATAAGTGTTTAATAAGGTGGTAAATGCAGTACCGGCAGCCCTGTAATGTTGCAATTTATAATATAGCTCTGCCGCTTGATATTCTTTTATTTCGAGTTTTGCCCTGCTTTTATCAATAATATCCAATGCACTTTTTGCTCTTGCTGATCCCGGGTGTGTATTTATAAAAGTTTGCATCATCCCAATAGCCTGAGCAGTGTTTGTTTGCTCTAATTCTATTTTAGGCGACTGCAGATAATAACTATAAGCACGCATGTAGGATACTTCTTCTTCTTTAGGGCTATTAGGAAACACCTCTAAAAAGCCTTTAAAAAGATTTTCTGCATCAGCATAATTTTTTTGAAAGTAAGAGCAATATGCATACTTATAATACAGGTCTTCAAATTTTTGTGTGCCTTTAAAAACAGGATACAATTCTGCATATAATTCTTCTGCCTGCTTATATTTCTTATTATAAAAATATTCGTCCGCTTTTTTAAGCTTATACTCCAGATCTTTACTCTTAAGTACTTTTGCAAAATCATTATTGCAGGACGTAAAGGTTAAAGATGTAACGAATAAAATGATTATTAATCTCATAAAGAAGCGCAAAATTACGTTTTTAAAAAGAATTTTTATAAAAATATCGTTTATTAAGCTTAATAAACCTCCTATAACCCCATAACCGGTTTATTTAGTAATATTTTATGAAAATCGTTTGAATG
>DASYOS010000205.1:0-6611 GCA_036007525.1 Chitinophagaceae bacterium | reverse complement strand
ATCAGTAACTATAAAAGCATTTGAGCAAAATAGAATATTGAGGGATGTACCCGCTGCTATAAACTATATTGGTAAAAATACACTTGAGCGTTTCAGCTCAACATCAATTGTTTCAGCAATTAATTCTACTCCAGGTGTTAGAATGGAAGAACGTTCGCCGGGTAGTTACCGAATGAACATCAGGGGTAGTTCACTTCGTTCTCCTTTTGGTGTGAGAAATGTAAAAATTTATTACAATGATATTCCATACACTGATCCGGGCGGGCATTCTTATTTTAACCAGCTTGGTTATTATAATTTTAATTCGATTGAAATAATTAAAGGGGCTAATAATAGTTTGTATGGCGCAGGAACTGGTGGGGTAATGCTGATAGAAAGCCTGAATGAAAATGGAAAAGAAGGAATTGCTGCTGAATATGCTGCAGGAAGTTATGGTCTTCAAAATATGTACGGCTCACTAACCACAACCTCAGATAAATCAATCAGCAAAGTTGGTTTCCAGCATCAGCAAAGTAATGGGTACAGAGATCACAGTGATTTAAAACGGGATGTAATTAACTGGAATGGCATTTTTCGTTTGGGAGAAAACAATTTTTTAAAAACAAGTTTTTTATATGGCGACCTTTTTTATAAAACACCGGGTGCATTAACAAAGGCAGAATTTGATGCCAATCCAAAAGCGGCAAGACCGGGCAATCAATTTTTTCCCGGCGCTATAGCTGCCAATGCTTCTATTCATCAAAAAATGTTTTTGGCCGGTGCATCCTATACACAACTCATAACATCAAACCTGCAGAATAAAACAACATTGTATGGGGTGTTTAGTGAATTGAGAAATCCTGCTATCAGCAATTATGGTAAAAATTCTGAACCGCATGCCGGAGGAAGAACAGTTTTTAAATATAGTGTGTTAGTGAATAATGTAATGGTAACTTTAGATGCCGGAGCAGAGTATCAGCTGGGTTTCGCATCATATTCAGTTCATAAAAATGCAGGGGGAAATCAGGATACATTGAGAACATGTGATGATATCAATAACCGTCAGCAATTGTTATTTGCACAGGCATCTGTTAATTTGAGAAAATGGAAAATAATAACAGGTGCAAGCTGGAATACATTACGCATAAAATTTCAAAGGTTTACACCTTCAACTTTCGGGATACAAAACAGAACATTTAATAATGGAATTGCACCACGGCTTATTGTTATGAGAAAATTACATTCAATAAATATTTACGCAGGCATTGCAAAGGGATTCTCACCGCCAACTACTGCTGAGTTATTACCAACTGGTGGTGCAATAAATCTGGGGTTAAATGCTGAAAAGGGAATAAATTATGATGTAGGATTGAAAGGGAATTTTTTAAAAGGCATCTATATAGATATAAATGCATTTTTCTTTTCTTTGAAAAATACAATTGTTTTAAGGCGTAATGCAGCGGGTAGTGATTTTTATTTAAACGCAGGAGGAACCAAACAGTATGGAATAGAAACGCATATTAATTATCCTTTATCAATTTCTAAAAATATTAAAAGCAGTTTACTCTGGCTTAGTCATACCTGGCATAATTTTCATTACCAAGACTTTAAACAACTCAACACTGACTTTTCGGGTAACAGGCTTCCATCAGTTGCACAACATTCCATTTCTTCGGGAATAGACCTTGCAATGAAAAATGGACTGCTTGCTACCCTTAATTATTATTATAGTGATAAAATTGCGCTGAATGATGCCAACAGCGAATATGCCAAATCTTATCATTTAGTTGGTGCAAAGATCGGGTATGAAAGGTTGATAAAAAATAAGCTTAAGTTTAAAATATTTCTAGGTGCTGAAAATATATTGAACCAGACCTACAGTTTAGGAAACGATATTAATGGTTTTGGCGGCAGATATTATAACGCTGCACCCACCAGAAATTACTATATAAAATTAGCTTTACAATTGCGGGGAAAGAAAACCTTTCTACCATCTATCAATTAATTTTTTCTTTAATAAATACTTGACTAACTTTTCAAAAAAATAATAGACATGAAATTTATAAAAGCATTTACTATTTTATTATTGTTTAACGCTCCGGTATTTGTAATTGCACAAAGTGAAAACATTGACCAAAGCATGATGCAGAAGATAAGAACGGAAGGGTTGCAAAATTCTAAAGTGATGGATATCGTATTCCATCTTACCGATGCAAACGGCCCAAGGCTTACTGCTTCTCCCGGTTTTATGAAGGCAGCAAATTGGTCAAAAAATCAATTAGCATCGTGGGGCTTAACAAATACAATGCTTGATCCCTGGGGCGATTTTGGAAAAGGTTGGGAACTTCAAAAATCGTATGTGGCAATGACTTCGCCATGGTATAAATCTTTAGAAGCTTACCCCAAAGTATGGACAGGCGGCACAAATGGGTTGAAGAATGCGGACGTAATTCTTATTTCTGCAAAAGACTCAGCAAGCTTAGATGCATACAGGGGCAAACTTGCAGGTAAAATTTTAATTCTTGACAGAACTGATAAATATAATATGAGTTTTAAGGCTGATGCAATGAGATATACCGATCAGGAATTAGATTCAATGGCTAATTATAAACCACAACCTGTAGATACCGCTGCACTGCGGAGGAGGCGCGAACAATTCATGAGGCAAGGCGGCGGTCAACAAAGTATGATGACTACCTTAAGATCACTGGCAATATCAGAAGGAGCTGTTGCTATTTTAAGCACAGGTCCACGAAATCATGACGGAACTATTTTTGTTCAGCAGGCAGGCCCATATAAATTAACTGATCCTGCAAATTTTTTAGATGTTGCCCTCGGGTGGGAAGATTATATGACAATGGTTAGGATCTTAAAAAATAATATGCCCGTGAAATTAGATATTGATGTACAAACAAAATTTACAACAACAGATACAAAAGGCTATAATGTACTTGGAGAAATACAAGGCACCGATAAAAATTTAAAAGATGAAGTAGTAATGTTGGGCGGTCATCTAGATTCGTGGCACAGCGGCACCGGCGCAACAGACAATGCAGCAGGATGTGCAGTTATGATGGAAGCGGTGAGAATTTTGAAAACGATTGGCATCAAACCAAGAAGAACCATCCGCATTGCCTTATGGAGCGGAGAAGAACAAGGTTTATTTGGTTCAAGAGGGTATGTAAAGAAAACATTTGCTGACCCGGCAGATATGAAACTGTTACCTGCTCATGAAAAATTCTCTTCTTATTTTAATATTGATAATGGTACAGGAAAAATTCGCGGAATATATTTGCAGGGCAACGAAGCAGCAAGATCAATTTTTCAACAATGGCTTGCACCTTTTAATGACTTGGGAGCAAAAACCGTTACCATCAGTAATACCGGGGGTACAGATCATCAAAGCTTTGACGCAGTAGGCTTACCGGGTTTTCAGTTTATTCAGGAGCCAATGAATATGATACAAGAACGCATCACAGCAATATGGATGTGTATGATCATTTAAGTGAAGATGACCTTAAGCAGACCGCAACTATTGTAGCCGCATTTATTTACAATGCTGCCATGAGAGATCAAAAAATACCGAGAAAAGAATTACCTAAACCACGTCCGGCAGGGCAAAGATGAGAAAAGTAGAAAAAGTATATTTATTTATAAAATCTCCTTATGAAAATTATTGCATGTTTTATTTTTTTACTAGCGGTCTTAAGTGATTGTATTTATGCCCAGGATTCTTTAAGTTTTACCAAAACTGAAATTATTTATGGCAGAAAAGATGGTATGGCATTGACTATGGTAATGCTTGCCCCTAAAAATAATTCTAACGGAAAGGGAATTATTAGCGTTATAAGTGGAAATTGGCGATCTACGTATGATCGCATACCAAGTACTATCATCAGGGTACAGCAGTATTTAAAAAGCGGATATACAGTGTTTGCAGTAATGCACGCATCGCAACCGAGATATACTATCCCTGATGAAATTTCTGATCTAAAAAGAGCAGTAAGATTTATCCGGTATAATTCAAATAATTATCGCATTGATGGTAATCATCTCGGAATAACAGGTTCTTCTTCAGGCGGACATTTATCATTGATGGTTGGATTATCGGATGATAAAATTGATACTGCTTCAAAAGACCCGGTAGATCGTGTTTCCAGCAGAGTACAAGCTGTAGCTGTTTTTTTTCCACCAACAGATTTTTTAAATTGGGGGCAACAAAATGCAAATCTATCAAAAGCAAAAGCAGGCTTAACCCTGGCAGGTGTTGTATCAGCATTTGATTTTAAAGAATGGAATGATACAACCAAAACATATAAAGTAATTAGCGATACCCTTAAAATATGGCAAATAGTAAAACAGACCTCACCAATATATTCAGTATCTGCAGATGATCCGCCTACATTAATTATTCATGGTGATGCTGATAGAACAGTTCCTTTACAACAATCTGAAATGCTTATTAAAAAATTAAAGGATGCCAATGTGCAAAATGAATTGGTTATTAAAAAAGGCGGGGGGCATGGATGGAAAAACCAGGAAGTGGAAGAAAAGATCTTTGTTGATTGGTTTGATAAATATTTAAAAAAGCCAGCGTTTTAAATTAAATTTTTATGCAATACGAAGAATTCCGCAAGGCCGGGCATAACCTCATTGATTACATTACCGATTATTTGCAACAAGCAGAAAAAAAACCTTTGTTTAAAGATGTGGAACCTTCTTTTTTAAATAATTTGTTTGATGAATCAATTCCTAATAATCCGCAATCCCTTGAAGCAATTCAAAAAATATTAGAAGAAAAATTATTACCGTATTGCACACATGTAAATCATCCCGGCTACATGGGGCTTATTACTCCATCACCAAATCCTGCCGGAATTTTAGGTGATCTTTTAGCAGCAGCATTAAATCAGAACCTTGGTGCATACAGCATTGGCCCCTCAGCAACAGCTATGGAGTTACGTGTAATCCGGTGGCTTAATGATCTCATTGGTTATGATAAAAAAGCCGGTGGTAATTTAACCAGTGGTGGCATGATGGCTAATTTTATCGGGTTAAAATTGGCAAGAGATTTTACAACGGGAGATGTAGCACAGTACGAAGGCTTGCATGGGAAATGGGCTGTTTATGTTTCTGAAGAGCGCCATGTTTCAATTGATAAATCTGTTGATGCCATTGGTGTTGGCAGAAATTTTTTAAGAGCATTGCCTACGGATGATAAGTTTCAGATAAAAATTGATGCATTGGAAGAAGCGATTGCAAAAGATAAAGCAGAAGGTATAAAAATTTTATGCATTGTTGGTTTAGCCGGCACAACTAATCTTGGTGCAGTAGATGATCTGGAAGCGTTACACAAAATAGCAGTTCGTGAGAAATGTTGGTTTCATATAGATGCTGCCTATGGTGGCGGCATGTTGCTATCTCACAAAAATAAAACCTTATTAAACGGAATTCATCTTGCAGATTCGGTAACAAAAGATCCTCATAAATGGTTTTATGCACCTTTGGATTGCGGTGCAGTATTAGTGAAAGATCATGATCAGTTAACAAGATCATTCGGCATTCAACATGCATACCTTACTGACAAAAGTCATAATGAACGTTACCAGTTTTATGTTCATGGTTTTGAGCAATCAAAACGCTTTCGCAGTTTAAAAGTATGGATGAGTTTTCAGCATTATGGTAAAGATAAAATAGGAGAGTGGGTGGATGGTAATGTTGCGCATGCAATGTATTTGCATAATCTTGCCGGCGATAGTACCGATTTTGAAAGTATTACCCAGCCAAAAATGTCAGCTATTTGTATTCGATACAAAGCAGAAGGATTAACAAATGAGGAACTCACCAAACTTCATATTGAAGTTGCTGCACGAATAGAGAAAGAAGGAAAATTTTGGTTTGCAACAACGGAGCTTAAGGGGAAAACCTATTTCAGAATCAATCCTGTGAATATTCACACCACTATTGAAACGATAGATGACTTGTTTGGAACATTGCAGGCATATTGCATAGAAGGAGCCAGCGCAATAAGTACAAATAAATAACTCCTTAATGTTCTTTTAAAAAACCCCCATCATCAAAAAATTCCGCTTCAATCTCTTCGTCATTATCCTTAAACTTGGCTTCATAAATTAATTTACCATCTTTTTTTTCAGTGATCCATGTTGTATTTGTGGCAGCAGGATATTTAGTTTTAAAAGCCGCAACAACTGATGCAGGTACTTTATCCTCACTAATTTTAGTATGGTCATCACAGGAAATAGCCATAATAATTGTAAATAAGAGCCCGAATAAAATTGACTTTTTCATATTTTATTTTATTAAGTGATTAAAATAAGATCATCAAATATATTTCAAATATATATTTTAGCATGCTTCATCATTTTGCAACATCAATCTTTACCTTTTTATTTTTAATCTTTTGATCTTTTATCAATTGAAGTGTTTGTCCCACCTTTAATTTTCTTATGGCTACAAAACTAAAAAAATCTTTCACGTCAATCAATCCTATATCATCTTTTTTTAATTGTCCTTTGTTTGATAAAAACCCAACGATATCAATTTTGTTTACTTTATCTTTTTTACCTGCAGCAATAAACAGCGTTGTCCATTTTGGTTTTTCGGGTAACGGG